>JAUXWY010000276.1 GCA_030681235.1 Pirellulaceae bacterium | reverse complement strand
CGGGAATTTGATTCAGGACAATTCCTAAGGCGCACTCGGCCGCCGCAAGAGAAGCTGTCGAGGGACAAACTAGTTTAGCAAACAAACCCAGCCGAGACCGCAACGGATCACGCCCGCAAGTCCGATCGCTCTGTACCCAAGATGAAAAGCGATCGGCCTACTTGCAGTCTTGTCTGAAGCAAGATCGGTCCCACGGCCTTCAAAACCCGCCCCGCTGAAGTAGCGAGAAACCGAAAAAATCCGCCGAGTAAATCGGCGGGATTTCCCCAGTGCTTGTAGCGAGAAACCGAAAAAATCCGCCGAGTAAATCGGCGGGATTTTCGGCGTCGAACGTGTCGGCGGATGCTGATAGTAGAGCGAGCGCCCCGATCGCTCCGGAAGTTGGATTGAACTTCAGATGAAGGATTTTAGGCGAAGCGAAAACGAATGTTTGTTGGAAACGGCAACACTTGGGTTCGGTCTGGTCCCTAAGCGTCGGTCAACGTGCTGCCAGATAGATTAAGTTAAGAGCCTATCCAAAAAGGGGGTGACCCGGGGCTGACCCTTTGGAGGCGAGTCGGTTTTCTAACCGATTTACGAGACTCGCCAGAGAGGGGCAGACCCTTTTGGGGATAGGGCTCCACGTGTCGATTCGATTCTAGAAGTTGCGGTGGGGCTTTACAACAAGAGTTGACGGGATTCCGTATTTGTCTTAAGAAACAAGAAATGGCTTTTGAATAGCTGTGCGGGCTTTTGAATA
This sequence comes from Pirellulaceae bacterium, assembly GCA_030681235.1. GTDB lineage: Bacteria > Planctomycetota > Planctomycetia > Pirellulales > Pirellulaceae > M30B19. Next base: position 2,694 of record JAUXWY010000276.1, on the reverse strand, counting down.
GCATGGGGCCTTTTCGGCAGGAGACCGGGCCGCAACCGAGTTCATCTCGGTGGAGCCCAGGATTCACCACTACGATGTATACGGCAGCCGCAAGAGAAGCGGTCGAGGGACAAACTTTGGTTCATCGAAACGTATATGCAGGTCAGGTCGACGGTGAAGACTCATCATTGGATTTCGATCCGGTGGCCGACTCCGGAGCACGGCAGGGTTCGACTCGCATTCCTTTCGCAAACAATCGCACATTGCACAGAATATCTGCCCAAAAAATGATCCGTCGCGATACTCAATCTGGACTCCATGAGTAACCCTAACGCCCCAAAATCGCTCCCCCCCTCACCATCTCAATCCACCCTCCGATCGGACGACTATCAGAAAATAGCCGATGAACGCGTGGGCGATCAATACAAGCAATGCCCAAATGCCCCAATTTTTCGGTCGCGATTCAAACAGAATGTAGGCAAACAGAACCAGTGACACGACAGTAGATTCAACCTGCGAAAACTGTATTTGAAGAAATTGGTCAAGCGAGCTTGGCACCAATTCCGCAAAGTTCCCTGACGGATGCAACATTGGAAATGCCAGAAACGGAATTACCATTAGAAGCAAAGCAAGGTTAACAAACTCATGAGATGTTGCCAACGCGACAGTCCAAATCGCAACATAGGAAAGGACCGCCAAAGAAGTAATTGTCGCCACGTTAAGCACGACATGCCAATAATTTTTTTCGGTTGAATCGTGGGTCACCGTGTAAGCCTTGGCACCCTTGGAATGGCTGATGAAGTCACGCGGATTGAAGGTTCGATCGACTGTCCTTGTGACAGCAACTAATGGCCACCCGAAATTTTCAGCGAATGATTCCGTGCCCAGTCCGGTACTGAGCGTTCGCTCTCCAATCACGGTGGAAAATTGCCAGCTCGACAATAGTACGACGATGAGAAGTGCAACGATCGTTGCTGGGACGCGGGTAAGTCCTTTTGGCAATGAAACGCTAGACCTCCTGATTGCAGGTAACTGACAATCGCAAACAAAAAAACACCGCGAGAAATACAACAGCCGCAAGTATGACACCGAACAGTATCGGCAAATAGACTCAGGGGGAATGTTCGGTCGATCGTCATCGTCAGTGATCGATCCACCCATGCGTTCAATGAACCCAATCGTCCAACTCGACGCGACGGATTGCTATCGCGTCGGAACGAATGGATTCTTTGACCGCGGGAAGCCTACGCAAATCGCTTGGCGACGGCATCCCAATTGACGACGTTCCACCAGGCGGTGATGTAATCGACGCGGCGGTTTTGATAGTGCAAGTAATAAGCATGCTCCCACACGTCCAAACCCAACAACGGTGTTTTGCCGTCCATCAGTGGGCTGTCTTGGTTCGCAGTGCTGGTGACTTCCAAGCCCTTTTCACTCTTGACCAACCACGCCCATCCACTGCCAAACCGAGTGGTCGCGGCTTGATTAAAGGCCGTTTGAAAATTCTCGAAACTCTCAAACTTACCCTGGATCGCTTCCATCAACTTGCCTTGCGGCTTGCCACCTTTACCGGGAGCCATGATCTCCCAAAACAAAGTGTGATTCACATGACCGCCCGCGTTATTCCGCAACGTGGTCCGCACCGCTTCTGGAACTTGATCTAGAGATTGAACCAACTTCTCAGGGCTGAGCTTGGCGAGTTCCGCGTGGTCGGCCAAAACCTTATTGGCGTTGGTGATGTACGCTTGATGATGCTTCGTATGATGAATCTCCATCGTCTTGGCGTCGATGAACGGCTCCAAGGCATTGTAGTCGTACGTTAATTTCGGCAACGAGTAAGCGTCGGCGATCGGCTGCCCGTCCGAACCGAAAGCCAACGAGCTGCTAAAACCGGCAGCGATACCTACAGCTCCCGTGGCTGCGACCAAGAACTTGCGGCGATCGACGCCCTCGGTCGAGTTCGCGTTCGTATGGCTGTCTAAACCAGTATGAGATTGGCGATTCATTGAAAATTCCTTGTGCGTTGATTGTGCGAGACGAAAGCGCCCCACATCAAATGACTTGCCCGCTTCTGTCTGGGTCCAGTAACCATGAGACTTGATCCGGTACCGATTGTCAACCTTCGGAGCCCGACCCCGGGAAATCGGTTCCCTCGCGGTCGTCGGGCCCGGACGTCGCCATCCAGTCAAAACATCGGAGCCAGCCGCTGGCCGTCCAGTATCGGAAATCCCGCCGATTTACTCGGCGGATTTTTTCGGCTTCTCGCTACATCAGCAGGGCAGGGTTTGAAGGCCGTAGGACCAGTCCGGCTTCAGACACGTCTGCAAGTAGGCCGATCGGTTTTCATCTTGGGTACAAAGCGTCCGGACTTGCGAGCGTAAGCCGTTGCGGTCTCGGTTGGAGTTTGTTTGCTAAACAGATCTGTCTCTCGACCGCTTCTCTCCGCGGGGTTGCTCTCTAACTTCAAAGCTTCCGCTCCGACCGGATGAACCGGTGCAGGGGCGGCGCTTGCTCGTGGTTTGATCTTGGGTGTGAATCGCCACAGCGCTGCGAGTATCGGAAATCCCGCCGATTTACTCGGCGGATTTTTTCGGCTTCTCGCTACATCAGCAGGGCTGGGTTTGAAGGCCGTAGGACCAGTCCGGCTTCAGACACGTCTGCAAGTAGGCCGATCGGTTTTCATCTTGGGTACAAAGCGTCCGGACTTGCGAGCGT
>JAUXWY010000273.1 GCA_030681235.1 Pirellulaceae bacterium | reverse complement strand
AAGTTGGTGCGGGACTTGTTTGCGAAACTCAAGCAGTCGCAAGAGGAAGGCTCGAGCTTATTGGATCAGACCACTGTTTTTCTGGGCAGCAACCTGGGCGATGGCAGCAGCCACTCCACCAAGAATCTTCCCGTGTTGGTCGCCGGCGGTGGCTATCGGCACGGGCAGCACCTCGCCTTCGATCCTGACAATCCACCGCCTCTGTGCAATCTTTACGTCACGATGCTGCAACGACTGGGCATCGAAGCCGAATCATTTGGCACGAGCACCGGAAGCTTGACAGGATTGGAATATCCGTAAACGGATTGATCACCCCGCATCGTTATTGGGCGCGCGGGGATGGTTCGCGGAGGCTTTCGTCCATGTGGCGGAACAGCGGGTAGAGGAAATAATCGATCACGCGGCGCGAACCGACTCGAATCTCGACTTTGCAGGTCATGCCGGGCACGATCCGGAAATTCATGGGTTTGTTTTGGATCGTTCGGTCATCGAGAGTGACGTAGGACTTGAAAAACGTCGTTTCAGGTTGCCCTTCTTTTTTCTCGAACGCGCCTTCGCTGATTGTCGCCAAGTGTCCTTTCAGCGTTCCGTGTTTTTGGTACGGCAAAGCGTCCAGTTTGATGACCACTGGGTCATCGATCCGAATTTCGCCAATGTCTTTGCCGGCCACTTCGGCTTCGATCCGCAACGGGTCCTTGGTCGGCATCAGCTTGAACAACGGATCGGTTTCGCGAACCACGCTGCCGGTTGTCCGCTCGGATGCCTCCAGCACGAAAAACTCGTCGTACGGCAAATCCGTCGGGACTCGTAGTTCCGACAATTCGATCATCCGTATGGCCTTGTCCAAGTCCGCTTTCAGGACGTTGATCTCTTTACTGGTTTCAACAATCTTTTCGTTGACTTCCGCCATGCGGTCCACGGTCACTCTTTGTTGCCGTTTCCGGCTGGCAGTTAGCTCGTGTTGCAATTGCTTATTTTGGTTGACCAAATTGTTGATTTTCAAATCGGCCTCTTGTCGATTGAGTTTTTGGCTCAAATAGGCGGTCTCCGTTTGAGCCCCTTTTTCGACCAACCCACGCAAGCGTTCTTCAACCTGTCGGTGAATCGCCAGTGCATCCTGCAAGCCAGCGATTTCTTCGGTATTTCCCTGAGTCTTGGCATTGAAGCCGCTGATTTCGGCCGCGATCTCGGCGATTTGACTTTCCATGGCCAATTGACGAGAGCGGAACAGCGCCGCTTCCGCTTGCCAGTACGGTGAGCCGGAATTCGTTCCTAACTCGAACGTTTCGGCACCGGATTGTTCGGACAAGAGCCGAGCCATGCGAGCCTCGGCGGAATGCAGTCGGCTGCTCAAGCTCTCAAAATCGGCTTGTGGTATCGTCGCATCCAAGGTCGCCAACAAATCACCCGCTCGCACGATGTCGCCAAACCGCACGTGGATCTGGCGAACCGGCGAACCGGATGTCGCTTGAATCAGAACCGGTTCGGAGATGGGCACTAGTTTTCCTTGGGCAACGACAAACGTTTCCAGCTTAGTCCAATAGGCCCACGCGACGGTTGTCAGCAAGAAGAGCGTCACGGTGTACAAGACCCAACGCAACCCACCCGGTACCGGAGTGACTTCGAGTTCAATGGCGTCGGGTTGAAAGTCCACGAACACGGGGCCAATCTTTTGCAGCTTCTCGTTTTCCGCCGGCTGCGGTTTTTTCGTGGCGACCGCCGAAGCGCCCGACGCCTTTGTGTCGGCACCTTGGTTCGGTCCCAATCTTCCTTCCCGAGCGGCTTGGACTCGGTCGGCAACGGCTTTCGCGATCCCTTGCTTGAGCGTTTCACGTTGCTCCGGGTCTATGCCGCCATTGTTGGTCTGGGCGGTTGGTTCTTTGATTTCACTCATGGTCGACTCCACTGGCGGCGATTCGCCGGACGTTGGTTGTTAGCGTTTGGCAAAGCCAGCTTGTTGCCGCCATAAATCTTGATAAGTCCCACAGCTGTCCAACAGTTGCGCGTGTTTGCCGGCCCCTTCGATTTGCCCGTCTTTCAAGACGATGATTTGGTCGCAGTTGGTCAATGTTGACAAGCGATGCGACACGATCACTAAAGTTCGTCCGGCGGCAATCTTGCTGAGATTGCGTTGCAAGATAGCTTCGCTTTCCGGGTCCAACGCACTGGTGGCTTCGTCCAGGATCAGGATCTTGGGATCGGTTAGCAGAGCCCGCGCGATTGCCAAGCGTTGCTTTTGGCCACCGGACAAGTTCGAGCCGCCTTCTTCCAAGATCGTATCGTACGACTGAGGCATGCGTTCCACGAACTCGGCCGCGCCGGCCAAACGAGCCGCGTATACAATTTCTTGGAAACTGGCGTTCGTCTTGGCCATCGAGATATTTTCGCGTACGGAGCCGCGAAAGAGAAAGTTCTCCTGCAACACAACGCCCAAATTCGAACGCACGTGACTGATATCCAACTCGCGCATGTCCAGACCATCCACGCGAACGACGCCTGACTGAGCTTGGTACATGCCCTGGATCAAACGCGTGATCGTGGTCTTGCCCGAACCGCTGCGACCAACGATCCCGAGAATGCTACCGGCGGGCACTTGGAATGACACACGGTCCAAGGCGGCGGCAGCCGTGGCCGAGTATTGGAAGGTCACTTTCTCGAATTCCAATTGTCCCCGCATGTCGATGCGAAGTCCGCGTCCCAATCCCTGCTCGACCGGATGATTCATCACATTGCCCAGCATCTTGACGCTCAATTTGGTTTCCTGATACGAATGCACCAAGGACACCAATTGCACCAATGGACCTGTCACGCGGCCAGCAATCATTTGGAATGCGATCAGGCTACCGATCGATAACTGGTTGTCGGCAACGAGCGAAGCGCCCCAAAAGATCACGACGACGGTCATCAATTTTTCAAAGTACTTGGACAAGCTCGTGGCGATCGCACTGATATGGCCCACGCGAAAATGGCTGCTGACCGATTGAGCCGACGTGTCATCCCACTTTTTGCGTTGAGCCGGTTCCATCGACAGGGCTTTAACGGTTTGAATCCCGTGGATCGTTTCGACCAACATCGCTTGGCGTCCGCCTTCCGCCACATACAACTCTTCCAAACGGCGACGGTACGGACCTAAGAGGACGCCAATCGTGATCATCAATAGGACCGCAAAGAACACAACGATCAGCGCCAGCTCCGAGCTGTACCAAAACAGCAACGGCAGAAAAAGCACCAACGCGGTCGAGTCCAACAGCGTCATGAAGACGCTGCCGGAAAGAAACTCGCGAATTTTCGAAGACTGTTGCATGTGCTTGGTCAGCACGCCTGCCGTAATGTGTTCGAAAAACGTCATCGGCAAGCCAAGCATGTGCCGAAAGGTGCGGGTCGAAACGCGAATGTCCACCTTGCTGGTCGCGTACAACAAGAGATAACTGCGCAAATACGTTAGCACCATATCGAAAACCAGCGCGATGCCGATCCCGATCGTGATCACGCGCAAGGTTTCAACCGCTGAGTTGACCAAGACCTTGTCGATCACAATTTGAAAGTACAGCGGTGTGACCAACGCGATCAAGTGCAACACCAAGGCCGCAACACCGACATCAAAGAACGTGCGCCATTGTTTGGCAAATTCGGGTATGAACCAAGACAATCCAAACGGTTGCTCTTTATCCAGGATCGAAACTTTGCGTTTCAGGAGCAACGCTTGGCCGCTCCATTTGCCTTCCAGTTGCTCTTGGGTGATGAACAAGAAGCCTTGACCAGCGGCCATTGGATCGTATACGGCGACTTTTTGAATCGAAACGCCGTTTTCGCCCATCTCCTCCCGCATCCCGACCAAAATCACCCAATTGCCATTGGACAAACGCGCCATGATTGGCCACGCCTTGCCGGCTTTTCCCAGTTGCTTCCAATTGATTGAAGTGTATTTGGCTTTGAACTTATGATCTTGAGCGATCCGGAGCAGTTTGCGGAGATTGGGTTCTTCATGAGCTAACGAATGATCTTGGGCAATTCGTTCAAAATTGACTTCCGCGCCGTGATGCCGAGCGATCAGAGCAAAACACTTGAGAGCGGTATGCGATGGCGCTGGTTCGCGTGGAACGTCCGAAGTCGTCGGTGAAGCATCTTGCGGTGACGGTTCTGCCGGATTCTCTTCAGTTAGGGGAGGCATAGCGTACAAACCATCCTGGGGGACCACGATCAACCGACTCAAACGCCTCTCTTATGAAGCATGGAGAGCCGTTTCGCCGATAATTACGGCCAAATCCAGCGGCATAGTGGCCGGTCGCGTCTAATTATACCGATAAGAACCATTGCGTCGAAAATTTTGCTCGTTCCTGCCGTTATCTGGTGGCAACCAAGCAGACCTCTTGGCGATTGAAGACAAGTTGACGACCGCGAGTGTTGGTATAGCCCCAACTTGCAACCCGCTCCGTCCAACTGTGCCAATGCTCCAATAGTTTGGTGTCGGGAAGCTTGAGGGTCAGCACCAATCCCTTCGGCTTGATCAACGGATGGCGGACCAGGTCTTCGATCGTGTCCAGCACATAATTCGGCGGCAGGTTGGCATCGGATAACAACCAATCGCAGTTCTTCAGGTCCTGTCGTTTGACTTCGCGACCGCGACGTCGAATGTGGGTAAAGTTCGGATGATTGATGACCGTTGGGTCGATTTCGGCCGGGTCGATACCGATGACTTTCAGATCCTGTTCCAAGAGCCATTGGCAACTGCCGCCGGGGGCCGAACCAATCTCGACGCAGGTTTGTCCCGGCCGCAGGTCCAACCCCGCCCAACTGACGGCTTCACGGATCTTGAAATACGCGCGACTAATGGGTGGTACCGCTGAGGGAACAGGTGGGATCACACCGCCTGACCAACGTTGGAAACTGTGCTGAACTTGATGTTGGCCCACGATCAGTTGGTTGGGCTCCACCAAGCAGAGGTCCAAGACGCGCTGGCCGTACTCGGCGTTTTGATTGCACCGCGTGTTTGGAGGCACGAGGTTTTTCGCTTGCAGTGCTTCCGTCATTTGAACGACAAAGCGTTGCCAGCCGATCGGTAATTCGAGATTCGGAAGTCGGCTCCAATTCGTCGCGGGCAGCAAGCCGTCGCGAACCCAGACGTGTAAACCGTCCCACGAGCCCAATTGAGTTTGTTCGGCGGCGGCGATGGTTGCCTGAATCAATTCTCGGGTCGTTGCAGCATCACCAAACTGCATCGCATCTTGCAACAGTTCGTGAAACTGCCGGGCGCCGATCCTCTTGCTTCCCGACTCGGCACCTGGCGTGGGCGAGCTTTTTGGCTTCACTTGTACATGGGTCAGGCTCGTGCCATACGTTCGAGGCAGAATTCCACGTGGCCGATGGTTTCGGTTTGATTCGGCCAAGTCCGGCAACTTGAATGTCACAATGCCGCGTTTGGAGAAGGCCAGACGTGCGGTCGGGACTTGCGACAAGTACTCCGCCTTGACCAACGATTCCATGCCGGCCTGGCATGTGAGAAAGAGGTATTCGGCCATGAGGTTCAGTGCCAAATCCAACAGTTAGGTAGCGACTTCTGTATCCGAGCCACTTCAGTTTTGCTGATGGCTGTTCCAACAAGAACCAAACAGCGCAGGGATCGCAAATAGTGCAAGGCCTTGGTCCCACGATCCGAAACGGGACACCCGGAAATGTCCAGCACTTCGCTGTTCGTCAGATTCACTTGTTGGACGAGCGTCACGTCATTGATGTTCTTGCCACGCAAGTCCAGAATACTGCGGCGGTTTTCTTCGTCTCCGGGCTCGTACGACCATCGACGTTGGCGAGCGAAATGCAGAACCCACAACCAAAACGCTCGCTGCCACCAGCGAAGTGAATAGCCCAAATTGGAGCACGCCCGATGACAGGCGTAGGCGATGTAGACGTACATTAGCGCCACGACCCCTGCGGCAATACTAATCCCCGTCCAAGCCTCACGCGGTGCCATCATCATCGCGAGGCCATAAATCACTCCCAAGAACAATGTGACCACGAAGTGCAGCGCGATGGCCAAGTACCGCAGTTTGACTCCGGCAAAAGCCGTTGCGGCCAACCATCGATTGAAGCCCACAGGTGATCGAACCACGAGCGACGTGGTACTCAGCCCCGCAGGTTTGGTTAGATCCGTCATACACGACGGGCATTTTGGTTGGTCTTCAACCAATAACGATCCACAATTGTAGCAACGAATCGGGGTTGGACGATCAGACCGGACCCCGGTTGCCAAGGCTCCCGAGGCACTTGGCCTGGTATTCCGGACCCCGTTTGTTTCGTTACGCGGAGCCTCCGTGGGGCTCCCGTTCGGCCGGGCAGCGACGCTGGTTTTGGTGCTACCGCTCGCGCCGGTTGGGCCGCCGGTGCCGTTCGGCTGGTTACCATTCGATTTGCCGTTGGGAGCTTGCCCATTGCTGGACGAAGCGCGTTCAGCCAGTTTCCTCGCGTGTTGCTTGACGGCGTTCGGGTCGGCGACAGGGTCGCCTGACTCGGCCCAAACATGCCGATGACTAGTGCCCACACGAATCGAGTTTTGGCACTTGGGACACCGAGTTACTTTCGCCAACAAAGAGTCGTCGCACGTGAAGGTGTGATCGCAATAGGCGAACGTCCCTGTCGTGGGGTCGTACCCAGTCTCATTTTCACAGACGATGCGGATGGTCATGCGTAAGTAGACAAGTCAGTTAACGGAGTCCCCGGCCTGCCGGTTATCCCTCGCTGGCAATGACGCGATTGCGAAACGCCGGGATTCGGAAAACGAGAGCGGATAGGTTTGTTTTCGCCGAAACAGTATTATGCTCCGGATTGAGCTCGAAGTGAAGTATTCTTCGGCCGGATCGGTTCGTCCTTGTGGATTGGAACATTTATGCGGGAGGTCCCCGAGATTCGGGTACGGATTGTCCGTGATGAGCCGGTTGTACCGGATCGCCGCTACGTGGTTTACTGGATGGTGGCCCACCACCGCCTTACTTGGAACCACTCGCTGCAACGGGCCGTTTCCTGGTGCCGACAACTGAATTTGCCGCTGGTGATCTTCGAACCACTCCGCTGCGATTATCGCTGGGCCAGCGACCGTCTGCATTGGTTTTTCGTCCAGGGGATGCAGGATCAAGCCAAAACGCTGCACGAGTCTTCCGTCCTTTATTATCCGTACCTCGAACCGAGTGCGGGGGCGGGACGGGGTCTGTTGTCGGCCCTGTCTGAGGATGCAGCCGTCATAATCACCGACGATTACCCGTGCATTTTTGTCCCCAAAATGATTGAGGCCGCCGGGCAAAAAGTCCGATGCCGGCTCGAGGCTGTGGACAGCAACGGAGTGCTGCCAATTCGGTTGGCCGAGAAGACCTTTCTCCGAGCGGTGGACTTTCGGCGGTTCATGCACCGATCCATTGGCGCTCAGTTGGCGGAAATGCCGTTGCCCAAGCCATTAACAAAGCTGCCGACAACGCAAGTCGCGAAGCTGAAACCCGCGATTCTCAGCCGGTGGCCTGCGGCATGTGTCGCCACAATTTCGCCGCAAGGCTTAGCCAAGTTTCCAATCGATCACACGGTGGCGCCAGTGACCACCACGGGTGGCAGCACCGCTGGCCAGCAGAGGATGCTGGAATTTGTCTCGAGGAAGTTGACCCATTATCAAGAGCAGCGTCGCAACGTCGACCAAGTCGGCACCAGCCAACTGTCGCCCTACTTGAGATTCGGACACGTTTCAGCTCACGAGGTCGTATCGCGAGTCCTGGAACAAAGTCATTGGACACCCGAGCGAGTCAATATGAAGAAAGTGAGTTCGAATCAAGGGTTTTGGGGACTCGAAGAACCTGTCGAGTCTTTCCTGGACGAGTTGATCACGTGGCGCGAGTTGGGATTCAACATGTGCTCGCGACAGCAAGACTACGACCAATACGAAAGCCTCCCCGAATGGGCTCAGCAAACGCTAAAGAAACACGCGAGCGACCCGCGCCCAGTCGTTTATGACTTGGAACAATTCGAACGAGCCGAAACGTTCGACAAGATTTGGAACGCCGCCCAACGCCAATTGGTCCAGGACGGTGTGATCCACAACTACTTACGCATGCTATGGGGCAAAAAGATTCTCCATTGGTCGCGTTCGCCGCAAAAGGCGTTGGAGATCATGATTCATTTGAACAACAAGTATGCAATCGACGGCCGTGATCCCAATAGCTATTCGGGAATCTTCTGGGTGTTGGGGCGCTTTGATCGAGCGTGGGGCCCAGAACGCGAAGTGTTTGGCCAGATTCGGTACATGACTTCCGATAGCACGGAAAAGAAGCTCGATCTCAAACAGTACCTGCAAAGATATTCAAAACCAACCCGCTAAAGAATGGTCCCAAAAAACCGAACCCGGTTTAGAGAACGCTGGTGTACCGGCTTCAGTCGGGCGGGAGCTGTGAAAACGCTTTTTTCAGCTACCACCCGGCTAAAGCCGGTACACCAGCGCTCGCTAAACCGATATCGTTACCGCTTCGCGAGCGACGCCAGCGCTCGCTGGATTTCGTCGATCACCTCCGGATCGATTTCGACATATTGCTGTTTTTCGAGGGCGCCCATTGCCTGTTGTCCGCCCAGCTGGCCCAAGGCCCAAGCGGCGGCCCCGCGAATGGTCGGTTCCGATTCTTTGTGGAGCAATCTCTCCAGAGCCGGAATGGTGGCGAGGTCTTTTTGATTTCCTAAAACATAAGCCGCGTTGCGAATCGCTCCCACACGTTTGGTTCGCCACATCGGGGTCTTGCGAAATCGCGCGCGGAACTCGGCTTCATCCAATTCGGTCATTTCAACCAAGTCCACAACCGACTGCATTCGCGTTGCTTCCACAGCGCTGTTTTGTGGATGGGCATGACGATTCCAGGGACAGACGTCTTGGCACACGTCGCACCCAAACCACCAAGATCCCAGACCGGTTCGCAGTTCGAGCGGCACCGGCCCGCGGTGTTCGATCGTGAGATAGCTGATGCAGCGCCGCGCATCCAAAACCCCCGGTTCGGGAAATGCCTGTGTCGGACAAGCCGTCAAACACCGAGTGCAAGAACCGCAATGATCGGATTCATGCGGCAAGTCATAGTGTAGCTCAGCATCCAAGATCAGCGCTGCCAGAAAGAAATACGAACCCGCACGTTTGTTGATCAGCATGGTGTTCTTGCCTACCCAACCGAGCCCGGCCAAGCGTGCAAAATCGCGTTCCAACAGCGGTGCTGTATCAACCACGCCCCTTATCTTCACCGACGGCCAACGAAGTTGGGCTTGAGCCATCAGCCCCTTCAATCGCGAGTGAATCCAGTCGTGATAATCATCGATCGCCCAAGCATATCGAGCAATTCGACCGGAACCGAGTGGGGCAGTCTCACCAGCGGTCGGGGAATTCGCTCCAGAAGGTACGGTGTCGCGATAACTACCCGTTGGCATGTCCACGTCGCCAGTGTAATACGAAGCACCCAGCATCAACACCGAGCGTGCATGATCCAATACCGAACGCGGATGGGCATAGGCCTCGCGGCGCTTCGGCAAGTATTCCATCGTGCCGGCCAAGCCGCCGTCCAGCCACTGGCAAAAGAAGTCGTAGTGCGGCGGCCGAATCGCTGGAGCCGCGCCACACAAGAAAAATTTCGCTTCGACCGCTAACGATTTTAATGATTGTGTCAGTTCTTCCGGATCAGGCGACTGCATGAGAGGGATGTTTCGGCAAGTTGGAGCGGTTTTTCGTGGACAACTCTTGAAATACTGTCATCGGCAAATAGGCTGAAAGTAGCGGAGGTCGTTTCACGCATTCCGCCATTTTTCCAAATCCCACCCCGGAAGGCAATCTCATGAACGTCCATTTTCTTGTCTCGACTCGACTGCTCGTCCGTTATAGCCTTTCGCTGGCGGCTTTGTTGGTCCTCGTCTCTTGTTCGACAAATTCCGCTCACGCGCAGGGGAATGGCTACGATTTTGGCGTCGGCTGGGGCTGGGCCCAACAACCGTTGCGTTTGTCGACACCGCGAGAAGACCTGCCATACTTTGCCAAGTTTCCGCCGGTCTATTATGGCGATATGGTTCGTCGACCTTATGGATTTAGTCCGTACGCGTTGCCGCCGGGAATCGAACCGATCGAACAACGAGTGTTGCAGCAAACCACGGGAGCGCGAACCATTTTGAATCCGTTCTGCGAACCGACTCGCTCGCGTTCGATCTCTCCAGTTGCTCCAGCTGGCGAACCCGCACCACCTAAGGTTGAAGCCCAGGCCCCCGCAGCCGACACTGCGCCCTCCCTCCCAGACGTCGAAGACAGCGACGTGGCTGCTCGCCGCGCCTAAGGAAGACACGAGAATCCAAAGTGGATTCGGTTTAGCGAGCGCTGGTGTACCGGCTTCAGCCGGCGGGTGGTGTGAAAAAACTTTTTGATAGGAACTCGCCGGTTTAGCAAGCGCTGGTGTACCGGCTTCAGCCGGCGGGTGGTGTGAAAAAACTCTTTGATAGGAACTCGCCGGTTTAGCAAGCGCTGGTGTACCGGATTCAGCCGGCGGTAGTTGTGAAAAAACTCTTTGATAGGAACTCGCCGGTTTAGCAAGCGCTGGTGTACCGGCTTCAGCCGGCGGGTGGTGTGAAAAAACTCTTTTCAGCTACCTGCCGGCTGAAGCCGGTACACCAGCGCTCGCCCCAATTGCGTTGGTACTCAACGACCATCTGCCAGACGTTGTAATTGGCTGAGGCGCAGTTGGACCGCCAGCATCAACAGTGCACCACAGACCGCGAGTCCACCGCTGAGCCATTGTCCGACCCTTAAGACTTCGCCGAATAACAAGTACGACGCGACCGCTACCAGGAACGGTTGCAATTGTAGCACACCTGCCGATACGGCCACTCCCAACCTCGCGATCGACATGTAGTAAAAGACGTGTCCCAGCGCTATCCCGATCAAGGCGGACAACAGCAACCAAACAAACTGTTCTCGACTCAAGTCCCACGCGTCGGCACCAAATCGTTCGCCCAACACGAACATCAGCCCGACCATGACGGCGGCGGTCAATTGACTGATCGCTGCGAATGCCATTACGGAATGAACACCGGGCATGTACTTGCGAACCGACAACGCGTAGCAGGCGAACAAACCACCGCTGGCGATTGCCAACCCCACTCCAGACAATCTTGTCCAATCGATCGACTGCGGACTTAACAGGATCGATCCACTGGTGCCCATCACCACCAACAAAGCCCCAAACAGGTAACTGGGCGTGCGAATGACCGCGCGCTCTTGCGGGAACAACAGGAAAGCTCCGACTGCCGCAAATAGGATCTGGCTCCGCAGGCCAAAGGTCAGCAAGCCTGGCTCGATTTGATAGTGAGCCCATACGAAACATATTTGACCGCAGACGTTGATCGAGCCCGGCACCAAAGCCGCCCGCCATAATCCGGCGGGCCACCGTCCGCACAGTGCCGCCGCAATCAAAACCGGCGACCAAAAAAGCGCGCTCGCTCCGTATCGCCAACCATTGCTCGTCCATGGATCAATGTGCTCGGAAAAGTATCGCAAGAAAAGCGGAATACTGGACCAACCGACCAGCGTCATCAAGATGGTCAACACACCCATGCCAGCCGACATCGGTCGCGTTGAAGGTAATTGGGACACACAGGCTTTCTAGAATCTGACGATTTTGCACAAACGCAATTTAGCGAGCGCTGGTGTACCGGCTTCAGCCGGCGGGCGCCGTGAAAAAATTCTTTTCAGCTACCCGCCGGCTAAAGCCGGTACACCAGCGCTCGCTAAACCGTAGCTGTTAGAAGTTCTGGGATCGCGGAATCCTTGTTGAATTCTGCTAAACGACCCGGCCGCGACATTCACCCAAGTGGATGGTCCGCCGTTGGGGATCCTCGCACCAGCCACGAATGATCACTTCATCTCCTGTGGCCAAGAACAATCGCTCTTCACCGGTCGGCAAGTGGAGCGGTGTGCGCTGCGAGCCGGGCACCGGTCGGCCAAACTCGCCATCCCAAGTCAGCTCCAACAAACAACCCCGCGAATGACGCTCAGGGCCGCTCACCGTGCCACTGGCGATCAGATCTCCCGGTTGCAAGTTACAGCCGTTGCTGGCGTGATGCGTCAACATTTGAGCCAGTGTCCAATACATGCTGCCAAACGACCCGACACTCAAACGATGGGGAGGCAACGATTGTTGACGCATCGCCTCGCTGAGCAAACTCACTTCCAATTGCACGCGCATACCGCCTTGGGCCTTGTTGACCGAGTCTTCCAAATACGGCAATGGAACCGGATCGTCACTCGAACGTTCGAACGCCGGACTACGAAATGGAGCCAACGCCTCCATCGTCACGACCCAAGGCGACACGGAAGTCGCAAACGACTTGGCCAAAAACGGGCCCAGCGGTTGGTACTCCCACCGCTGCATGTCGCGAGCCGACCAGTCGTTGACCAACGTGATTCCGAACAAGAAGTCTTCGGCCGCCGCCAACGAAATCGTATCCCCCAACCGATTGCCCAGCGCGACATAAGCGCCCACTTCAAGCTCGTAGTCCATTTGTCGGCAGGGACCAAAGGTCGGCGAGCCACCCTCTTGAGCCGGCGGCAACTGTCCACTTGGTCGGCGAATCTCCGTGCCGCTCACGACCAAGCTGCTCGCTCGTCCATGATATCCAATGGGCAAATGCTTCCAATTCGGCAGGAGCGGATTGTCCGGGCGAAACATGCTGCCGACATTGGTCGCGTGGTACAGACTGGCATAGAAGTCGGTATAGTCGCCCACCTCCACCGGTTTCAACATGGCGACGGCGGCCTGAGGCCACAGCGCCGCTTGCTGCAAGCTGGCATCGCGCGCTAACCGCGACTGCGAGTCGGTCAAGAGTTGAAAGAGCTCGTGCCGAAGCCGGAGACGATCCGCCACAGACAGACTCATCAAGCCCGTCAGATCCACATGGTCGTGCACCGCCACGCCGATCGAATCATTGAACAAGCCAGCGGCCGCCAACGTTCCCAAACAGACGACCTGATCGCCGATCGCGACACCGATCCGCGGTAATCCGTCGGCTTGAAAAACTCCCAATGGTAGATTTTGCGGCGGGAACTCGGCGTTGGAAGCGTTGGCGGACTCGATCCAAGAACGGGTACGGGGATCGTGAGTGTGATCAACAGGTCTCATGCAAAAAAGCTTTCATCCGATGGCGGCAGCCAACCCATCGCTTGGAGATCCAAAACGGGTTCAGTAAACGAACAGGAGCCAAAACTCAAACCGAAGTGATAGCGGGTTTCAGCGATCCGCTCCACCGTCCACAATTGGTCGCGCCAACGAATGCCATGCGGCTCGACCTGAAAATCCTGGGGTTGGTCGGATTGCAATATCTGGGCCAAGACCTCCACATCGGTCGTTCCGCCGTAGGCCGCCGTCGCCGCTAAGAACATATTCAAGAACCCGTGCATTACGTCGCACGGAGCATCGGGCGCGTAGGTCAGCGGATGCGTGGACCGCAACGGATGGTGCAGCCCAGCCGTGGCTTTGAAACCAACTTGCTGCCGAGCACAGATAGCGATAAAGTTCGCGATCGACTCGACGTTGGGAATCGCGCCCGGAACAATGCCTCCCGTTCGGACTTTGGCATGGTGGCCGCGTTTGCCCGTCTCGCGTTTCAACGTGACCAACGCGTCGATCATCGTCGCTACGTTATCATTCAATGGCACTTCCCAAAAACAAACGAACTCTGGGTCCTGGAGGGCCGCATTGGCCGCGATCAACTCGGCCGGCGAATCAACTTTGCACTCGATCACATCGATCAACGCGTTGAACTCGTACTCGCAATTGAAGTCGCGAATCGCTTCGATTCCCGCCAGAAACGCGGCCGGATCTGCTGCCGCTGGCATCACCACGCTGACGCGCAGCGGTTCGTACAGATCGTCCGTCAGCAGCTCCGCCAAATCCAGAAGCTTGCCCACAGGCAGGACCAGATGTCCCAACACCCAATACACGTCCGAATCTTGATACCGGCCGTAGTTTTCAACCGCTTGAGCGACCGACAGACCGGCCGGCGGAAAAAATCCCGCGTAATCGATCAAGCCCCGCAATAATTCAACCACCGGTGTGGGAGTGATATCTTGGATCTCGGACATGCAGGATTCCTCGGTGGTCTTCGGAGCCGCTACAGCTTAACAAAGATTTTGTTGCGGTACATCCAGAACAGCAAAAGCCAGAAGATGGCCAACACCGCGATCCCGTCAACCTGCTCGGTCAGTTTCACGCCATAAATCTCGACAACCGTCGTCCCAAGATGACGATGCAAAGCGTTGATTATCGATCCCTTGATCGTCCCATTCAATAAATACACAAAGATGCAGTTGCAGCCGATCACAACCAACGGAAAACTCCAGGTCTTCCATTGCCAGACATCACAGACCACATGCAATACCAACACAAAGAGGAAACACCAACCGCCACTCCACAGGGCAAAACTGGGTGTCCAAATTGGCTTTACCAGCGGACAAATGCCAAATTCATTCAACAACCAACCCAATGTCAGCCCGATCACAACCGCTGCAGCCAGTTGCAACAATCTTCGCCCGGTGTTGGGCTCGCTCAATAGCCAACGTCCCGCGACCAATCCCATCAACATCGTCGCCAGCGTCGGAACAAAGTTCAGCGTCGAATAACCGCCTCTATTGAACAAAAAGGGCTCCGGTCGCGGAAACTGATTCAGAAACCAGGTATCAAACTCCCAGGCCAAGTTGCTATTCTTGTTCCAAGCGCTGGCGAGGCCCGTTTGGTGCTCGGTCCAGGTCGACGGAACCCCGACCGCTGGATAATCAAAGTCCGCGTCCGGTGGATTGACAGCAAACGCGATCCAATAGCCAAGCAGAATCACACCGATGGCGATCGATGGCAACCACCGCGGCCCACGCGCGATCCAGAACAACAAGAAATAACCCAACCCGATCTGGGTCAGCGTATCTTCAAACGTGAAGTTGGTTGCATCCGAATTCAAACTGCGGACAAAAATTCCCAGCGCGATGAGCAGCACGCTCCGCCAAGCGGCATGCACGTACAACCACCAAGTATCCTGGCCCTCGTGCTGCCGCTTTACCAGCGAAAACGGCAGCGCGGCCCCGACCAAAAACGAAAAACCGGGCTGAATCAAATCGTGTAGCGAACAGCCAACCCAAGCGACATGCGTCGTGTGAAACGTGACCCACTCCAACCAAGTCAAATTCGGAAATTGCTTGACGAAGTTCGACAACTTGAGCACTTCGGCCAACATCAGGAACATCACCAACCCACGAAACACATCGAGACTGGTCAGTCGCGGCGTTGGCGTGGGGGGTTTCGTCCCGCTGTCGGCCTGCTGGCTGGGTTGGGAGGGGCTCATTGGTTGCTCGTTACTTCGTCTCGAGGCGACCGATTCGCAGGTTGCGGAAACGAACCGGATCGCTGTGACCGGCCAATCCGAAGTGACCTTGCGTGCGATCTTTGCCGGTCGAATTGATCATGAAATCGGTCACGTCCTTGAGATCGCCATCGAGAATCACGTTGCCGTTCAATTCAACGCGGAGGTGCGAACCCTGGACGGTCACTTCCTGATAGTTCCATTGGCCGGTTTCATACAGATAGCCCCGTTCGGCAGCGATCATGCCGTACGCCGAAGCGTGGTATTGACGTGGGTCCAAGTTGGCGTATTTGGGATGCTCTGAATCCAAGATCTGCAGTTCGCACATGCCCACGTACGCGGTATCGCCGCTACCGGGATATCGAATCGCCAAACCATTGTTGCCACCCGGCGGAAGTTGAAACTCCAGCGCGACCATGAAGTCGGCGTATTCTTGTTCGGTATAGATCGTGCCACCCTTGCCCGGCTTGCAGACGATGGTTCCCGCGTCGATGTCGTACTGATCGGTCGGCCCCGCCCAGCCTTTCCACGACTTCCCATCAAACAGCGATTCGGTGGCCACGGTCTTTCGTTCTTTCAGGAACTCGGTAGCTTCTTCGTTCGATAATTCTTTGACGAAGATATTCTTCCATTGAATTTCGCCGCCGTGAGTTTGCAGTTGAACCGGACCGCGGACCAACATCGGTTTCGCTCGGTTCCAAAAATTTTCCATGATGGCTTTGTCCACGACCAAGCGATCGTTGAGCCACACGCTGGTGCGCTGACCCACTTGAGTGATGCGAACACGGTTCCATTGGCCAAATGGTTTGTCGGCCAAGACCAACGGATCTTTGCCGTCGGCTCCGGCACTATTATTCCACAGACCACCGGAACCTTTATCCGCTCCGATGTTCCACTTTCCGCCTTCTTTGGTGTAGTCCCAGATTTGCACCTGAGGATTGGCCTTCAAGTAAATGCCACTATCCGCTCCGGCGACAGTTTTATAATCGATCCACAAATCGTAATTCCGAAAGTCCTTTTTCGTCGTCAAGTAAGGTCCATTGCCATCGTTGACAACGGCCCCATCGACCACGGTCCAATGTTTCGCGATTTCCTGATCCCAAGCCGCGACTTTTTCCGCGCGTTGGGCGTCGGTCATCGCGGCCCACTCGTATGGGTCTTGGTGCGGCATGCCGAACCAACCGTCCAGCGTCTTCCCGTCGAACAACGCGTCGTATCCGGCTGGCGGCACATTGTCGTCGGCGGGAGTGTTCGCCAAGAGAACCCCTGCGGACAACCACGAAAAAGACGTCGCGCCAATAGCGACGAGTAAACCAAATAGCGAGCGGCTTTTCATGTCAAAGACCCTATAGAAAAATGGGTGGGTGGGAGGGACGGTCACTGCCGGATCGCTCCGGACAAGTCTCCATAGGGTAAACCCGATGTTTCCGGTTCGCCACTACCGCAGGCAGAATTTCTAGTTCAATACCGGGCGTCCTGTATTCATGCCGTTTTTTGTAGCCCGACATTTTATTGCCGGATCCGAGGTGCTGGTCATGGGTTGGCAAAAAGATGCGCGGCTAAAAATGAATGATTTGGGGGCAAGTTGGCCGCAATAATAGAGACGACGGTTTTGGTGCCGTTTTTCGCCCCACATTTTTCGCCCGACGGT
>JAUXWY010000265.1 GCA_030681235.1 Pirellulaceae bacterium | reverse complement strand
CACGACCGTCGTCCGGCCGTCGTTGGGAAAGAATGAGTATTGATTGATGGAAAATGGAAAATGAAAAATGCGACCAACGACTCATTTGGTTTTTCGGGCGCGGTGGATATTTTCAACAAAAAAGCCCGCTCGGTTAGAACAACCGAGCGGGCTTCCAATTTATTGACGGAATAAACTTCCGGCGACAATCACTCTTTGATGTCGTAGCAGTACAGAATCTCTTGGTCCTTCAAGTACAACTTCCCATCCACAACGACGGGGTGAGTCCAAATTTTGCCTGCGCTTTTGCGTTTTTGGGATTGAGGCGACATGGTGAATCTTCCCCGTTCACGCCAACCAGCGTCCGACGGCTCGACCAACACCACCTCGCCTTTGTCTTCCGACTGCATGATGAGACGCCCACCGGCGTAGGTCAAGCAACCTTTGCCCAACGCATCCGTTTCCTCCCAAATCGATTCGCCCGTTTCCAAATCTTGGCAAATCCAACCTGGTCCATCGGAATATCCGTACAGATGTTTACCCACCAAGGTTACTCCACCGTGATGGTTCTTCATGACTTTATTGCGATAGACCTCGGTCACCGAGTTGTCTTCGCCGATTTCCACCATCATGCATCCGACTGAGTAGCCGCTGGTGATGTAAATGCGATTGCCGTCTGCAATGGGGGTCGGAATGACAGCGGTCTTCCCCGGCCAATCGACCGACCAAAGTTGCTTGCCCGTTTTGGGGTCCAGCCCGACCAGTCGTTCCCTCAATAGTTGCACGTATTGCTTTTGACCGTTGGGCTCGGCAATGATCGCCGACGAATACTGGACCGTACCTTGACAGCTTTCGGACTGCCAGACGAGCTTGCCCGAGTTCTTAGCAAGTGCCATGACTGCCCCCTGGGTACCGCCGGGCGTCACAATAACGAGGTCTTCGTCCACCAGTGGGCTCTCGGCGTAACCCCAATCTGGCACCGACCCGCCAAACTCGGTCAACTGAACCTTCCAAACTTCTTTGCCACTTGACTGTTCGCAACAAACCAAGTGACCTCGGGCGCTAAGAGAGTAGACTCGACCGTCTGCGAGAGTTGGTGTGCTTCGTGGTCCGTCGCCCCAGTTGTTGACATAAAGTGGCCCCATCAGGGTCCGCCACTTTTCTGCGCCACTTTTGGCATCGATCGCCAGCAAATACTCTTCTTTGTCAAAGGCTCCCACGGTAAACAGAGTGCCTTGCGCGACGGAAATTCCGCCGTAGCCCAAGCCCGTTTCTGTGTTGGTCCACAGTTGTTTCGGTCCACCACTGGGCCATTCCGACATCAAACCGGTTTCGGCGGAGCGGCCCGCGCGGTTGGGACCTCGCCACTGAGTCCAATCGTCGGTTGCAGCCGCAACCGCGCTTGAGGCGCCCACCGAAAGACCCACCCAGCAAAGCTGCACAAGCGCGGTCCGAATCAAGGTTCGCTGATTGTTCATCCGTATTCCTTTGTTTTAAAAGATATCGAGTCTGAGTTTTTGGCGATACAGACCACTTAGTTGCCGCCGAGCCCATCAACTTGCCGGCTGCGACGATATTCTAACGACCGAATTCCCTCCGAGGAAAGGCCATTGCGAATCACGGCTTTAATAGAGCAAGCGGGGCGGTGGTACTACTTTAGGATTTGTCCCGAAATAAGTTCCGGATTTCGATGGCTCTACCAATACAAAGGTAGTTTAGCGAGCGCTGGTGTACCGGCTTCAGCCGGCGGGTACAGTGAAAACGCTTTTTTCAGCCACGCGCCGGCTGAAGCCGGTACACCAGCGTTCGCTAACCCGATACCGCCATGCCGTATCGGATTTTTGAATTCGGACGCTCCCCCACTTAGCCGTTGGATTGAAGATCTGCGGCACCCGTCAGTGCGTTGGTCACGGTCAACAACTGCTGGACCAACGCTTCGATCCGTTGGAGGATCTCCGGGTCTTGGACCGAATCATGGGTAAAGGATCCGCCCGTCGCGTATACAAAGCGGGGCAGAATCAGGCACCGAAAATCCAGCATCAAGCTGTTAGAAAACGGCATCAAGCTCATGTAGGAGCCCGCCCCGCCCGCCGCACACATCAACCCAACGACTTTGTCTTGCCAGGCCCGGCCGGTCAGTTCGATGAGGTTCTTCAAATTCGCGTTGACGTCATAATTGTAAATTGGACTGGCGATTAGTACCCCGCGTGCTCCGGCGATCAACCCGGACAAGAATGCGACCGACGGGTCGCGATAGGCCGAGTGGCCATCGCAGAGCGGCAATGAAATTTCGGCCAAATCAATCCATTCCACTTGGATTTCGGATGCCCCAGTCGGCTGACGGTCGAGCCATTCTCGCAATTGGCGAAAGGCCAATTGGGCCATCAATCGCGACCGGCTCGTCGGGTGAAGGCTACTGGAGATGACCAAAAACTTGGCCGGCAGCGCAGATTCAGAACCCATGTTTGCTTCCTGAGGATTTGTCCCGCCATAAGTTCCGGATTTCGAACGTCGAAAAATCGTGGCACATCAAGTCGTTAACTTAGCGGCCCGGATGTCAGCGGTACCGGCGCGTGGTTGGGCGAGAATCAGACCGAACAAGCGCCGCTAAGCGTTTCTAGTTCATAACCAAACCTAACTCCAA
>JAUXWY010000256.1 GCA_030681235.1 Pirellulaceae bacterium | reverse complement strand
TAAAGCCGGTACACCAGCGCTCGCTAAAAAGTCTTCGGTTAACTCCCAGAGTTTTCCGAAGCGGAACTCTTTCTTTACTGATGTTCTGCCGCGACAGATTCGGCTGTCGACGCTGGTTCGCGAGTCGGCACTTGGTCTCGTCCCCAACGTCCACGAAATTCATCCGCCGGGTACTTGAGTCGGTTCTTGGCCATCTTGTGTTCGAAGGCAGCGGCCAAGTCCAGCTCCAGCGAATTGGCGATTGCCAACGTGTAACACAACACGTCGGCGATCTCTTCCGCGATGGCCTGTTTTCGTTCCGGCTGATGGACCACCGCTCGACTGTCCGAGACGTCAAGCCACTGAAAGTGTTCCATCAACTCGGCCGCTTCGATCGCCAACGACATCGCCAAGTTCTTGGGCGAATGGAACTGTCGCCAATCTCGTTGATCGACAAACTCGCCCAAGATCCGTTTCAATTCCGCGATCGTCGTTCCGGCGTCGTTCATGCGCGGATCTCGAACAAGGCTTCGATTTCGACCATCACGCCGACGGGCAGAGCGGCGACGCCAAAAGCGCTCCGAGTGCCCACACCGGCATCGTCGCCGAAGACTTGGGCAAAAAGTTCGCTACAGCCATTGATGACTTTCGGGTGGTTGTAAAATTCCGGTCCCGAGTTGACCAAGCCCAGGAGCTTGATGACGCGGACGATGCGATCCAGCGACCCCAGGTCCTTCCGCAAGGTGGCCAACATGGTCAGGCCCACTTGCCGAGCGGCTTGGTAACCCGCGTCCAAGTCGGCGTCCGAATTGACGCGGCCTTTGACCAGCGATCCGTCCGGCAGCACAGGTACATGGCCCGAAACATACAGCAAGTCGCCGTGCTGAACGGTCGGTTTGTAAACTCCACCCGGTTTGGGCACGGGTGGAATGACCAAGCCCAGTTCTTGAACTCGTTGTTCGGCGCTCATGGTTTGTGCTTTTCCTCAGAAGTTTTGGGGGGGACAATGGGCTCCCTACAAATTTTGGGGGCGAGCCCGCCATCTTAGTAGCTGACCGCCCCATCGCCTACCGGCCAATTTCACAAGACGTATTAAATCGACGAAACCATTGCTGACGCAGATTCGACAGGCCGCTGGATTGGACCTATAATGCATGCCCGGCACCGACTTCCGAGTGTTGGCGATCTGGGACTTCATTCTCAGATCGCATTGAAACGTTTTTTTTGAAAGAGACGCAAATGGCCTTGCTCCTGAAAACCCTGGTCCGCCTCGACGTGAGGACCACTCGGTGGCTCTCGGGGTTTGTCACTTGTGCGATGGTCGGCGCTATGACGATCGGCTCGGCGGCTCGGGCCGACGATCCCATCTCGGAAATGACTCAGACGGCTCAAAGGATCGTGAGTTTGTTGGATGCGCCCCAGCGAGCAAAATGTCTTCAGCCGCTTGACGGACCTGCTCGTGAACAATGGAACTTCGTTCCGGACAAGTTCATCGTTCCGGACGGCAAACGAAATGGTCTTCCGCTGACAGAGATGACATCCCAACAGCGATTGTTGACCCACGCCTTGCTCTCGACGGTTCTGTCCAACAGCGGTTATCACAAAGCGGTCTCGATCATGGCTCTCGAACAAGTTTTGCACGAGATGGAGAACAACAATCCGATTCGCAACCCCGATTTGTACTATCTGAGCGTGTACGGGGAGCCCGCAGCGGAGGGCATTTGGGGTTGGCGTTTTGAGGGGCATCACCTCTCGTTGAACTTCACGATTCAAGGTGGCAAACACCTCTCGGTGACGCCAGTCTTTTGGGGCTCGAATCCAGCCGAAGTTCGACAGGGACCGTTGAGTGGTCTGCGAGTGTTGGACGCCGAAGAATCTCTGGCTCGAGAGTTGGTTGAATCATTGACCCCGGACCAACGGATGAAAGCGATCATCGCGATGGATGTCCCGGCCGATATCCTCACGGGCAATCAGCCGTCGGTCTCGGCCCAAACATTTGGCTCGGCGGTGGGAATTTCTGATTCGGAGTTATCGCCCGAACAGCAAAAAAAATTGCGGCAGCTCCTGAAGTACTACGCTGGCAATTTTCAATCTTTGAACGACGCGGCCTCCGATCCGCAGGCGGCCGAGGATTCCAGTCTGCGATTTGTCTGGGTGGGTGAAACGAAGCCCGGGGCTCCGCATTATTACAGGATTCAAAGCGAAACCTACGTCTTTGAATACGACAAGACCCAGAACGACGCCAACCACATCCACGCGGCCTGGCGCAACTTCCATGGGGATTTCGGTCGTGACCTGCTCCAGGAACATCTTCAGCAGGAACATCAAAGATAGCCCCTCCGGCGACCGATTCGACAAAATTGCCTATGGCGCCTATACTAGCCCCAGCGACGAACACGTAGCTCCTGGCTCTTGTTCAAGATCAATAAACCGTACCTCAATAACGAAAGAGTGCGTTCGGTGCGACAGTCAACGATTCGGAATTGGTTTTTATCCGGTTGTTTGCTCGGCAGTTTGATATGCTGCGGGGTCGAAGCCAAACAGGTCGCGGATGACACGCGAACGGCAGAAAAGGAATTGGCCGGTGCTCCGCATTTTCCAGCCGATTTTCCGGGCTTGGTTCAAGATCAACCTGCCGAACAGCCCTATGTCAAAACCGACGCGGGCTACATGGTGCCTTTTTCCCTGAAGATTCCTGATAGCGATGTGTCGATCGAGATGGTCCCGATTCCTGGCGGGAAGGTGCTGTTAGGTAGTCCGGAATCCGAAGAGGAACGGCAGGAGAATGAAGGCCCGCAGGTCGAAGTCGAAGTTTCGCCTTTCTGGATGGCCAAACACGAAGTGACCTGGAAACAGTACAAGCACTTCATGTTGTTTCACGATGCCTTCAAGCGATTTGCTGACCAAGGTATTCGCAAGCTAACCGATGAAAATCGAGTGGATGCGATTGCTGCCCCCAGCAACTTGTACGACCCCGGCTTCACCTTTGACGCTGGCGATGGACCGAATGAACCGGCCGCAACGATGAGCCAGTTTTCGGCGAAGCAGTACACAAAATGGCTTTCGCTAACCACGAAGGTTTTCTTTCGCTTGCCAACCGAACCTGAGTGGGAGCACGCCTGCCGAGCTGGTAGCAAGGCCGCTTATAGCTTTGGAGATGATCCGGCCGAGTTGGGCGATCACGCTTGGTTTGAAGAGAACGCTGAGTACATGCGTCACGATGTGGGCCAGAAGAAGCCGAACGCCTTTGGCCTATTCGACATGCACGGCAACGTCGCCGAGTGGGTTTTGGATATGGCCTACGAAAACGGGTACGAACATTTGGCGGGCCAAGAGAACCTGACGGTGGCAAGCGCTTTTCGCTGGCCACATCAATGGTTTGGTCGAGTCGCCAAAGGTGGATCGTTTGAACTTCCGCCGGGCGACTGCCGCGTGGCTTCGCGTTTGATTAGCGAAGACTTATGGCGCGACAGCGATCCGAATCAACCTCGCAGCCCGTATTGGTATACCAGCTTCCCTGCCACGGGTGTCGGGATGCGCATGATGATCCCCTTGAACAGTCCTGCGGAACGAAGTGATCGCGAAAAGTTCTGGCAAGCAGATATTCCCGAGATCGAAGAAATTGCGCGCAAGCGTGAATCGATGGAAGGCCGCGGCGCATACGGATTGATTGACGAGCGTTTGGAAAAAGACCTCAAAGGTCGCTAAGGGGCCCGCATGAAGCAGCCACCTTTTGCTGTCGTTCCCGGTCGGTTGCAGTGGTCGGACTTGCAAGCGTGTTGGGCCGACCGCGTCCAAGTTAGCTTGGCTCCCGAGTGCCTGGCCAAGATCGATGCGGCGGCGGAGACCGTGCAGAGAATTCTGGCAACCAAGCGGCCTGCTTATGGGATCAACACGGGCTTCGGCAAGTTGGCACGGACGCGAATTGGGGACGATCAGTTGCGGGAATTGCAGCGGAACTTGATTCTCTCCCATTCGGTGGGAACTGGCCCACCGCTAACTGACGCGGTGGTCCGATTGGTCCTGTTGTTGAAGGCCGCTAGTCTGGCCCAAGGTTTTTCGGGCGTGCGTCGGGACGTGGTCTACGGTTTGCTTGATTTATTGAATCATGACATCCTGCCGCAGATTCCGAGCAAAGGTTCGGTGGGAGCTTCCGGCGATCTTGCGCCGTTGGCACACATGACACTCGCTCTCTTGGGTGAAGGGGTGGTTCGATTTCGGGGCGAGATTGTCGCGGCGCGGAAAGCGTTGGAACAAGTCGGCCTGCGACCTTTGGTTTTAGAAGCCAAGGAAGGCTTGGCCTTGATCAACGGGACGCAAGTCTCGACGGCCTTAGCTTGGCACGGGCTGTTTATGGCTCGGCGTTTGCTCGACGCCTCGGCGGTGATTGGTGCGGCGTCGGTCGATGCGGCCAAGGGCAGCGATGAACCGTTCGATCCGCGGATTCAAGCGGTGCGGGGCCAACCGGGCCAGATAGCGGTCGCGGCAGTGACTCGTGCTTTATTATCCGACAGCGAGATTCGCCAATCGCACTTGGAGAACGACCCTCGTGTCCAGGACCCTTACAGTCTGCGTTGCCAACCGCAAGTGTTGGGCGCTTGCCGCGACTTGATCGCCAATGCTCAGCGAACATTATTGAACGAAGCCAACGCGGTAACGGATAATCCGGTGGTGTTTGCCGAGACCGACGAGATTCTGGCCGGTGGCAATTTTCATGCTCAACCCGTGGCCTTCGCGGCGGACAGTTTGGCTTTGGCGATCGCCGAGATCGGTTCGATTGCCGAGCGTCGAATAGCTTTGTTGATCGACGCAAGCTTATCGGGCTTGCCGCCCTTCTTGGTGGAAGGAGCCGGTTTGAACTCGGGATTTATGATCGCTCACGTGACGGCAGCAGCCTTGGCGTCGGAAAACAAGTCATTGGCGCATCCCGCGAGTATCGACAGCCTGCCGACCTCGGCGAACCAAGAAGACCACGTCAGCATGGCCACCTTTGCCGCGCGGCGGTTGTCCGAAATGGTCGAAAACACGGCGACGATTCTAGCCATCGAATGGTTGGCAGCCGCACAGGGCATTGATTTTCATCGCCCGTTGCGAACCTCACAGCGATTGCAGCGAGTGCAAGAACGATTGAGACGCGAGGTTGCCTTCTACGATCGCGATCGATTGTTTGCTCCAGATATCGAAGCCGCAAAATGTTTGGTGCTGACCGGAGCCGTTAGCGAATCATGTCCCGATTTGGTCCAACGTCTTTGGGACCAGTCGTGATGACCCCAGCCATTGGTGGCCTCACCAACCGTCATGCCGATCATTCGTTGGCCATCTGGCGAAATGGCCGTGTGACCACGATGCAAGTGCGGGATGGATGGGAGCCTCGCGAGGGTTGGTCGATCGTGACGCAGGGTGACACGATTGTTTGGCTAGGCCCCGCGAATCAGTTGTCCGCAGAACATCGTCGCGGAATCGAGATCGAACATGATCTCGATGGCAAGCTTTTAACGCCCGGCTTGATCGACTGCCATACGCATCTCGTGTATGGAGGGAAGCGCGATGACGAGTTTGAAATGCGGTTGGGCGGGGTCAGCTATGAAGAGATCGCTCGGGCCGGAGGCGGCATTCGCGCGACGGTTGCGGCGACGCGGTCCGCTTCGACTGCGGAGTTGCTCGACAGTGCCTGTCGCCGCGCGAAAACACTGCAACGGGGTGGGGTTACGACGATCGAAATCAAATCGGGTTACGGATTGGATTTTGAAACGGAGACGCGTTGCTTCGAAGTGGCTCGCCAAGTTGGCACCGTGTGTGGGCTTTCGATTCGAACCACGTGCCTGTCCGCTCATACGGTTCCCCAAGAATTCGCAGGAAATGGCGACGCCTACGTGGCAGCCGTTTGTCAGTGGTTGCCGCGTTGGAAGTCTTCGGGACTGATGGATGCAGTCGATGCTTTTTGTGATACGGTTGGATTTTCGCTCGAGCAAACGCGACGTGTTTTTGACTGTGCAACAAAGCTGGGTTTGCCCGTCAAATGTCATGCCGAGCAATTGTCGCTGCAAGGCGGCGCGGCTTTGGCTGCCAGTTACGGGGCACTGAGTTGCGACCACTTGGAGTATTTGGACGATGTCGGGATTGCGGCGATGCGAGCCGCCGGCACGGTAGCGGTCTTGTTGCCCGGCGCCTATTACACGCTTCGGCAAACGACCCCGCCGCCTGTCGCGCAGATGCGGCGAGCTGGGATTCCGGTCGCGGTCGCCACGGACCACAACCCTGGCAGTTCCCCGTTGCTTTCGTTGCCGTTGGCGGGAAACATGGCCTGCACGCTGTTTGGACTGACACCACAAGAGGCCATTGCGGGCATGACCGTCCGAGCCGCGCAGGCGCTCGGATTGAAAGATCGTGGCGTCCTACAGCCGGGACTCCAAGCCCATTTTGCCGTCTGGGAACTCGACCATCCTCGGGAAATTGTCTATTGGTTGTGATCGGCCGAACTGAGACGCCTGCTAAATTAGTTTGTACCTCGACCGCTTTTCTCGCGCGAGCCGTACTTCTAACCTCAAAGCTTCCGCTCCGACCGGATCAACCGGTCGGGGGCGGTGTCCCTCGACCGCTTCTTGCGTGGGGGGTGTCGTTCTAGCTGCCATGGTTGCAACGGAGGACGCGATCCGTTGGCTAGTGAGTTTAGAACGGGCGACCGACGGGCTGCATCAAATGCTTCATACTACGTTCGACTCGATTGCAGTAGTCATGGGTCAAAAGGGTATCTTGAGCCGCACGACAGTGTTCAGCGATTTCGTCCACCTGTTCCAGCAGATCGAGCCCTTGCAGCGACTCGTCATCGAGCGAAAGATGCAAACGTATGAAATCCTGTTTCAAGGCTTCTAGGCCCGACTGTTGGGCCACGTGTTCGGCCAATTGTTTTGACAATTGACGGACCGCGGTAAAGTCGCTTTCGGCGAGGGCGAGGTCCAGGTTTGCCAATTGGACCAAAACCAGCTGGAAGTCGGAGTCGATACTATCGACCACGGCGGCCTGTCCGTCGCGAACACACTGAGAAAACACTTCGACGATTTCTGGGTCGAACTGTTCAGGTGCGCAGCGGCGCAGTTCGCTCAAAGCGGCCTCGCCGGAACGGGCTTTGCGATAAACTCGATCACTGACCATCGCATCGTAGGCATCGCAAATGGCGAGAATACGCGATCCCAACGGAATGGCCCGACCCGTTGGCAATCCTTTATGGGATTTCCCAAAATAGGCGTGGTGGCATTCGACAATTTTGATCACATCTGCAGAACCAAACGCTGCTCGGAGAATTTCCTGGCTGTACGAATCGTGCTCGTCCATGATCTCCCATTCTTGTGGGGTCAAGCGATCTGGTTTGAGCAGAATCGCATCCGGAATCCCAATCTTGCCGATGTCGTGTAGCAACGCAGCGGCCTCTAATACATGGACTTCGGCAGCGGGAAGCAAGCGTTTTGCCGTTTTGACGCACAAGTTGGCCACGCGTACGGAGTGACTGGCGGTGCCTGGCTCGCGATACGC
The DNA here is from genome assembly GCA_030681235.1 of Pirellulaceae bacterium. GTDB lineage: Bacteria > Planctomycetota > Planctomycetia > Pirellulales > Pirellulaceae > M30B19. The sequence continues at coordinate 14,714 of JAUXWY010000256.1, read as the reverse complement.
CAGAGTCTTCATCAGCGCGGTCACTGCGCTGCAAGGCAACGAAGGTGACGTCGTTGTCAGGTCCGGAGTAAGGGAACAGGTCTTTGCGCCACCTTGAACTTCGGGCAACGTCTCGTAGTGGGTGACTCGGTTGCGCCCATCGTGTTTGGAGTAGTAGAGCGCGCGATCCGCATTTTCCAATAGGATGTCCGGACTGGGGTCGTCGTAAGTCAAAGTCATCAACCCAAAGCTGGCTGTGATCGATAACCCTTCGATCGGGTTTTCCGCGACCGATTCGCGGATGGCTTCGGCAATTTCGAACGCCGAGTCGGCATTGATTTGTGGCAATAAAATGCAAAACTCTTCTCCACCCAACCGGAATACCCAGTCATGATTCGGCGCCAAGTCGCGCAAGATCATACCGACATGCTTCAGGACCAAGTCACCGGTGGCGTGTCCATGTTGATCGTTGACTCGTTTGAAATGGTCGATGTCGCACATGATCAACGAACAAGGTGCAAATTGGCCCGATGAGATCAATCTGTCATAGGTCTGGTAAAAACTGCGGCGATTCAGGCAACCTGTCAACGCATCGGAAGTGGCCAAGAACTGTAGTTCCGAATTCTTTACTTTGATTTCGGCCTCGGTCTTGCGCAGTTCGGACATGACCCGAACCATTTCGGCTCGTTGCAATTCTTCGATCGTGATGTCTTCCAACGAGACCATCACTCCTTCCGGTCGATTGTTCTTGGTTTGGACGGGGACCGAGTTGACACGAAGTAGCTTGAGGTTCTGGCCTTCCTGTTCGAGCCCGACGACGATCCCGCGACGTGGTTGTCCGTCGGTCAAGGTGGCTTGCCACGGGAGGATTGCGACCGAGTGACCACCGGACGAATCGAGCCATTGGAACTCGGATGCCTCGGCGAGAACACGATCGGATTTCCCCGTCAGTTTGCCAAAAGCAAAATTGTGGAGCACGATCCGACCGCTTTGGTCGACCATGAAGACGGCTTCTGTCAAGGCATCAAAAGCAGAATGAACGCAGGCCAGATTTCCCTGCGGAAGTCGATGACGACGAGCCGCCCGCGAAAGCACAAACCATGTCAATAAAAAACAACTCAGAGCGGTCGTATAAATCATGGGGCCGGGGTACACGGTATAAGCGTACGCAACGCTCAATTCCGGGACCTCCGCCAACCGGAAATCCAAAGTACCGATGGACTGTCCGCCCAAGGAGACGTCAATACTCAAGTTGTTCGGGTCGGACGGGTCGGAATGCCATTTGGCCCGATGTTGGCCAGCCTCGACCAACAGTCGACCGGTTCGCGTCCGCCAACCGGCTGATTCGAATTCGGGATGAAGCGTCAGGAACGTCTTCAACATGGATTCGAGTTCCGGGAGCCGTTGCCGCTGAATATGCTGACCAGCCGGCAACGCGAAACTATTGGCTAGTTGCAGACGACGATCGAGTTCGGCCTGCCGGAGGTTGGGAAACCAGCCTAGAGTATTGGCGATCCACATGGCCGACGCGACCATGAGTCCCACGGATAACGCCACTCGAAAATTTCCGGCTTTCTTCCACATCGAACATTATTAAAGCGATGGCTTTAACTCACGGCGGGTCATCAAGTTGCTCAAGAATTCGGCACGCGTCTTCCCCTCGGCGCCTTCCGAATTTAGGTCGCGAGAACCGAGGAACCTGGAGTGAAGCTGGAAAAACAATCCAACTTGAGAGACAGTCGCCCGCAAATCCTGCCTAACCGGCACGACAGCCACAAAAGCCTGCTGATTGGACAAGCTCGGCAAGCCCGGGCGACTTGCCCGAAAATCCCAGTTGCGCGACCACGCTACAACCGGCTCATCGAGAGGTTTGAGTACAACCGATCCATTCCTCAGAATCGAACTTTTCACAAATGTTCGATTTCGCCGTTCAACTCATCCAGACAACGCTCCATGAAACTACTTCATCTTTTTTACCGATGGCCGACACTCCGCCAGGCAACCTTGATAGGTCCGTTGGCGGGAGGTTTGTTCCTCGTTTCGACAGGTTGTGCACCCTGGGTGGGACGATCTTTGCTGACGTCACTCGATGGATCGGCTCACAAATCGCGACCAGCCACGGTTACAGTCATCGAGCCGACCGGTGCGGCTCAAGCGGGACGGCGCGACCTATCGGAACCCGCCATTCACACGAACGGCAATCCGCTGCGTCCCCGGCAAGCTCTCGAATCTTCGGCAGCGCCATTGCTCTCTCTACGAGCAGATATTGCCGCGACAAACATACAACAGGTCGGAAGCACGACATCGGAAAGCGATCGACAACGGGCGAATCAGGCGTTGTGGCAAGTCGGCGCGCCATCACAGAACCACTTTGGAGTCGGAGTCGACCCTGCTCGGCAACCCGTGACTTTTGCGCCCAGTTTTCTGGATCCAACGGCAACCGGATTTGAATCGTCAACCAACGGGGCGAGCGTCGAATCGGATCAACTTCGCTTGTGGGGCGACCCTTTGGCCACCGTTGCGACCCAGCCGGACTTGACGGGAGAAATTGCCGGGCGTTTTTTTTCGAAGTCGCTGTTCCAACACCATCGCACGATTTTGCCGCTGGCTCTCGCGACGGAGCCGGGTGACGTGACGGTCGACCCCACCACCCTAGATAAGATTGCCGGGTCATCCAACAAGATTCCAGCGCTCCCGGTCGTGACCGCCCTCCCACCCACGCACGCGGGCGCGGCGTCGACCGTGATCGTGGCGGAGCCCGTGAAGCTTGCGGGCGAGTCCGTCAGGACACCGGATCCACTGCTCAAGACGCAAGAATCCGTGTTCAAACAATCCAACGACGAGTTGCCCGAGTGGTGGTTGGCGCGGGTGGCCGATGTGCAAAGGAACCAAGCGGTCTTGCGCCAAGTAGGGCTTTCCAACTTGATCGATCAAGCCATCGCTCAATCGCCAAAGATCCGCATGCTTCAACGTCGACCGGCGATGGCGGAAACTGAAACCGAGCGCGAGCGTTCGGTCTTTGATCCTGTCCTACGGCTCGATACCAAGTATCGCGACGATGCCGACCCGGTCGCCAACCAATTGCAAACCGGTGGGCCTCCGGTTTTGAAAGATAACACATGGGCGGCAACGGCGGGCGTGCAGCGCCGCTTTGCCAACGGAACCACAGCGGACTTGTTTCAGCGGTTGGGATTCAAGAACAGCAACTCTCTATTCTTTAGCCCGCAGGATCAAGGTACCGCGACGGTGGGTGTGGACATCAATCATCCTTTGCTACGAAACAGCGGCCGCGACTTCAATCGCTCGCTGATTGTATTGGCCGAGCTGCAAGGCCAAGTCTCTTTTTATGAGTATCAAACAGATCTGCAGCGTGAAATGGTGGAGATCGGGACCCTGTATTGGCAATTACTTCACGCGCGACAGGTCGTGTTGCAGACCCAACGCAGCCGTGATCGAGCCAAGCAGGTGTTGGATCTCTTGACCGCTCGGACCAACTACGACGCCTCGGCCAATCAAGTCGCGGCGGCGAAGTCGGACGTCAGCCAACGCGAGACCGAATTGCTGGATTCGCAACGAAGTCTCCGCGAAATCGAAGTATTACTGCGCGACAAAATCAACGATGCCGATTTCGCCAGCGATCAGGATGTTGAATTGATCCCGAACGAATTCTTTGACGAGGTTTTCCCACAAGAATATGTGGCATTAAACGACGCCATTGACCGAGCTTTGGTCAATCGTTGGGAACTGCAACGCGAGGATAGTCGGACTCAGGCTGCCGATCGACAATTGTTCATGAGCCGGTGTGGCTTGGCGCCGAAGTTGGACTTGGTACTCGGTGTCTATTCGAGCGGACTGGCGGGCGGTACGGGCATCGAACGAGCATGGACCAATCAGTTCGGCTCGGCGACGCCCGGATACTACGGCGGGATCGAGTATGAAGTTCCGTACGGTCGCCGCCAAGCCAAAGCGGCCGTCCAACGCGATCAATTGCAGAAGCAGCAGGCGATGGATGCTTATCAGGTCGCACGCAATGAAGTGATTACCCAAGTAAAGACCGCGCACATTCGCGTCGAAACAGCGATCCAATCGCGAGCCGCCGCAGCCCAAGCCGTCTTGGACATGCGCGCCGCCTTGGAGCACATGCAACAACGTTGGGAAGCCGCCGCTTTCGTGGAAGGCAATGCCATTCAAGGAACTTCCCCGTCGATCGCCCTGGAACAGTTATTGACCGGGCAGCGACGATTGCAGGACGCTGAGGTTCGTTTGGCCTCGGCGGATTTACAACTCGCCTTGACTCGTCAGGCCTTGTTGCGGGCGATGGGCGAAGTCTTGCAAACCCATGTCGCCACGGTCGCGCCTGCGGAACTGCCAGTCCAGTCGACATCGAGCGGGTTAGCACCAGACCGCCAGTAACGTGGGGGGCGCCAATCAACGATGTCCGGGCTTGGCGCTGCCTGATTGTTGGGCTTGATAAATTCCGGTTTGTCCGGAGAACGTGTAGGCGGTCATGGCGGCGATGGCCAAGTAACCCGCAGCTTCCATTCCAAACATTTCGAGTCCCATGACCAAACATGCCAATGGCGTGTGGGTCGCTCCCGCAAACACCGCAATGAACCCCATCGCGGCCAAGAGTCCGACGGGTAAAGGAACCAACAACGATAACGCGCTGCCCAATGTTGCGCCGATAAAAAACAGCGGTGTTACTTCTCCCCCTTTGAAACCCGCGCCGACCGTGACGGCGGTCAGAATCAGTTTCCAGAAAAAATCGAGCGAACCGCTAGGTTCGGTAAAGGCCTGTTCGATGACTGGAATGCCCAAGCCGATCCAGCGAGTGCTGCCGGAGAGACCGACAAACGCGGCGACGATCAATCCGCCAATCACCGGGCGCAGGGGCGGATAGCTCAACGTGCGGCGAAACCCAGCAGCTACGACGTGGCTGAATTGGTTGAAGGCCATCGCCACCATGCCGCAAATCGCGCCGACAACCACAGCCCATCCCATCAGGGTCGGAGTCGTCTCGGGCACCGAGCCTATAAGGTACTGAGTATGGCCGACACCACAGGCTTGACAAACTTGATCCGCAATCAGTGCCGCCAGGAAACTCGGCAGCAATGCCTCGTAACGCAATCGTCCAATCACCAAGACTTCAAGCGCGAAGATTGCCCCAGCCAACGGAGTTCCAAAAACTGCGGCAAAGCCGGCACTGATCCCCATCACCAGCAAATACCGGCGATCTCGGCGGCGCACACCGAACAAATACGTGAGTTGATCAGCCAACGCGGTCGACATCTGAACCGCCGTTCCTTCGCGCCCGGCTGATCCGCCGAACCAATGTGTGACGAGCGTTCCGATCAAGACCAGCGGCGCCATGCGGACAGGCAAAACATCGGCCGGTTGATGGGCTTCCTCCAAAATGAGGTTGTAACCGTGGTTGGCACTTCGGCCATACTGATGATAGACCCAACCCATGAACCCACCGGCAATCGGCAGGAAGACAATTAGCCAAGGATGCGTCTCGCGATGCTCGGTCACCCAATCCAAAGCAACCAAGAACCCCGCGGAAGTCACGCCCGCAGCCGTGCCGATCAGCGCGGCAAAAAAAAGCCAGTGGAGTGTCCAACTGCAGGCCGCCCACGGTGCCGCCCAAGTTGGAGTCCGCACGTGTTGCATGCGGCGTAAAGCGAGCAAGCACGACTGCCGAAGCGAGGGCCGCATTTCAACATATCCTCGCCAACCAGCGGACCTGCACAATCTTGGCCAATTGGGCCACGACTTGGGCAATCGACATTTCATCCGTCTGGATCGTGATCGCATCGGCGGCTTTCAACAGTCGCCCTTGGGGACGACTTTGATCACGACGATCGCGATCCAATTGAGCGGCTAAGATCTCTTCGTACACGCTTGGCAAGTTCTGCTGTTGCAACTGACGCAGTCTCCGACGGGCACGAGTCTCCGGTGTCGCGGTGAGAAAAAACTTGCACTCGGCGGTGGGAAACGCGACGGTTCCCTGATCTCTGCCTTCGCTCACAAAATTGGCATTGCAAACCCACTGACGTTGCAGATCGACCAAGTATCGCCGAATTTGAACGTTGTCGGCCACGAAGTGGATGTCTCGTGAAACTTCCGGGGTCCGGATTTCCGGACCGACGGGGGCCTGTTCCATCCACAGTGTGCCGGAGCGGATCTGCAACGAAACCGCGAGGCAATGAGCTTCCAATTCCTGGGCATTGGCCAAACGGACACCCGACTTCTGCGCGTGCCATGTGAGCGCCCGATACATCGCGCCCGTATCGAGAAACTCAAAACCCAATTCGTCGGCCAGCCGTTTGGCGATCGTGCTTTTGCCCGCTCCGGCTGGGCCATCGATCGTCACAATCATGGTCGACTCCCGAAATCCACTTCCAAGTCCAGCGACTCGCACGGCCCCAGTTGGCAAATGACCTGCCCGTCTTCCCAGCGAACCGACGGCAGCGACTTGTGCAATGGCGGATCAACGGAATCAGGCAAAGTCGCTCGAGCGGCGGTTGGCTGTCCGGCGAACTCGAGCTTGATTTTTCGCGATCGGCCTGTCGTTTCGAGCAAGCGCACCCGCACCCCCACCCACACCCCGGCTTGATAGCGATCTTCCCAATCGGAAACCACCACGTGCTTGGAACTGCAACGAAACAACCAAGCCCCCGATGATAGACCCTGACGCAACGGTCCGCAGGCCAAGACGGTCGGGTGATCCAAGAACTGATTGGCAGCCGTGATGCTGTTCTTGGGGCTCAGGCCCAAAGCGAACTCGGACTGAACCTTTGTTTGCGGTGACAAGCTTAGGAGTGTGTCGCAGCGTCCGTCAGCGGGAAACCGATGAAATGCCAAGCCGCCCGTCAACAACGCCAACGACTGGTCGACGTTTTGAAATTCGATCAAACGCGGCGCTTCGGTCGTGGGGCGTGTCGCTTCGAGTTTCCAGCCATTCAAATCGCGATACACTTCGGCGCTGGCATGAGCATGCGCGAACCGCCACGCGAAGTAGCGCCGAAAGCCACTGCCGCCCAACGGTGTCTGCGGAGGAAACTCGTAGTTGTCGTCGTCGTTGAACGATATCAATTTGGCTTTCGTCGATGGGGTGACTTCTCCGGTCACCGCCAAGAATCGGCTGCCCAAATGCAAGCGGTAGTCGATCACGAACTTTGCGATCACTTGGCCCATGAGCAACATGCGGCCCCGCGTGCGAACGTGCCCCAGCAGCGGATGATTCGTCACGACTTCCAGCGATTCGGCTTTCATCGTCGTGTAACCTTCCGCGTGAATCGCCAATTGTCGGCGACTCCCATCGTTATCCCGCGACCCGAGAAGTTGCGACAAACTCTGTTTCCAATCGGCCGCGACTTGGCCCTTCACTAACTTGCCGATGGTGTTCTTGATTTCTTGATCGAACCAACCCAACTGCAGCGAGCAGAGATTGCTTCGTCCCTGGTAGTCGTGTACCGAACGCAACGCCCCAGTCTTCGGGTCGATCACAGCGGAAAGAAACTCGTTCCGGAGCGTGGTTTTCCCCACCACCAGTTTATGCCGAGGTTGGCGGGGGCCTTTGGTCGACGTGGACTTCGGAGAAAAATGAAGGTAGCCAAACGGAGGTACGTCGACCACGGCCCACCAGCCCCGGCGATCGCGATAGGCCGCATAAACTTGATCGGGCGGCACCGAACCGGGATGACAACCGCTCAGGTCGTCCGGGCTCAACAACATTCGTCGCGACTGACACGAGCTGTTGACGATCAGCCGATGTGTCGTGCCTTCCGACGCCAACGACCTAACCAGTTGTTTCTCCGCAGATTTTCGGCGTTGGGCCAATTCCTCGTCGGTATCCAACAATCGCTCCCACAATGCCAACAACGCCTCCGTTGGCGGTCCGGAGTTGGGATTCGCAGACTTGGTCGGCGGCGTTTCGGGTGCCACTGCGGCGTCGCCGACCGACAATCGAGCGAGGCCGGCCAGCAGTGTGGATTGGTGCATCTCGCGTTCACGTCGGACCAATTGCTGAACTTGTTGGATCAAAGTTTCGGGAGCCGCGGTGGGCGAAGGCTCCTCCAACAGCAACTTGAGATAGGCCGCTCGATAATCGTAGGTCGCGATCGTTGGGCTGTAGCCGGGATCGTTGATTTGGCCGATGAGGTCGTCCAATAAACACCATTGACCCAAAGCATCACAACGAGCGGCCGATACCATCAGGTCTTGATAGGCCACGGACCATTGCCCTGGCCAATGCACGAACTGGCTGGCGGCGACATGGTCGACGTCCAAACACTCGCCGATTCGAATCCCTAGTTTCAGAAACGCTTGCGGGTTATTGGCATCGTAAATTGTCTTCGTCAAACTTGGGATGGTCTCGCCGTCGATACCTTGCCAACGCAGATAGGTGTGAGAAGTCTGAGGCAAACGAGTTGGCTGGAAGGCCTCGTGCAGCGCGTCGCGGTACCCGTACCGCAACAACAGTCCGGGCAACGTCGCTTCGAGCCCGGGCAATCGTCTTGCAAATACTCGGGCGGGACTCCCCAACAATCGGCTCTGGACTTGCTGCCCCCAAGCCAAATTGCGACTTAGGGTTTCGTTGGCCATTAGCCCGGTGGGCGCTTGGTTGAACCCCCCTCCCACCGACAACAGACGTCGATCGTCCACGGCCGTGCGAATCATCGCCCAGAGACTGGGTGAAGATGCCTGCACGTATTCCAGCAAGTCTGCGGTGGCCAACAAATTGAATGAGGCCGGCGATTGAAGTTGTTCGGCCAAAGCCTGTCCCAAGGTTGTGGGAGCCAGCAAAGTGACGTCGCACAGGAACGAAGGCATCGGGTAATAGCGATGCCGTTCCTCCGAGAGGAGATCAAAACACCGGCCCAGCGCCTCGTCGGCGGCGGTCGGGTCGCCTTCGGCGACGGCTGCGGCGGCTTTGAGAACTTGCGTTTGGAAGTGGGCTTGGTCCAGATTGCTGGTGTATCGCAACTGCCGAGTCAACAGTTCGATCTGCAAGTAGGTATAGGCCAAGGCAAAAAACGGTCGGGCCGTTTCTTCAGGGCAAGTCGCCACTTGGGAGTCGCAGCCAAAAACTTCCGCGAGAGCGGCGACCGCCACCTCGCGATTTATCGGTGCGTCCAGACAGATCCCGCCCTGGTCGCGGCAACGGTCGCGAAAACCGCTGGGGACCCGAGCCAACGAGACTTGGGGAATCAGGAACACCGTTCCGGCACAGGATTCCGGGCTGTTTTCGACCCGGCCCCACTCGGGCAGCTTTTGGCAGTGATGCAAAAACGCAGGATGCCACGGGGCAGTCCAAGCCACCAACAGATTTTCGGCATCCTCGCCTTCATGAAAGGTAGGAAAGTCCTCCAAACTATGGCAAGGTAGCAAAAGTCTTAGAGCATTGATCATCGTGACCGAATTCTATGGGGCAGTGGTTCGGGCAGTGGTTCGGATTGCTCGGGAGGCGAGATCCCGTACGAGCGATATCGTAGCGGTTGCCTCGAAAAATCCCCACCCGGTCTTGGACGGCACAACCCGCACTCGCCGGATCGCTTACTCGATAATAAAATCGAGAACTTGGCAAGTGCTAGGGCTAAAATACCCGGGTTTTGTCTATACTGCATTGGAAGGCGTGGTCGACCAAGGGGTGAGGTCATGCGCGACGGCGGGGTGGTGTCGTAGGCCAAACGGGCGACAGCGCCCTTCTTGTCATATTATTTTCCCGCGATTTTCGGGAACTCGGAGACACACTCGAGTGGTCCAAAGTCTGCTCGAGGGTTCAGGTTTTTAGAGGAACAACGCAGCAATGGCGAAACAACAGGCAGCTTGGGGAGTGGATATTGGCCAATGTGCCCTAAAAGCTCTACGTTGCAATTTGGGAGCGGACGGGCAGGTGACCGCCATTGGGTTCGATTATATCGAGTATCCCAAGCCGCTCAGCCAACCGGATGCTCGGCCCGAAGAGACGATTCGGGAAGCGTTGGAGCAGTTTTTGTCCCGCAACAAGGTTCGCGGAGACAAGGTCGCGATTTCGGTTTCCGGCCAGTCGGGGTTGGCTCGTTTCTTCCGACCGCCGGCAATTGAGCCGAAACTTCTGCCCAGCATCGTCAAATACGAAGCCAAGCAGCAGATCCCGTTCCAAATCGACGAAGTCGTTTGGGACTGGCAGCAACTGGGTGGTTTCCTTGATGACGGTCAATTGACGGACGCGGAAATCGGGCTTTTGGCGATGAAGCGGGAGGCCGTGTATCGCGCGATGCAGCCCTTCTTAGATGCCGGGGTCGAGGTGGACATCATCCAATTGTCACCGATCGCGACGTACAACATGATCTGCCACGATGTGTTGGGCGAGTTGCCCAAGGCGGCCTCGGTCGACCCAGAAAATCCCCCACCCTACACCTTGGTCATTTCGATCGGCACCGAATCCACCGACGTGGTCATCTCGAATGGGCTGCGGCTCTGGTTGCGAAACATTGCGATTGGTGGCAATCACTTCACCAAGCAATTGGCGCGGGAAATGAAACTGACCCACGCCAAGGCCGAACATTTGAAGCTGAACTCGCGACAGGCCGAGGATCCGAAAGCGATCTTCACCGCGATGCGGCCAGTGTTTTCGGACCTAAGCGACGAGCTGGTGCGCTCGCTCAATTACTTCCGCTCGATCGACCGCAATGCCTCGTTTGGGCGAACGGTGTTGCTGGGGAATGCCAGCAAACTGCCGGGCTTGCGTCAATTTTTGGAACAGCAGTTGGAATTGTCGGTCGATCGTTTCGAGAAGTTCGAGAAACTGGGTGGCAGCGATGTCACGAGCCAGAAGACGTTTGCCGACAACATGCGGGCGTTTTCTCCCTGCTACGGCCTGTGCATTCAAGCGTTGGGCGAGTCCGAGATGACGACCAACCTGTTGCCGGAAGAGTTTATCGTCGAGAAGATCGTCCGAGCGAAGAAGCCGTGGGTGTTAAGTGCGGTGGCCATGGTCATGGTGGGACTGGCGGTGCAACATGCCTTGGGCAGTTTGTACGGGTACGCCACGAGCAACAACTATGCGGACGCCAATAACAAGACTTGGGGTGCCGCCAAGAGCAAAGCGGACGCGGTTAGCAAGCAGAGCGGACAGTTAAAAGGCGAAGACGACGAGCTCAAGACCGAATTGGGATACGTCAACGACTTGGGGGGCGAGTTGGTCAGCGCTGCCACGTCGCGGACACAAATGTTGCGAGTCCTATCGGCGATTAGCCAATTGATTCCCAAGGATCCACGTTCCCAAGACATTCAGGTTGATCCGGAGACATTGCCTTTCGCGGATCGTGAAGAAATTTTTATCGATGGGATGACCCAAGACTATTTTGAAGATCTGTCCACTTGGTTTACGAGTGAGGTCAAGACCCAGTATGAAAAAGATCTGAAGGAATTGGATCGGGCCCTGGGGGTCATTACTCCGACGACGAGCACGACCGAGACAACGGGAGCGGCGGATACGGCCGCTAGTGACGCCGGTGCTCCAAAGGGGCCGGGCTGGACGATTCGACTCAATGGCCACCATTATGTCAACAGCGAGGAACGAGCGGCGACCGGATTGGCCACGAGTGTCGCGTTTGTGCGAGAAACTTTGCTGTACAACTTGCTCAATAAAGAAGTCGTGATTGCTGGCGAAACCTATCTCTTGGAAGATTTGGGAATTATTCGGCCGACCATCATGTCTTCACCGGCCCCAACACCGACGATGGTCCCAGGTGCCAAAAAGGAAGACGCCTCGAAGAAGGCTGAAGCCGACATGGAAGAAATGAGCGATGAAGATCGCTTCAAAGAAATGCAGAAAAAAATGGGCGCTGGTATGAAGTCTGGGGTGGGCGGCATGGGTGGAGGCGGCGGCCAATCGGAAGCCGCCGAAATCACCAACGGCGTGAATGTCAATCGTTCCACGTTTGTCATCATGGCTGCTTGGATGCCTCAAACGGAAGAGCAGATCCGAGCTCGAAAGGCAGCACGGTTGGAAAAAGCCAGGAAAGCTGCGGAGCAGGCCGAAGCTGCCAAGAACGCCGAGAACGCCAGCCAGGACGGCGGCGGCTCGTAAAAACAGCCCCTTGAACCGTCCGGGGGCAGACGGGAACTGCGGCGACAAGCGGTACAATTGCGTGGACAAAGAACAGGTCATCATTAGGGCAGCATAGGATCAAAAAAAGGATCAAACAAATGGAAAAGCTCAAGCCTCTTATCAAACACCACTTTTGGATCTTGACCGGCGTGGTCGTGTTGGCCTCGATTGGCGTCGGCGTTTGGTCGTGGATGGCGGCTGGGGATCGGATCAACCGTCAAAAAAGCGATATTCTCAGCGCAGAATCCAAGGCCAAAAACGTGAACAACGTCCGGGCCGAGGTAGCCGATTCGGCTGGCCCAAGTGTTCATCCGAATGCTGAGACCATTGAAGGGATGTCCAAAGAAATCGACGGTGGCAAAGATCAAGTCTTGGCGGCTTGGGAGAAGTTGTATGCGGATCAAAAGGATCTGTTGACATGGCCTGGGAATGTCATGGATCCGGAGAAGTCGAAATATTTCGACTCTTTGCGACCAGAGCAATTGAAGTTCGATCCCAACGTCGCGCCGCAGGGGGACGTGATAGAAAGATACCGCAAGGTAGTGAAAACGGTCTTCCCTGATTTCATGCCAGCATTGGTCAGTTCCGTTCGCGCAAAATGGAGCGCGCAAGATGTGATGGGTGAAGGCGCCGTCAAGGCTCCCGTGGTTGTCGCCAGCGATGAAGCCAAGGATGATATGGAAAAGTTGATGTTCAACGAACCGATCGTCGATTGGTCGGTAGCCGATCAGGTGAAGTGGTTTGGCTTGCTGACCAATTTCAAACGCAATGGAAATCAATCGGTCGATGGCACACCCACCACCATTCAAGTCGTGTATTTGAAAGAAGACTTGGTGCTGCTCAACGGCGTCTTGGAAATCGTCAAAGAAGCGAACAAGAACGCCACCGTTCCTTCCCAAGCCGCCATTCGTGAAATCAGCAGCATCATGATTGGTAAAGAGGCACACGAAGCCAAACCAATGGAAGTAGGAAGTGCCGCCAGCAGTGCGGGGGGGTTCATGGCCGAAGCAGAAGGGCGCATGGACATGATGAAGCAGTTTCTGGAGAACATGGGCGGGGGAAACGAGAAGAAAAAATCAACGACGGTTTCCGCATCGGACATCGAGAGACTGGACCCGGCGCACTTGCGATACATCGACAAGGAATTCAAACCCATCGCGGCGAGCAAGTACCGTCAGTCGGTCTCCAGCAATAAGCTCAGTCCCGACTCGTGGATGTCGGTTGTCAAACGCGTTCCCGTTCGCTTGCGATTGCGAGTTGACGAACGTCGAATTGGCGAGATTTTGGAGAAATGCGCCAACGCCAAGATCCCGTTGGAGGTGCGGCAGATCACGTTGATCGGAGGCGAATTGCCACCGGAAGCAGCCGCGGCGACCACCGGGCGAAAAGGCGGTCCCACCAATTCTCGGAACCCCAGTGTTGCCGGATCCGGTGAATCGATGACCATCGGCGATGATGACAGCAGTGGAGCTGGCGGTGGCGGTGGACCAGCGGGGACGGGCGGAGCCAAAGAACAAACCTTCAAAAGCCCGGAGTTCAACTCGCACTTTTTGGTGCCCTTGGAAATTTATGGCGTGATGAAGTTTTATAGCACACCGGCTCCCGAAGCCTTGGGACGAACCACCGAATCGACCCCTGCCCCATCGCTATAATCCTTGTATCGCGAGATCGTTTGTCACTGGCAAAATTGTTTGTCACTAGCAAAGACACTGGACCTGACCAGCTACCTATCGTAGGAGTTTGACCGTGAATAAGTTCGAGATGGATTTGAATGAAAACAAGGCCAAGGCCTTTTTTGTTCGCCACGGCGAAAAGGTTGGGTTGGCCGTGGCGGCTGGCCTGTTGGGCACATTCGCGTATTTGGGTGTCGGTCTAAAGCCAGACCTGCAAGGTCGCACGCCGACGACGTTGGAGAGCACGGTGACGACCGCCGAAAACCACATCAAGGGTGGTCGGTGGGACGAATTGCGACCCCATCGATTGGCAATTGCCAACACCGTCGAGAAATTGGACTCCAACAAAGTTCAGGTCGCTGCGTCGGATTATGTCTTCGATTACCTTCTGGCACGTCGTTCGGCGTCAGCGCCATTGCGGTCGGATCCAGCCCTGCTCCCAGTATCAAAGCCCGAAACTTATGTCGCGCGGATGAGTATTGCCGATACGGTCGCTGACCGACACGCGTTGTCGATGTTGGCCACCTTGGATCTGGAGGCATCTGCGACTTCCGGATCGTCACGTACCGGCCCAACGATGGAGGATGGCAGCAACGTCAAAAAGTCTGGGCCGACCGTCGATTTGGGTGCGGTGATGGCCGCAACCGGAATCGACCCTACCAAAGCGGGTTTGAAAGAGTTAGCCAATCCCGCTCCAGTTGATCGGTATGTCGCGACAATCAAATATGTCTTCCCCTTCAAGCAACTGTACACCGATTTTCGCGGCGCCTTTCGTAAATCGATCGGATACAACGCTGTCAACGATCGGTTTGTCGTCCGGTACTTGGAAATTCAACGGCGGGTCAATGGCGGCGAATGGGTTGACTACACGAACAAGATTCGCGAACAAGAAAAGACTTATGTGGTCAGTGCCCCCGATCCGTTTGATGACAAGTTCATGAATCGAGTCTTGACGCGTCCCT
>JAUXWY010000234.1 GCA_030681235.1 Pirellulaceae bacterium | reverse complement strand
AAAAGGGGTCTGACCCTTTGCGCTCCGCCGGAGAGGGTCAGACCCCTTTTGGGCCCCTTTTGGGATAGGCTCATAGTCCTTTTTTCAGTGGAGTGCAGTGATGCGTAACCAGGCGTCCAAGGTTCCTCGACGGCGTTTTTTAAAGACCGTTGCAGCGGCTGCGGGATCCGCAGTCCTGGCACCGACAATCATTCCCAGTTCTGCCTTGGGGCGCAACGGTGCGGTCGCTCCCAGCGAACGCATCGTCGTCGGCGGGATCGGGATTGGGAATCGCGGTACCTACGATTTGGGCTGCTTTCTACAGCAACCTGACGTGCAGTTCGTCGCTGTTGCCGACATCAAAGAAAAACGCCGTGTCGAAGTCAAGAAGATCGTGGACGCGCATCATCGCAACGAGGACTGCGCGATGATCCGCGATTTTCGTGAACTGCTCGATCGCAACGACATTGATGCCGTGCTCATTGCCACAGGCCCCAATTGGCACGCGACCGCCGCGATGACGGCCGCGGCTGCTGGCAAGGATATGTACTGTGAGAAACCCGTCACGAAGAACATCGACCAGAGTTTGATTCTGGCGGAAACCATGAGACGCACCGGTCGAGTGTTTCAAGCCGGGACCCAGCGCCGCAACCTGCCGCACTTTGCTTTTGCCTGCGAGTTGGCCCGCACCGGAAAACTGGGCAAACTAAAAAGAGTCTATGCGCACCCCGCCGGCATGCAGGCCATGATGAGCGGTTGGTTGGTCCCAGAAACCGAACCCGACAAGAACATTGTGGACTGGGATATGTATCTCGGGCCAGCGGCCTGGCGGCCCTTCAACTCGCAGTTGTTGGATGGTTTCAATTTCGAAAAAGGCGGTGGGTTGGTCGGGGGCGGTGTGCTGGAATGGGGGTCGCACTGCGTCGATCTTTGCCAATGGGCGGTCGGCGATTGTCCGCCTCCGGTGCAATACGATGCACCCAAAGACGGCCAATTAGTCGCTCGGTATGAAAACGGTACCGAGTTGATCTTCCGCGAAACGGGTTGGATTCCCTTGGGATCGTGTCCGGTGAGATTCGAGGGCGAAACCGGTTGGGTCGAAGCGGGGGATAGCGGCAAGATCGTGTTGAGTTCGCCGGAACTTTTGGCCGGTCGCGAAGTTGCTGAGATTGGCGGATATCCGGCCACATTCCATGTGCGCGATTTCTTGGATTGCGTGAAGACGCGCCGCCAACCCAAAGGTAATGCCGACGCCGCCTGCAATGCGCACATCGCTTGTCATGCCGCGAACATCGCCCTGCACTTGGGGCGGCAGGTCAATTACGACAATGAAAGCCACTCATTCATTAATGACGAGCCCGCAAACCGCTTGCGCAGCGAAGCATTGCGCGAGCCTTGGCGATTGTAATTTGGCAATGTCGGTTCACTCCGGCTGATTCCAACCAACACCCTGCCGGCAAGTTCCGGCTCACGTTGCCCCACATCACAAGCGAAATTCAAACATGGACCTTACAAAAACATTTAAGATGAACGTTGCCCTGCTCGCAGCGATCATCTGTCTCACCTCGTCCTCCAGCAACGCACAAGATCTGGCGGCATCAACAGACAAAGAAGCCGAGTTGCTCGCAGTGCTCAGGTCCGATGCCCAGCCGGCTGAAAAGGCGCTAGCCTGCAAGAATCTAGCGATCCATGGTTCCGATGCCGCGGTGGTCGAGCTTGCAAAACTATTGCCTAACGAGCAACTTTCTTCTTGGGCTAGAATTGCTTTGGAAGCGATACCCGGTACGGCGGCTAGCGCGGCTCTGCGCGAGGCTGCCGATACGTTACAGGGGCATCTGTTGATCGGCATGATCAACTCGCTCGGTGTCCGCCGCGACGTTGAAGCGGTGCCACAATTGACGAAACGATTGCAGGATGCTGACCAAGAGGTTGCGGCAGCTGCCGCGGTGGCGCTGGGCAAGATCGGCGGCCAACCGGCGGCAGCAGCGCTGGTAGCGGCTCTCTCGGTTGCCACAGAGCCCAAGGTTCGCTCGGCGATCGCTCAGGGCTGCGTGTTAGGCGCCGAGAATATGTTCGCTGAGGGCCAACATGCGGAGTCCGTAGCGCTCTACGATCTTGTTCGCAATGCCGACGTGCCGATGCAGCGGATTGTCGAAGCCACTCGTGGGGCGATCCTCGCACGACAACAAGATGGTACGCCACTGTTGATCGAAACACTCCGATCACCGGAAATGAAATTGTTTCAGATCGGTCTCGCAACGGCCCGAGAGCTCTCGGGCGACGACGTGGACCAAGCGCTGGCAGATCAGCTGGCCCAACTCCCCAGTGAGCGGGCCGCTTTGCTGATCGCAGCGATGGCGGATCGTCCGGATAGTGTGCAGTTGGTCGCGATCATGGAAGCGGCCCAGTCGGATGACAAGACGCTGCGGCTAGCGGCGTTCGAAGCCCTGCGTCGCGTTGGCAACGAGACCTGTTTGCCGGTCCTGATGCAAACCGCTTTGGATTCGGACCCCGACTTGTCGGCGCTGGCTCGGCAATCGCTGGCCGAGTTACGCGGGGATGGCGTCGATGCCCAAATTGCTCAACTGCTCGCATCGGCTGATGACCAGAGTTCGCCGCTGCTGCTGGAACTTGTCGGGCGACGCCGGATCGATGCTGTCACTGAAGTATTGCCGTTGCTCGAGAACAAGAACGCGGCGATTCGACATGCCGCTCTGAGAGCCCTGGGCGAAATAGTCGCAATTCAACGATTGTCGCTGCTGATCGAACAAGCGGTGTCCCCGAAACGCTCCGAAGATGCCGCCGTGGCTCAGCAAGCACTCAAGGCTGCCAGCGTGCGGATGCCTGATCGTGAGGCCTGTGCCAAGCAGTTGTCCAGCGCGATCGATCGTTCGCCGATGGCGGCCAAAGTAACGCTATTGGAAATCCTGAGCGAAGTCGGCGGTGTCCACGCCTTGAAAACCTTGGACTTGGCGGCTCGCAATAGCGATGACACGTTACAGGACACCGCCAGCCGCCTGCTCGGCAAATGGAACAATGTCGATGCGGCACCGGTGCTGTTGGATCTTGCCAAGACGGCACCGTCGGAAAAGTATCGAGTGCGGGCTTTGCGCGGCTATTTGGGCTTGGCGAGAAAATTCGCGATGCCTGAAGCAGAACGCGTCCAGATGTGCCGCAACGCCATCGACGCGACTGGACGAGTCGCCGAACACAAGTTGGCCCTGGACGTGTTGAAATTGCATCCGAGCGCCGAAGGATTGCAGTTGGCAATCGCGTTGTCGAAGACTCCGGAACTCAAGGCCGATGCTGGTGCGGTCGCGTTGGTGATCGCGCAAAAGATTGGAGGAGGTTCCGTGGATGTGAACGAATTAATCGCTGCGGTGGGCCTGGAAAAGATCAAGTTGGAGATTGTCAAAGCCGAATATGGGGCCGGGGCCGCGATGAAAGACGTCACGGAGGTTGTGAAAAAGCAAGCCAGTAACGTGCCGCTAATCGCACTGAATGCTGGGGATTACAACTCCAGTTTCGGCGGCGATCCGGCTCCCGGTGTCGTCAAGCAATTGAAGATTCAATACCGCATCAACAACAAATCGGGTGAAGCGACCTTCGCCGAGAACGCGATGATCTTATTGCCGTTGCCGTAGTGCAGCAATCGCTGGCACTCGGCGAGTCCGCCCGCCAGATCAACATTCATCTTTTTGCGATCTGCTTCCAGGCGACTCGCGCCGGCGAGTCAAATGCAGCCTCGCCGAGCCATTGCGCGGGGACGAGTAGCCGCGCACCCTCCCTCTCCGCTTCCGTCGGGCAAGCGGGCTGTTGATTTAGTGTCCCCATTATCTGTTGATCAGGCTAGAGAGAACTACCCTTAACGATATGATTATCGCGTTACCATTCAACGGCGTGCGATCTCCTAATCCCGACACATCGGGACCGAGCGAGTCGGGCGGGATTCTACCGGCCCAAAACACTGGTGCCGTGTTGTTGCTTTTAGTGACAAATCCGCGTCCCACTGGCATGAACCCAAGTGTCCCCGGATAACGTCCCCAACCAGGGAACTATCTGTGTCGGCGAGGCGTCGTAATCGCCATGGAGACAAACGATGCGCAACGGAAACGTCAAGTTCGGCAAGTTTTTGGGGTTTATTGTGTGGATGGTCGGGCTTCAAACAGGCCAGTTATATTCGCAGAAGTTCGAACCGAAGTTTGAATCGATTGAAATTATTGGGCTGGCACATGGCAATGGATCGACCTCGATCGGTGGTAGCTTCACCATTGGCGACTACATCCCCAGCGCCGATCAAGGTGACTATCGGATCGAGTTTACGGAACAGTCCTTTGTCTGCCTCAATCGGGAAACAGACATGGAGATCTGGAGCGTTAAGAGGGAAATTGAAAAAGACACCGAATATCATTTCCTAAATTGTTCAGCTGATGAAGTCTTGTTTGCCGCTTTCCCAAGCTCCACCAAGGAACGCAAGTTTGCGAACCCTCCTGCGGTCCACCGCGTTCAACTCACTGACGGAGTTTGGCGAGAACCGCTCGAATTGCCAGAGACTGACTTGGAAGAAAAGCAAGCAGAATTTCTCGCTGAAGCGATGGTTGTTGAAGGTCGAACGATTGCTTTCTCGAAGATAATATTGAATGATCCGTCAAGTCATAAGCATGGAAACCAACTTGGTTTTCGAATTGCGTGCTTCGACTCATTGCATCAATTGGCCTGGGTAAAGCGATTTGAAACACAGGGCGACCGGGATCGTCTCGGGGTCTTCATTCTTGGCGGTGGTGGGCCAGCGCAAGCGGATGGCCGACCGAGTCACTTGAACGTCCACAAGAATCTGCTCGTTGTTTGTGGCGGTCCTGTAGACGATATTGTGGCTCTCGATATGGAGACGGGCGAATCGCTCTGGACCATGCCACGTATTTGGGAGATTCGTCGCGGATTTACCGGCCCCAGCGTTTGGGCACATCATTTGGGTCGATATGGGTTTCAAGACTGGGACTTGGAGCGCATCGACATAGAATTGCCTCCGGACGCGACCGAAGCAGAGAAGGAATACAAGGATGCTCGGCGTCGAGAGGTCGCTCGAGCCAAAGAGAGGGTTGGATCGGAAACCAACTCGATTGTTGCAGGGCCATTCCTTGTGCCGACCGGCGGTAAAACTCATGGCCAAAAACCTGAGTTAAGAATCTTTGTTGCCACGGCGAACTGCCACGGCGAGATTGACTGGTCAAGCTATGTTTCAGATTGTCTGGTCTACGAATTGGATCAGGATGGTAAGCCGCTTTCCATGGTGCAAATGCCCAGGATGGTACTCGATACGGGTAGTTACGTACTGTCTGACGGGATTATCCTCCGTTGCCAAAATGGGGCATTAGCAAAGATGGGGCTAACAAAACAATCATTTGGCATTGGCCCGTTTGATGCACCCGATCGACTCGGTCTGCTCGAATGGTATCGCGAGATCCGAACAGAAGAAAATGATGCGTGGCTGTCGACACCACCGGCGAATGCCAAGATCCATTACCACGGCAATTATGCATTTTATGTCAAAACGGGTGGGTTCATCGAGCACGACGAGCGCCAGGTTTATTGCTTTCCGGTTGAGACAATGAACCTGGCGACTGGAGTGGAACGGCAACTGACTGTCCGAGTCCCGTTTGACGGGACGTTGAAACTTCCAACGGAGAACTACAGTTCAGATGGCAAGAGTACTCGCTCGATGCACCCATTCGAAATGGCGGTAACGGGAATACAGGGCGATTCAGAGCGATTGACGATTGTGCTGGCTACGAAAAACGAAAAGAAGTCATTGAAAATCCCGTACTCTGCACTCATTCCGCTGGAACCATAAACACGACAAATTATCCAATATTCTAACCGGCTGAATCCGAGAACTTGACAACCACCGTTGGTTTTTCGCCAAGATCATTGGGTGACGGCGGATTGGTAAGACCACTATCGTACAACAGGGCAAAAAAGGTGTCAGGACTCTTTTTTAGGGCGTCCGTGTGGTCGGAGGGTTGATTCAAGGCCTAGGTTGCCGACGATGGACTCAACCCATTCGGAATCGCCCAGTGGCCTACCTCTGGCAATGCAGTTGCGAATGGCTGAGAGCGCTTGATGTGACAATGGCTCGTTAACCCGTTCTGTCCAGTTTGGCAATCGAGGAATCGGCCACGAGGAAAGCAATTGGGGCTGCCGCTCGACATGGTCCAGCCATCGCGATAGGGAGCCCCATTTCCAATCCTCCGCCCGCTTTACCAATCCGGCTCGCAAGGCATTTCGTTCGGCGTATCGGCAGACAAGCAGAAAGTGGTTATTGTTCTGGACGGGGAAGCTCTTGAACCGACCTTGGTAGATATGACCTTCACCACTGGTCTGGTAGTGTGCGTGCAGACGCATCGTATGAGTCAAGGAAACCCAGCGAAGGAAGTTGCTCATGCCACCATTATCAGTTGGCTGAAGAACAAAGTGCCAGTGGTTGGGCATCAACTGGTAGGCGAGAATTCGGCACGGATATCGTTGCATGCCCTCGGCCAAGATTCGTTCGAAGGCGTCATAGTCCTCGGGCTTGTGGAAAACGGTAGCCCGAGCATTCCCCCGATTGAGAGCATGATAGATACCACCCGCCTGATCCGCTCGTTTTGGACGTCCCATCCCAACACCCTACCACACGCTGTCAACAAAAACGAGTCCTGACACCTTTTTTTCCTCGGGACGTGCGGTTCTATTAGCGGGTGGTCTCTGATTCTCGTTTGGCTAGGTTTGCTTCCAATTCCGTTGTCGCTTCTTCGGGCGATAATTCTACGATCTCTCCATCGCGCCAGATAACGATTTCCGTATTCGATTGGCGAGCTCGATCGATGACCTTTCGACAAGCAGCCTCGAATGCCAGGTCCGCTTTCGCGATCAGCGAGTCTGGTGCGTTGCTTCTAGTCATTGGATTCGTCCTTTCGGTGCCGTTGAATGCGATCCCACCTATTGTAGTCCAAGACTAGTTCTCTTTCACCCTCAATATCTGCGATGGGAACTGGCGGGAAGGAAGCGCCGTCGTAGACGCAGACTGTTGTGACAATCGGAATATACAGATTAAAAAGATTGGCCAGCCCGCGAGCGTATCGACGCCGAACAACGGCTTCGGGAATATTGTGGCCACCTTCGCGCACACGTTTGGCAACTCTTTGGATGGCCAGCTCCGCTGAAGGAAGCCAGATAAAGTACAGTACGACGCGATATCCCAAGCGATGCCATTCCATAATTGAAGTTTGGTAGCTCCTCGCTGCCAAGGTGGTTTCAAATGAAAAGGTCGAGCGAGTTGCAACCAATTCATCGATTCGCCTCAATAGTAATTCCGACGCCCGAACAGCCTGCGTCTCTGGAGCAAACGGAGCCAACCCTGCGGCAATCAGATCAGCGTTGAGAAACTCGCGGCAATGTCCCCCTCATCGCCCCAATCCCACGGCGGGTCAATGCGGCAATCAGATCAGCGTTGAGAAACTCGCGGCAATGGGCGAACGTTGGCAAGAAGGAATTTGCAAAAGTTGGTTGCTCGACGGATACAGTAGGTCTGGAACCCAACCACCGACGATCACCAACTCATCGCGCATCGCGCCGAGTGCATTGAGTACCTCAAGCAAACCGCTCGGGCCGCCTCAGTTTCCTTCATGGTGCTCCGCCGTTTGT
>JAUXWY010000252.1 GCA_030681235.1 Pirellulaceae bacterium | reverse complement strand
CGGCGGGAGCTGTGAAAACGTTATTTTCAGCTACCCGCCGGCTGAAGCCGGTACACCAGCGCTCGCAGCCGGCGGGAGCTGTGAAAACGTTATTTTCAGCTACCCGCCGGCTGAAGCCGGTACACCAGCGCTCGCAGCCGGCGGGAGCTGTGAAAACGTTATTTTCAGCTACCCGCCGGCTGAAGCCGGTACACCAGCGCTCGCTAAACCCGATCTAGCTCTGCTCGGAGAGTTGAAACGGGCTCAACTGAACCATTGACTGAGTGTTCGTCCCTTGACCAGTTCTCGCGGTTGGTTCAAGTGGTTCATGACCATCATTTCGGGATCGATGCCGAACGCGTGATAGATCGTGGCTAACAGATCGCCGGGATGGACCGGGTCTTCTGCCGGAGCCGACGCTGTTTTATCGGACTTGCCATAAACCAAACCGCGTTTGGTCCCAGCACCAGCCACCAAACCTGTGTAGCAATAAGGCCAATGATCGCGTCCGCCGGCATCATTGCTGTTGCCCGAAGTACTGACGCCTCTTTGTGGGGCTCGGCCGAATTCGCCCACGACCACCACCATGGTGTCTTCCAACAGTCCACGACGGTCCAAGTCCTCCAGCAGCCCAGCCACGCCGGTATCGAACATCGGACCCGATTGGTTCTTCATTCGCTTCTCTAAATCGGAGTGTTGATCCCAACTGTGATTGTCCGAGTTAGCGACTTTGGGCCAAATCACCTCGACCACTCGCGTTCCGGCTTCGACCATTCGTCGCGCCAACAGCAGGCTTTGACCGAAGGTGTTCCTGCCGTACAGTTGTTTGACTTCCTCGGTTTCAACCGAAAGATCAAACGCTTGCCGGGCGCGTCCGGATGTCACCAGACTGATGGCTTGCTTGTATTGATCGTCCAACTTGTACGATTCGACGGCTTGATCGATGGCGGGCATTTGCGAATTGACCAAATCCAATAATCGCGCGCGCCGTTCCAACCGGACCGAAAAGACATCTTGTGGCAACTGCAAATCGTCGATTTTGATCCGCGACATTTTGGCCATGTCCATGTCGTCTCCGTCAGGATACAACGTGTAAGGATCAAAGGCCTTGCCCAAAAAGCCCGCCGTGCCACCTTTGCCCACGACGTTGCTTTCTTGCAATGGTCGCGGCAACATCACAAACGGCAACATCGGTGTGTCGACCGGTTTGAGTTTGATGATGTTTGATCCAAAATTTGGAAAGTCCTTCGGCGAGGGTGGCTCCAATTGACCGGACGGACTTACTTTATCCGTGGTGTAGCCCGTCATCATTTGGTAAATCGCGGCCGTGTGATTGAACAGACCGTTTGGCGTGTAGCTGAGCGAGCGAATCAAGGTGAAGCGATCATTGAGCTGAGCCAATCTCGGCAGGTTCTCAGTAAACTTGATTCCCGGGATCTTGGTGGAAATCGGCGCGAAGACGCTTTTTACGTTATCTGGAACGTTTTCTTTGGGATCCCATAGATCGATATGACTGGGCCCGCCTTGCAAGTACACCATAATAATACTCTTGGCCCGTCCCCACCCCGGCGCGTCCAAGCGGGGCACGGTTGCGGTTGCGGACCGCGACAACAACATCGGTAGCGACAAGCCCAACATGCCGGACATGCCAATTCGTATCACATCACGTCGCGTTACGCGATTATGGTCGCATGTGTCTCGCCCTGGGGCGCCTACGATTCGCAACATAACCTATCCTCCTGAAAATGACTTTAGTGATTGAACATAAACGCCGGACTATTGATCAATGCCCAGGTCAAATCTTGAGCCAAGGTCAATCGCAGTTGTTCTAGTTGCGCGCGACTGCGATTCAGATCTGCTTGCAATTGCAACAACATTCGATCTTCCGCCACGGGTCGCTCGGCAATCTCCAACGCCGCTCGCCGCTCGATAATGCCAGGCAATACTTCGATTGGTTTTGTTGCGTCTGCCAGTTGTTGTGTCAGGCCGCGACGATGTTGATCGCCCGCGCGGAAGGCTGCCAGAACGGGTGCCGGAGCCACGTCTCGGAGCGACTGGGCCTCCGTCGCGCGAAGCGAAGCCAGTTCGGCCAAATACGGCTCGGCCAATCCCAAATCCAAGCCCGCTGTATCCGTCGAGAACGAAATCCGAAAGCGCCCCAATACATGCAGACCGTCCGAGTAATTTTGAACCAATCGCATTCTCCACCGAGTGCCAGCGGGATGATGAACGGCTTGAGCGAGTTTAGCGACCACCCAGTGTGTCTTTTTGGTGTCCGGGTGCAGCGCCCAGCCATCGCCGTTGTCATTGGTCACGCCGTTGAACAACTCCGTCGGTCCAAAACCCTCTTGCTGGAAATCCGCCAAGCTCTCGCTGACGGCCACGGTTTGCCATTGATCGGGTTGCTCTATGGAAGCCGATTCGATGATCCATTCTGAAACCACGAAATTCCCGTTGGCAGCCAGCCCGGGACCGCCACCAGGCAGCTCTGGGTCAGCCAATGCTTCCAAACGAACGCCCGTAATCGGCGGCAAGTGCGATTCGAAAATCAACGTGGTTTCCACCGCACCTTGGCCCAATGTCGCACGAAGGCTGCGATCTGGAAGCACCGTCAACTGACTGTCGTTGGACTGCTTCATTTCTTTCGGCACAGGCAAATGCCAAAGTTTCCGACTCAATTGCTCGTTGCGCCAGCGATCAAACTCCAGGACTTCGTTCGCATCGTACGCGGTCATTTGAGCTTGCAACGATTCAACGAGGGCGACGCGTTGTTGCTCACGCTCGGCCAGTCCTGGATCATGTTGAGCTACGTAGGACGCCAGCTCTTCTCGCGCCCTAGCAATCGCCGAGGTTCGTTCTGTTTCCAAGCGAAGTTTTTCATCCACCCACCACTGCGTCCGTTCACCGACGGCTTGTTCCAAATCGAGATTGGCAGTGGCGATGTCTGCAACGTGTGCCAATACCCCGTCAATCTCAACGGGTTGCGCCGGACGATTGAGGATCTGCATGTAGATCGCATCGACAAGTTGGCGATCGTCCAATTCGTTGTCGAGGGCCATGCGAGAAATGATGTTCTCGGGGTCGGACACCAACCGAGCCACGTCGGGTCCGTTGACCATGGCCAAGATCGCACCCAACTGTAGTTCGTCCGATCGTTCGCATTCACAAGCGCTTTCGCGGACCGGGCGGCCCAACGTTGCCAGAAAACCACTGGGGACGCCAGCGGCCACATCGGCCAATTGGGCGGCTCGCGTGCCTTCCGGAACTCCTGGGATGTTGAGCTTGGCACCAACGGAAACGTGCATGGCATCAAACAACACTTCGGCGGGCAAACGCTTGGCTTTGGCCTTCGAATAGTTCATGGTATCGTCGCGATTGAAGTCGTTGGCTTCGATCGACAGTTGATAGGTGCGTGACTTGCAGATCAGAGCCATTAGTTTTCGCGTATCAAAGCCCGATTCAATAAAGGAGCGTTCCAGAAACGCGAGCAGTTCGGGATTCGACGGCGGATTGCTGGCCCGGATATCATCCAGTGGCTCGATCAGGCCGCGCCCCAACAAATAACCCCAAACTCGATTGACGTAGCTGGCGGCGAAATACGGATTGGTTGGCGAGGCCACCCAATCGGCCAACTGGGTGCGGCGCGGCAAGGGATTCGTTGGCGATTCAACTTGGTCCGTCGCGGTTGGCGAAGCTGAGCCACCGCTCGCGAGTGGCAATTCGTACGGGAACTTCGGTGGCGTGACATTCCGAGTCCGCACATGCGTGATTTCTCCGGTGTCGCGATCGGACACCACTTCGAACAGTGGCTGCGCGCCTTCCACGGCACTGCCGCCGATCCGTTGCCCTTCGCTGGCGGGGTCTTCACTGAGACCCGTTTGGGCGAAGAAGGCTGCAATTTGATAATACTGATCCTGTGTCCAACGTTCGAATGGATGATCATGGCACTTGTTGCAATTGAAACGAGTGGCCAAGAACAGATGTGTCGTGTTTTCCATCATCAATTCTGGCTCGCGCAAGATCTTGAAATAAGCTGACGGAGGATTGTCGCGATTCGAACCGTTGGCTGTCAGGATACTGCGTACAAACTGATCGTAAGGAACATTGGCCGCGATTTGTTCGCGAATCCATTTGTGGAACCCTTGAGCGCCGGCGGCACCCAGGAACTTGCTGTTGACCTGCAGCAAATCGGACCACTTGTTGGTCCAATAATCCACGTACGCAGGATCTGCCAACAAACGATCGATCAATTCGTTTCGCTTTTCGGTCGTGGGTCGCGGGTCGGCCACAAAATCAACCACCTGTTGCGGGGCGGGCGGCAAGCCCGTTAGGTCCAAATAAACGCGGCGAATAAATTCGTGATCCGTGCATAAAGGAGCCGGTTGGATCTTCATGCGTTTCCATTTCTCGGTGACGAACCGATCGACTTCATTGAATTGAGGTGGATCTTGCCAAACAAATCCTGCTCGGTCGCCCATCACGGTGAGCGTGGTGGCGACGTAACATCCGTCGTAGCGAACCATGACGGGTGTTTCACCACGGCGCAGCGCCGCGACTTGTCCGGTGCTCGTCACTTTCCCAATTTCCAGATCCCCAATTTCGATAAAAGCTTCGCGGCTGACATCTCGTTGCGTGCCGTCCGAAAAATGCGCCACCACGCGCATTTGTTGTCGATCGCCAATCGAAGGCAAAACGGGCAGCTGTGGTTCCAATTCAATCCGCGCGGTGCGAATGGGTTGTGGTTCCAAGACCGCGCCAGCGGCGATCCACTGATGCAGAGTCCAATAGGACTTTGAGTCGGGCTCGATCGGCCGACCGCCCTGATGCGGGACGGCCGCCGTTGCTTTCTGCAAAATCAAACTTAGATCCGGGTTTGCGACGCTGACTCGGCGGGCCCATAGTTCGTCGGTCAGGGTTCGCAGATCAAATTCGGAATCGTAACCTCGCAGCGATAGCTTGAAACCGTTTTTGCCATCGGCAGCGCCGTGACAGTTACCGGCGTTACACCCCAACCGAGTCAGCATGGGCTGGACGTCGCGAACAAACTGTATTTCCGGTTCCGTTGTCGTGATTTGCAAAGGGACTTCAAACTGTTGGTCCAAGCATCGAACGAGCAGTGGTTCTGTGTTTGTTCCCGGCTGCGTGTCCGAAGCGCGGAATCCAACAAACTCTCCTGGAACGACTTGCCCTAAACCGGAGGCGTCGACCGCAAGCCTTGAATTTTCGAACTTGGCCCAGGGAGTCACGTCGACCCACGAATCGTCTTCCAATTGGCCCATGACCACAAACTGCACGTATTGAGCGGCCGAGTTCAGCGCGACGCTGGCGGGCCACACTTGCAAGGCCCGGATCTGGGGAGGAGCCGGGACATTTGCGACATCCGGCCCAACGACCGACGCGCTAACCGGCAATTGCCACTTTGGATCTCGGTCGACGGCGATCGAGTTGGCCGCGTCGCTTTGGATTGGCGAACCCTGCCAGACCGTCTCGCCGGTCGCGATGCGGATTTGCTCGATCGTTCCGTCGGCAGTGCCGCACCAAACAAATTCGTTGTCTTTGTCGAACGCGATCGAATAGACTCGCGAGGGGAAGTCGTGTTGAGTTAGCAAGCGAACATCGCGAGTGACATAATCTTCGATGGCCTTGTCTTCCTCGGGAGTGCGCGTGCCCACGACCTTGACCAACAACGGCGAGATTTCTGGGGGCAACGCAGTGTCGAACTCGTAGGAATAAACTTGGATCTGGCCTCGGCCTTCATGGCTACTGCCGACCGCCAATTGTTGGCCGTGACGAGAAACAGCAACCGCTTGAACGCTGCCCGGAACTGTTGGGAAGCGCCGAATCAGATTGGCGTCATCGCCAATGACCCGAGTGGTCAGGCGATGAATGCGATAGACTTTGGGAATACCGTCGGCGCCTCCGATCAGAATTTCATCGCGACTTGGATGCCGCGCAATTGCTGTGATCCCGCCTTTTAAGACGCCCGGCGTGATCGACGTGATGTTGTCGACGAATCGTTCGGTGGCAACCTCGGTCAATTTACATGTGCGATCTCGGCCTACACTGACGAGATACGTTCCGTCGGCGGAAAAGACCGTATCGTGAACCCAGTCATCGGAAACATTTTGGAACAAGATCTGTTCGGCCGTTGCGGCGTCAAACGCGCGAACACTTTTATCGTTGCAGCCGATCGAAATCTTGGAGCCGTCCGGCGACCAATTGACACCTCGGACCACGTCGGCGGTCACGGTCCGCGACCAGATCATCCGACCACTTTGGCAATCCCAAAGTTGCAGTTCCCCGAATTCGGCGGGCCGGCCGCCGGCCACCGCCAGTTTTGTTCCGTCGGGCGAAAACCGCACGGATTCGATTCGCGGGGACATTCCAATCAAGCGGTGACGAACCACTTTCGAAATCGTGTCGAACAACCAGACTTCGTGTGTTCCCGACACGGCCAACAGAGATTCGTAGGGCGAGGCATCGAGCGCGGTGACCGCTGGAACCCGGACGTAAACCGGAGGGTTTTCCTTTGTGGGCACGACATACGGTGATACCCAATCGTTCGCCGCGCCTTGCTCGATCCAAATTCTCAGAAGATCCTGTTCGGCGATCGTCAACGGATCGCCGCTGGGTGGCATCGCCGGTTGTCCATTGCTGGTGGAGAC
>JAUXWY010000227.1 GCA_030681235.1 Pirellulaceae bacterium | reverse complement strand
TCCGTGGCTGAATGTGGCGCAAATACATCGTTATCAAGCGTGCGTTGATCAAGACGGCCTCCTCCGGCAGTCACGATAGACTTCTTGAGCAATTCCAAGTGGCTTTTACAGAATTTTTGAGATTCAAGTCAATCCGAATCTGATTCGACTCAAATTCAGGAGTTCGTTACGCCCGAGTTTGCGGCTGGATTTGCCAAGAATCTGCTAGCAACAAAGCCGATTCTCGGTACACTCACGATAGCTGGCTCACGATGGCGGGCCGGACATTTCACACAGCGGAGTCGGGCATGTCTGACGATCGAACAAACAACGATTCGCGATCCTGGCTTTGGCTGTGGCCGGTTGTTGGTACCTTTTGGTGCGGGTTGATCATCGAGACTTGGCTTGCGACTCCGAATTGGGTCGAGGCGAACGCGGCATCCGAGACCATGCGATTAAGTCTGGAGCTCGCGTTGGTTGTCTGGATTCCCTTGAGCCTGATTTGGCTCGTTTGTTCAACTGAAACTGTTCGGCGAAGGTGTTTGTTTACGGCCATGACGATATTGGGAGGCTTCTCATTGGTCGTGCTTGCCGGAGGTCGACCGGGTGGCGGAATCATCGTTTCCTCCGTTCCGTTCCAGACATTGGGCTCGCGCCGTTACTTTCCCGAAACGTTGAACCTGTCCACGGTCGAACTGATTTTACTTGTCGTGTCGGCTGGAATCGCCCTGGGACTCATCAACCGTTTTACCGGCAACATCCGCTTTCACCGATGTCCATTGCCGAAGCGGTCAAACTCAATGACGTTGAAGCAGCGACGGTTGATTGCCTATCGGTCAGAGAACCAGACTTCGCCAGTCATGATGAGGTCTGAATCGCGAGCGCTAGTTGTTGGCCTGGTTGTCTGGATGCTATTGTTCGCTTGGGCATGCTACGATTCGAATCTGGTTTCCGCCGGACAAATCGCGACCCACGGATTGGCGGCTGCGCTCTACTTGTTTCTCGTGGTCTGGTGCGCTGGACATTGCCTATCGAGTTGGCTGGCTGGTTTTGTATTAGCCGTTGGGATGTTTCCGTTCCTGACCTTGCCTGGGTTTGGGAAAATCGGCAGATTGTTGCTCTATAGCACAACGAACGCCGAGGTCACGATTGCCTTGATAGTTTCGGCTACTGTCGCAGTGGCCACGGTCCTCAGCGTCATCTTGCTGGTCCTCACCCATCAAGCTCCGCGCCGATTTGCGTTCGCAAAAGTCGACAACCCGGACGTCACTTCTGCCGACACGGATGATTCAAACAAACGAGCAATCCGCACAAAATCGGAGGCCGGATTGTCGGTTGTTATTTCAAGGAGCGCTGTGTTAGGAAGTCTATTGTGGATCGCTTGTGGCGGGTTCGCGTATTGGCTGCCACGTTCCATCGACCCAGTCGTGCTGGCTCAATCGGATCCACTATCGATTCCGCTGGCCAGTTTTTCGGCCCAAGTCATGGCCTGTCACGACGGCCAGCGCACATTTCGATATCGACCCTCAGAGCATGAACAGGCAAAAGGCCGACACTATTATGGAAACGCCTCGAACTTGGAATCGGAATACAATCTCTTCAATTACAATAGTTGGAGTCCCACGGCAGAGCGTCAACTAACACTTCCTGAATTGAATCAAAATACGGATGCCCTTGTCCAGCCACTTACCGATTTGATCAACCAAAGCATAATTGTTAATGTGCAAATCATGGAACCGGTCGAGGACATGGACCGATTAGCCGCGTTGCTAGACACGGGAGCAATGATTCATTGCAATGTCAACGCCAAGCATCAGCCATTGCCCGTGGATCGATTGTCTAAACCAAATCTAATCATCCAGGACGTTTATTCTGTTAGTGATGATCTTGCGACATGGGCTTTCTTAAGTCAGATGCGAACATTTCGCGGTCGTGAACCCATGTTCGTTGATTGCCAGTTTCCGGTCGAGCCATCGTTTTTACCGTCCGAACGCATCCTTATCTACAACTGTCGATTCCCAGTTGGTTTCCTAATGCACCAACCGACACTAAGAGCGGCAGGGAATCACATTCAAATCCTAAAATTGAGCCCAGGACAGAAATTCACCGGCCCAGAGTTGGCGACTTTTCTCCAGAACGGCGGCGTTATTGTTGCGGCTCCGCCTTTTGATTCGATCGTTGCAGAAGACTTCCCTCCGATTTTTGTCCCAGACCGTATCAGCACTCACGAGTCGGTTTGGCAACCCTCTGCCAGGCCATTGCTTCTTGATTCGAATGTTGCCCAAGCCGCCATCTCGCAAAGACTGCTCCTACCGAAGCTTATCGAAGTGGACACGGATGGCCGGTTGACGGCTCTTGGTTTGACGGCATCACGCGATTGCCCAACCGTTCCAGCGTGGACGACCTTTCCGGATGTGAAACGATTGTACATTACGCTCGGCAGCCTGCGAAATTACGACAATCGTCGAGCGAAAGATGAAGAGTTCGCTGAAGAGTCCATTGGATTTCAGTCAAAAGCATTTCCCGCTCTTGAATCGGTTGTGTTTGAATCAACGCATACGAAATGGATCGAAGTGGAGGATTCGTTTGTACGCGATGTATTGTCAACATCACAGCTAAAACAGGTCATTGTTTCAGTGCCATTCGATCAATTTTTGGCCGCGGCTGACGTATGTAACGCGGAGCAACTGGTCGTTGATGCTACCAGACACTGGGGGTTCGCTCGGGCTAATCCAGACGAGTTCCTAAAATGGGTTTCGGAGCTGCATCGAATGAAGAATCTAAAGGAGGTTGTAATAATTGACCCAAATGAAGTCACGATGGCGGGAGCGGCCAATCCCATTGGAACTGACTTTGTAGACTTCACGGCAGCCGCTCAACAGAAGACTCGCCAAGTACTCACAGACCAATGGACCGAACGGATTCATGCCGTCGCTCCTCACCTCAAAGTACGCGTTGTCGATCAAATACCCGACCCAGGAAAGGAAAACGATGAGCTGGATGACTGAAGACTTTTTGCTCCACAACGACGTGGCCAAACGATTGTATCGAACGAGATGCGAGCCAATCCGGCTCTCAGTTTGTTAGATTGAGTTCGATAGTATGCCGCTGGCGAATATCGCAAGTTCGAAAACTTCTGCTAAGATATCGACAGAGCCTGATCCAGCAGTCCAGTTTCCTTAACGTGAGTCGAGAGAATCAAGCGTCATGAATCCGGGCAAACCTTTCCTGTTTCGAACACCTGTGGTTTGGATGTGGCCGTTTGTGTCGATGTTTTGGTGCATCATCGTGATCGATACCTGGTTAGTTGCACCCGAAATCACTCCAAAAGACTCGGCAGTTGAGTCACTACAAGTGGCCCTGGAGTCCGGTGCGACGGCTTTCTTGGTCGTGTTGATGGTGTGGATGATTGGCTCTCCACAGCCGATTCGTCACCGAATCGCCTTTATGGGTTGTTTGGTCGTCAGTTCATTGGTCCTTTGGTTGCTGGCGTCGGCGGTTCCCGGTGATGGGCTAAACTTCACGGCTGATCGCTTGCCGCAGATTTTTCAGGGGCATGTTTTTGACGAGACGTTGAATCTCACGAGTTTCGAGCTTGGATTTATGGTTCTGACGGCATTACTTGTTTTTGGAGTACTAAATCGACAACTGTCACAAGTCCGCTTGCACCGCCACCCTCTTCCTTCGCGTTCCGAAGTGTCCGGTTATTTTCGGCGACTGCGACTTGCGTATCGCTCGCAAAATGAAACTCCCGCTGGTTTGGAAGACAGTGAGGCCCGTTGGGGAACTGCGGGATTGGTCATTTGGTCGATACTGCTTCTTTGGTCTTGGTCACTTCCTATCTCGGTTGGTTTTTCGCAACTAATGGCTTGGTCCGTAACTTTCGGTCTGTCACTTTTCTTGATCGTCTGGTGTGCTAGTTTGTGTCTGTGGCGTTGGTGGGCCTGCGTCGTCATGGTGTTCGGAACGATGTTGCTCGCGACATTGCCGTGGGCAGATCGCATCCTCAAATTCGGAATTTACTGGTCCTTTGATGTTGATACGATGAGTGCAGTGGGTTCCTTGATCGTAGTTGTTTGTGTCACGGTTGCGGGAATGTTCTTGATGGCCTTGTTCCATCAAATGCCGCGTCGCTTTGAACCGCGTCGCTCAGCGAACTCGGCGAATGACAAGGTTAGGGCGTCAACGGTAAATACTCCTATCATGCAGTTGCCCATAGCGCGTCGTAATATTATCAGTTGGATTTTTGCGAGTGGACTATGGCTATCGTTCTGCGGAATGGCCTATTGGCTGCCGCGAAATTTGGACGCAGTCGTTCTGCTCGAGGCTGAACCAAAATCGATCCGACTTGCGTATCTTTCCGCGAAACTATTACAGCTTAACGATGGCAAACGGACGGTTGATTTTACTGCGGATTACATCCAGTTCAATCGCAACACGCTTGGATACGAAAGCCAAGAAAAGGCTCGACCCATCGTGTTGCCAAACGTTTGGGAAGGTAATGGCCAAAGCCACGTTGTGACACTGTCGCAACTGGACGAGCGGTTGGACCAATGCATTCCGACTTTTCGACAACTGTTTGTGGACAAAGTTCCAGTTCGGGTCGATATCTTGTCCCCTGTTCGCGACCTGGAACGGTTGGCCGCATTGCTGGATACGGGCGTCGACGTTGCATGCGGCTTGGATGCAGGGCACCGCCCGTTGCCGATCAAACGATTGTCGCGACCTAACCTAGAAATCCGATCGGTTAAGTCACTCGACTCCTTCGACCAGGATACTTGGGATTTTATCGAACTCTACAATACTGATCGGAACATCTATCTCGACGATTGCCAATTGTCAGAGCAGTTGCCCGTGATGCCGCCAAAGATTTTTTGTTTTGTTCGCTGCCAATTTTCGCCTGCGTTGTTTAGGAAATTGGCGAATACCAAACACTTCCGCAACGATAGCTATTTTCGCATCGCGGAATTGGTTCCGGACCAAAAATTCAATGGCGCCGACCTCGTTGGATTTTTGCGGAATAACTTGTTGATCTACGCCACACCGCCGTTCGAGTCCATTGTAGCAGCGCCCTTCCCGGCGGTCGTCATTCCTAGTCGCCGCTGGGGGTTTTCTTCCTGGGATCCGTCTGTCCGGCCGCTGCTGCTGGACTCCGAGTTGGCTGAATTAGTAACGGAAATGAAGATAGACATTCCGGGGTCACTTGAACTGGACAGTGACGGCCAGATAATCGCATTGAGTCTTATCCCGACCCGTGATTGTCCTGCTGATCGCAAATGGACGATATTTCCACATGTGAAATGGCTCCATCTCGAATTGAATCCACGCATCGAATTCGATGGTCGAGAGTCAATTGAAACGGAATATGTTCCTGAGCCGATCGACTTTTATCCAGAAGCGTTTCCGAACCTATCCAACTTAATTCTGGAGATATCTCCCGATGATTGGACGGACGAGTTAAAGATGTTTGTTAGGAAAGTTTTGTCGGTGCCTAGTATCCGAACGCTCGAAATTCCACTGGATGACATGCTCCTTTGGCAGTTCGCGGTCGAATTGTCACACGCAGAGACCTTGGTTATCGATTTTTCTTCCAACAGGACAAGAGCTCTTCGTCATCATACGCCAGAAAGGTTGCTTGAATGGATTAATGACTTGGGGAAATTTACGAAACTGAAAAAGGTCGTGATTCACGACCCGGACCACATGACCGTTGGGATTTCGGGCACGTCGCTGCCCATCCGCAATCTTCCCCAGACCACCGGGAGTTTAGCATTGACTCGGGCTCAGTTGACAAACGAATGGACCGAACGAATCCTGGCAGTTGCGCCGCAGATTGAAGTTCGAATTGACGACAATGCTATCGAAGTGCTAAAGGAAAACGATGAGCTGGATGACTGAAGACTTTTTGCTCCACAACGACGTGGCCAAACGATTGTATCGAACGGCAGCTGTCCAGCCGATTATCGACTACCACAGTCACTTGCCACCGGATGTGATCGCCAACAATCAACCGTTTGCCAATCTGTACGAAGCATGGCTGGCCGGGGATCATTACAAATGGCGAGCCATGCGGGCGGCCGGTGTCCCCGAGTCGCATTGCACGGGCTCGGCCTCGCCGTATGAAAAGTTTCAGGCCTGGGCCAAAACCGTGCCGCAAACGCTTCGCAACCCATTGTATCATTGGACTCATTTGGAGCTCCAACGATATTTTGACATCCAGCAACCACTCAACGAACAATCGGCCGCGGCGATTTGGGAGCAAGCCAACGAACGGCTTCAGTCGCCCGAACTTCGCCCACAATCCATTCTCAAAAACTTTGGCGTTCGCGTCCTGTGCACGACCGACGATCCAGCGGATGATTTGCGTTTTCATCACTTGCTACAATCGCAACCAGGTCTTCCGTTTCGCATGTACCCCACGTTTCGTCCCGATGTCGCCTTTGCGGTCCATCAAGGAGATCGTTGGCGAACGTGGGTGCAACGTTTGTCCCGAATCACGAACATCGCGATCGATGGACTCGCCGATTTGTTGGCAGCGCTGCATCAGCGACACGACGAGTTTCATCGGCTCGGGTGCCGATTGTCCGACCATGGACTGAGCTATTGCTTCTCCGTCGATGGAACGGAAACAGAGGCCGCTAAAGTGGTCGAAAAACTTCTCGCAGCCAATGGTTCCGCCGACTCGTTCAAAATCGATCCCGCAGTTGCCGATCGTTTCGGCGGTTTCTTGATGCGTCAGTTTTCAGCCTGGGACTTCGAGAAAGGTTGGACCAAACAACTTCACTTGGGCGCTCGACGGAACAACAACCACCGTTTGCATCAGCAAGTGGGCGCCGACATCGGCTGCGACAGCATTGCCGATTGGCCACAAATCGACCGACTCTGCGATTTCCTCAACGATCTGGATCGATCGGGCACGCTGCCCAAAACCATCGTGTACAACTTGAACCCAGCGGATAACTACGCCATCGCAACCGCGTTGGGAAATTTTCAAGATGGATCGATCGCTGGCAAGTTGCAGTGGGGCAGCGGTTGGTGGTTCTTGGACCAAAAGGAAGGCATGACTTGGCAGCTAAACGCTTTGAGCAATTTGGGCCTCCTGTCGCGTTTCGTCGGCATGTTGACGGATTCTCGATCGCTGTTGTCCTTTCCGCGACACGAGTATTTCCGGCGACTGTTGTGCCAACTGATCGGTCACGATGTCGTTCAAGGTGAATTGCCCGACGATGACCAACTGCTGCTTCCGTTGATCAAGGGCATTTGCTTCGAAAACGCGCGCGACCTGTTGGGCTTGGCGATGCCGTAAATTAGTCCAAGGGAAACGCAACCGGCAACGAATTGCCAAACCGCTTGAAGTCGTGGAACGACCACACGACTTTCTTGTCGGGACTGACTTCCAGGATTTGCGGCTGGTCTGGTCCGGCGTGGCAGTTGACAATCCAGGTGTCGCCGTTGGGAAGTCGGTCCACCATCGTGATCCAACCCAACTTCACTCCCGGCAAATCTTCGGACTTCAGTTCCCAGATGATTTCCTTTTCGGGTGTGACTTCGATGACACGGTTTCCATCGCCAGTGCCGATAAGGGTATTGCCATTGGCCAAACGGACGGCCGAATAGAGCTGAGTCCCAACCGGGTACTCCCAAATCACTTTTCCGTCGGCCGCATACTCGCGAACCAATCGTTGTGACTCGTGGGCCACCAAGTAGGTTCCTTTGTCAGTCAGGCGAACCAACCGAGTGTCTCGATGAGGATCGGCCTGTTCCACCTTTAGCGGAATCGAGGTTGCGACGGTTTTATCCGGGTTGACGATCACGATGCGACTCGTGCCGCTTTCGGCGATCATGGTTTGCCCATTGGCCAAGCGTCGAAACGCATGGATTTCCACCCGGGCACCGTCGGTCGTTTTCCCCGCGTCGTACCGCCAAACTTCCTTGCCTTGGTCATCTAATTCGACCACTTCAAAAAAGTTGGTCTGTAGCAACCAGCGACCGTTCGGAAGCCGCTGCGCATCGTGAATATCGCGAATTGGTATTTGCCAGCTCAACGAATTGTCGGCCTCGACCACGGCCGCCAATTTCTTTTCGTAGTCTGCCGCGAAGAACTTCCGTCCGATTCCTGTTTGTTGGGCTGCCGCGATACCATCACCACACCACAGAAAAACGCAAACACTTCCAATCGCTATTCGCGTGTAGAGCCACTGACAAGACGGAATTCGCATGATCAAGTTTCGCTTTCTAGTTTTGTTTGAGTTGGACCGTGGAACGGTCCACTACATTGGCCGTTACTTCTTTTCCAGCAAGACAAAATCCAAACCGACCATGTGTTGTTTTACCGCCTCCGGGTTTGCGCCAACGATTTCAAGTGTCAACTTGTGTTTGCCCTCGGTCAACGAATGGATGCCCAAAGACAACATTCCGGTATTTACAACTTGTTTCGGATGGAAACAATCGATCGGATCGCCAACCTTTTGACCATTCCAATGCATTTGGACAATGCCATAGTCGATCGCCTTGGTCAGCGAAACGGAAATCTCGTAGGTTGCTGCTTCGGTCACTTCGATTTCAACACCAAGGCGGTCACCTGGTTTCCCACCCGTCCACCATAAGTGATCGTGGCCGCTCCAACGATCCGCGTTGAACCCTCGCATGTCTTGGCTGCTCGCATTGCCGCCCGTTTTTTCGACGAGTTTTAACGTCTCGCCTTCAAGTGCGTGGGGCACTTTCCCAGTGGCATCGATCGGCGACTTGCGACCGCGAATCTCAACTTGATTCGGACTCGCTAAATAAGACACCAAGTCGGCGAAATCGTCCACGTTCAGATTGTCGATCAAACCCGCAGGCATTAACGACAGTTCGGACAACTTTCGTTCCTCGATGTCGTCTTTGGCAATCACTACCGTGTCATTGATGGTCCGCACGGTGACCGCACTATCCGTTTCCTGAGTGATCAATCCGGAGACGACTCGGCCATCGGCCAACTGTAGCAACGTCATTTGATAGTCTTTGCCAACCACGGCGCTGGGAGCCAAAATGTTCTCGAGCACGTACTCCAAGTTGGCTCGGTTGGAACCCGTCAGGTCGGGACCAACTTTTTCCCCGGCTCCGAACAGCTGATGGCACGAGGCGCATATTTTTTGATAGACCGCTCGACCGTGACTCTTGTCAGCGGCCTGCAACCGATCAGGTTTCAGCAGTTCCTGGTAGCGAGCAATCGCTTGCCGTTCGTTTTCGGAGGATCGGCCGATCGTGCCCCACGATGCTTCAAGTCGCTTGACCAATTCCGCATCTCCCAAGGCCTGAATTTGCCGTATGTGGTAGGCGTGTAGATCCGTCGTCGGAATCGACTTGGCTTCCACTGCATCCAACAGCTGCCGAACAAACGAGGCTCGCGAAACCAGGGTCGAAATAGCGTCGGCCTTCACCGCCGCGGAAAACAGGCTGTACCGCTGCAAGAGTTCGGCGGCGGTCTGCGGATTGGCATAGGCTGCCAAGCCACGAACGATCGGGCCTTGCAATTCTGGTTCAGCCAACGCGGCATACAAAGCCGATTCCGCCTCGGCGTCGCGCCCCGACAATAAAACTTCTAATGCCAACTTGCGGCCAGACAGCGGAGCGTCCGCATCGGCCAAAATCGCACGCAGACTCGGGAAGACTCGTTGATCACCAAATTGCACACCCAGCCGAATCGCTGCTTGCCGAACGGTGTCAGAATCCGCAGCCGTAAAAATCGGGTAGGCTTGTTCCCAAGCCGGAGGCATTGGAACATTGACTCGGCCTTCCAGCGATTTCTGAATCTGCTCCAAGACCAAAGTTTGACCTTCGACACCAAACTTCGTCGCGCTAGTGATCAGGCTATCGAGCGACTTGGGTTCTGTGGCCGCGCGCCGGATGATGAACTCCCGCAATTTGGGTATCTTACTTCGAGTCGCCAACCCGATTGCTCGGTCCGGTTCGACCGCCACCAAAGGCTCGACCGCGTACCAAATCATCAGCGGCAGGTTGTGGTCCTTCCCATCGCCTTCATGACTCATCAAGGCCTCCAAGATCTCCCAACGTTGACTGGCGTCCAACCTTTGTAGTCCCGCTGCGACATACAAGCGGGTCAGCGGATCGCCACTGGGGCGTTGCGCCAATTCTTTCATCTTGGCCAACATGTTGGGTTCGACTTGTGCTTGTTCGCAGGCCAATTGGACACTCCAACCTTGCACATATGGCGAAGCATGGGCCGCGAGCTTCACGAGATCGGACGGGCTTAACAGACCCAGAACATGACCCAACCACATCCCACGTAAAACGCGGGTGTCGTCGGCGGACGCCAATAACTTGTCGATCGTGGCTCGGACTTTGGGCTTATCGATTTGGCCAAGTGTCGCTCGCTCTTGTAGCAAACGTCGCGCCATCCGCACGTACCATTCGTTCCGCTTCCACGCCAATTCCGCCAATTCCACGTCGCCAAGAGAACGAAGATCGACAGCCTGACGTTGGGGATTTCCATAACTGACATTGTAGACTCGGCCATTGGTGCGGTCCCAAATTTCTGGGTTCGTGCGATGGCACGCGTTGCGATCGTACCAGTCGATCAAGTAGACCGTCCCGTCGTGAGCCGCTCGTAGATTGATGCCACGGAACCAGCGATCATTCGACAGGAGCAAATCATCCGAGTGTTTCCCGACGTAACCACTTCCGTTTCGCACCAATCGATCGGCATTGACTCGATTGCCATGGACATTGTTGAAGAAAATTGTATTGCGATAGCGGTCCGGCCAATTATCACCCAAGTAAATCATCGCGCCGCAATGAGCATGTCCACCACCTGCGTCCGACGTGTCGTCCTTGAGCGGTGGTTCGTTGCCCCACCAAGCGTGATCCTGGATCGCACCGGCATAGTGAGCATGATCCGCAATCGTTTTGAGGTCGTCGTACGTATGGGGATTGAAGTGATTTCCGGCTTGGCGAATGTAGCGACCGCCTTGAATCACATGATACAAATGCGGAATCACGCAAGCCGTGATAAACGCTTGACCATGATCATTAAAATCGACGCCCCACGGATTGGACGTGCCTTCCGCAAAAAGTTCGAAAGCATGTCGAGTCGGATGATAACGCCAAACGGCGGCGTTCATCGGGATCCGTTCATCATTTGGAGTCCCTGGTTTCCCAACTCGGCTATGGGTAAACACACCCTGACAGCCATACAACCAACCGTCTGGACCCCAATTGAAAGTGTTCAACGTTTCGTGCGTGTCTTGATAACCAAACCCATCCAACAGAATTTCCGGTTCGCCGTCCGGCACATCGTCCCCGTTGGCATCCGGAATAAACATGAGATAAGGCGCGGCCCCGACCCAGACACCCCCTAAGCCAACCTCCAATCCCGAAACCAGATTGAGCCCTTCGGTGAACTGAGTGCGTTTGTCGAACTTTCCATCCAGATTGGTGTCTTCCAAAATGATGATGCGATCCAGTCCGGCGGCTTCTTTGGCTCGGATCGGATAAGTGTAGGCTTCGGCGACCCACAAGCGGCCTCGATCATCAAACGCCATCGCGACCGGTTGATGAACGTCGGGTTCGGCGGCGGCTAATTGAACGTGGAATCCTTGCGGCACCGTCATGATCGCCGCCGCTTCCGCTCCGCTCAGGTCCTCGGTCAACCCGCGACGAGGCTTTGGTTGAGAGATTTGGTACTCCGATTCGCTGGCCAGAGTCGCGGTCTGTGTGATCACATGGCATCCCAGCATACCGCCGGTGACGATGTCCATTTGGCCATTGCCATCGACGTCGTTCACGACAATCTGTCGACCAATGCCTGCGGTATCATCGGCCAGATACGGAATCCATTTGACTCCATCGGCAGTCCGAGTCAACTTGAACCAATACACGACCGCCCCCGCATCCCAGCCTGGGCTTTGGCGATGATGCGACCAATAGGTTTTGCCGGTGACAATATCTTTGAGTCCGTCGCCGTCCATGTCGTGTAACGCAACCGAATGCAATTCGGAAAAGTAGATCCCATAATCATTCTGTGAGGGCACGCTACCCATAATCACATGTTGTTTGAACTGCGGCTGTCCATCGACGGGCTCTAACTGTTGCCACCACACCAAGCCATACTCATGGGCAGCCAAGCTTGTGATCACATCGTTGCGACCATCACCGTCCACGTCATAGGCATACATCTCCGCGCCGCCGGGCCCTGAAAACAGAAACCGAACAAACGGCCATCGCTGGCCGGGCTCCCAGTGCTCCGGTTGTTCGAACCAGCCATCTTTCGTAATCAGGTCGTTTCTTCCATCGCCGTTGATGTCGCCAACCCCAAGACCGTGACCGAATGTTTTGGTCGCAACCGAATCCGAAACAGGGACAAATTCCCACGCATCAAAACTTTTGGGTACGGGCTTGGCATAACCGAACATTCCATCCCGAGTGAACACCAACTCGGGCTGCCCATCG
Source organism: Pirellulaceae bacterium (assembly GCA_030681235.1). GTDB lineage: Bacteria > Planctomycetota > Planctomycetia > Pirellulales > Pirellulaceae > M30B19. The sequence goes on along the minus strand of JAUXWY010000227.1, from coordinate 391 downwards.
CCCGTTAGGTCGGTGAACTGCGGCGATTCATTCGAGACCCAATCCATCACTTGATGCTTGGTCCAATGCTGATTCGAATCCGCTCCTGGATTCTCATAGACAAACGCGGGAGTGCCGGGGAAGCCGACCGTTAGGACATCTTGCCATCCATCGCCGTTGAAGTCGTGAGTCCAAGCAAAGAAATGATTGGCATAACCATTGACGGGTTGAGGAACAACCGGATAAATCTCCTTGGCCGTTTTAAAATCGGGCCCCGCAAACCAATAAGGCCCATACACCACGTCCTGAATACCATCGTTGTTCAAATCACCAACCGCCGTCCCTTCACTGAAATAGATCTGCGTCAGAGACTGTCGCGAAAACGATCGGACGATGGGCTGGGACGACGGTT
>JAUXWY010000214.1 GCA_030681235.1 Pirellulaceae bacterium | reverse complement strand
GGCCACGCGGTTAACAAAACCTATTTATCCGCTTGTGAACGCTTACCTGGGAAACTTAGGTAGGAACAGGCTTCAATGATGGTCGCTGCGAATTACACTGGGGGACGGGAAATGCTGTTTTAGTCACCCGTCAGAGTATCGGAACATCGGTTCATGATTTGCCAACGACAAACGTCCAAAATATGCGTCATGTTTCTGGGTACCATTTTGGCGATCGGATTGGTGTCCCAGGTCGCTGCTGACGATCGGAAACCGTTGGATCACGATGCGTACGACCAGTGGAAATCCGTATCGGCTCAAGTGATCTCGGTGGATGGGAATTGGTTCTCGTATCAGACCTCGCAGGGCTGGGATGCGACTGAAGTTCGCCGTCTGTATATTCGCAGCACCAAGTCCGAAGTGGAGTACATGGTCGAACGCGGTCGCAGCGTGGCGTTCACTCGGGATAGTCGCTTTGCCGTGTTGGTGGTCGATCCTGATCCCGCCGCAGTCAAAAAAAGTGTCGCTGACAAGACACCTGAGGAGCAACGCCCTCAACCGCAATTGGTCATCGTGAACTTGGAAACAGGTCGTATCAAAACAACAGCCAACGTTCGGTCCTATCAACTTCCCGAAAAAGGAACGGATTGGGTCGCGTATCTCGTGCCTGCGGCGGCGTCGGCAACGTTCTCCGCCAATCGCAACAAGTTGGACCCGGCGTTGGTTCCGAAGCAAAATGCTGCGGGCATTACAACCTTGGTCAAGTTGTTCGCTCCGGTTGCCGGCGAACGTCCGAAGGGCAACCAATCCTCCGCCCCAACCGCACCGTCTGCAGAGAAGTCAGAGCCAGCTACCGTCACCGGCGCTCCCGTTCCGAATCGGGGCCGAAGTGCCGCTCGCAATAACAGCGCGAAGCAAGAATTGGTACTGGAACAATTGAGCTCCGGGCGACAGTGGCGTTTCCCCAACACGAGTGTTTTTGCGTTCGATAAATTCGGCAAGCACCTGTCGTGGGTTGTGGAAGGTGATTCAGAACAAGCAGAAGTTTGGCTCGCTCCGTTGCAAGAGCCGATTCATCCTCGAAAAGTGTTGGCTCAGTCCGGGAAACTGACTGGATTGGTGTTTGACGAAGCGGGCGAGCGGTTGGCCTTCGCTCATCAAGCGGAAGCCGAAGCCGACAAGAAACAGAAACAGCCCGGTGTGGTAAATGTGTATCTGTATCGACTGACCGATGGAACGGATCCTGCCGTTGTGGCCACGACCGGCACTCCTGGAATTCCAGAAGCGTGGACTATCCAACCTCAAACGCCACTTTCTTTTTCCAAATCGGGACAGCGTCTGTTTTTCAACACCACGCCGAAAGTCGCGACCGAAGCCGATGCGAACAACGCAGGCGAATCGAAGGCGACGGGGCCGCCGGCCGCCAAATTGGACGTGTGGCATTGGTCCGAACCGTTGTTGCAAACCGTGCAGCAGGTTCAGATCAATCGTTTACGCCAGGAAAACTATCGCGCGGTTTATCATGTGCAATCCAGTCAAGTCGTGCAGTTGGCCCAGGCAGAAACTCCGTCGATTGTTATTTCCAATGAAAACGATGGCAACTACGGGATCCTTGTGACTCAAGAGCCCTACCTGGTCGAGCGAACTTGGGAAACTCCTGGATTCTCGGATGTATGGTTGGTGGATGTTCGCACGGGCACTCGCAGCAAAGTATTGGAAAAAATCCAAGCCAATGTTCAACTTTCACCCAATGGCCAATACGTGTATTGGTGGGACGGCCAGTTGAAGCAATGGAACGCCATGGAAACTCGCCTGAAAAAAGTCTTCAATTTGAGCGAAGGCCTTCCCTATGCTATGCACGACGAGGAACATGATACGCCGAGTTTGCCGAGTTCGTATGGAGCTGTCGGCTGGACCGAAAACGACAAGAACTTTTTGCTATACGATCGATACGATCTCTGGCAAGTCGATCCCACTCAGAAGCAGGCGCCCGTTTGTTTGACACAAGGGTTGGGTCGTCAGCGGCAAATTCGTCTGCGTCGCGAACGATTGGATCGCGAAGAGAAACTTGTGCCGACCAGCGGTTCGTTGTATTTGAGTGCCTTCGCCGAAACAACCAAGAGCAGCGGATATTTCGAGTTGCAACAAGGCCAAGAGTCGAAGCTTGTCGAATTGATCTTGCTGCCCGAACTGCTGGGTGGATTGCTCAAGGCCGAAGAAGTCGACACGGTCGTGTTGACGCGTCAGGATTTTCGTCGCTATCCCGACCACTGGAAAACCAACCTTCAGTTTGCGGATTTCCAACGGCTCACGAAAGTCAATGCACAACAGAACGATTACCGTTGGGGCTCGGCGGAGTTGATTGATTGGACCAGTGCCACGGGCCGACCGTTGACGGGCTTGTTGTACAAGCCGGACAACTTTGATCCGAAGTCCAAGTATCCCATGTTGGTTTACTACTACGAACGGGACTCGGACAATCTGCACCGCTACTATTCTCCGGCAGCGGGGCGATCGGTGATCAACATCAGTTTCTATGTTAGCCGCGGTTACGTGGTGTTTGTCCCCGATATCGTTTATGCGTCGGGATCGCCTGGCAAGAGTGCGATGGACTGCATCATTCCCGGAGTCGACCGGGTGTTGTCGCAAGGATTTGTCGACGAAAAGCGGATCGGCTTGCAAGGGCACAGTTGGGGCGGGTATCAGACTGCGTATTTGGTCAGTCAGACGAATCGTTTTGCGGCTGCCGAGGCAGGTGCTCCCGTGGCGAACATGACCAGTGCCTACGGCGGGATTCGTTGGGAGAGTGGTCTAAGTCGCATGTTTCAATACGAACGCACCCAAAGTCGGATCGGGCGCACGTTGTGGGAAGATCGGCAAGCGTACATCGATAACTCGCCGCTGTTTTTTGCGGATCAAATAAAAACGCCGCTGTTGATTTTGCACAATGACAATGATGGAGCCGTGCCGTGGTACCAAGGCATTGAACTGTTCATGGCTCTGCGTCGATTGGGTCGACCCGCGTGGCTGTTGAATTACAACGGCGAGCCCCATGGGATTACCAAAGAAGAAAATCGCCGTGATTTTGCGATGCGAATGCAGCAGTTCTTTGACCATTACCTTCAAGGTGCGCCAGCTTCCGAGTGGATGATCAGCGGCATCCCGGCCACCGAAAAGGGCCGCGAGTTTGGCTTGGAGTTGGTGTTGCCTCCGCCAGCGGAAAAATAGTTTTTTAGGTGCTTGGCGCTTGGTTGTACGTGGGATGGGATTCGGGTTGCGCAGTTCAGATCGATCGGGTTTGATCCTGCGTACTGACCGACCGAGCTTGGGGGCGTGAACCGTTGCGGTCTCGGTTGAGTTCGTTTGCTAAACAAGTCGGTCCCTCGACCGCCTCTGCACGCGGCTCCGATGTGCGGCTTAGTGGTGAATCCGGGGCTCAACCGAGATAAACTCGGTTGGGGCCCGGTCTAACCGTTTTTTTTGCACGTTTGGTTCGAGGGTAGCAATAATCAATAATCATTCAACCGACAGCTTCGCTCAAGTGATTTTCAGTCAACCTAACGTCAAGAACCGATCCCAATCCTGATTATCGCGGCGCGACGTTGGACGGACGCCAGTTGGGGTTGACCAAAAGTCCGTTGTGAGTGGCTTGATCCAAGTGCGTTTGAACTTGCGACGCGGTCAAACGCCGGATCGCCGCTGTCTCGGCGCTGGAAAACCCTTCCACAAACATCCGCCAAGTCCAATAATAGTCAGGGAGTTGCTCGTTTGAGGTGGCGCTCGAATTGGGTTGGTCGTCGTGGGCAACTTCAAGTTCCGGCGCTCGATCATCGTCGCAGGAGAAATCGCTCGGCTCATCGCGATCCATCCAAGCTGATGGGTTCTGTAACTGGGCAGGCGGCACAACATCGACTGGCGAATCGGCGACAACTTGAGGCGGATCCGATCGGGCCGCGTGATTTGGGGCCGAGGTCTCTGTGGGGACG
>JAUXWY010000210.1 GCA_030681235.1 Pirellulaceae bacterium | reverse complement strand
CAGCTCCCGGCCGGCTGAAGCCGGTACACCAGCGCTCGCTAAGGAATTGTCCCGAATTAAATTCCCGACTTGGGAGTGCGTCCGACTTTGAAAATCCGAGAGCCCGTAGCGATATTGGTTTAGCGAGTGCTGGTGTACCGGCTTCAGCCGGCCGGTAGCTGAAAAGAGCGTTTTCGTCGCTCCCGGCCGGCTGAAGCCGGTACACCAGCGCTCGCTAAATCGCCTTTGGATCGGCAGAGCCAGCGAAATCCGGAACTTATTTCGGGACAAATCCTAAATGGCCTTTGTAGTCCTAAAGCTCCATTCCGCTACGAGCTGCACGATAGCATCGAACAGCCTGCGCGGTGACGGGCCCAATCAGGGCGTTTTTCGGCTAGATCTTCGTGCTCGATTTGCTCGGTGTATGGCTGCCGCAGGACGTCTAAAAGTCGAGTGATTTGAGTGAAGTCGCCTCGGACCGCTGCATCGATGGCCAATTGAGCCAAATAGTTTCGCAGCACGTATTTGGGATTCACTTGTTTCATGCGTTCGACGCGGGACGAAGGTGATTGCGAGTCGCGTCGTAATTTCAACAAATACAGATTTAGCCAATCTCGCGTTCTTTGCGAGATGGTCTGAGACCATTGCCCCAGATCGTAATACGCGGGTTTCAATAGTTCGGGAATGCCGTTCGCATCAAACAAACCATCCAGTTCATTCGAATCCAACGCCGCCTCTTGCCAGCGAGCCAATCGGCGAAAGAATATCGTGAAGTCCGTTTCCAAGCTTCCCAGCAACAGAAACAGACCATCCACCAATTCTTCATCGTATTGAGCCAGCCCCAACTTGGCTGCCATCATCGCTTGAAACTGTTTCTGGTAGGTCTCACTGTACTCTTGGAGCGCCGCTTGCAACGGTTCCTTCTCTTGGACCAACGGCCATAAGGCATTGGCCAATCGCACCAAGTTCCACATCCCAATCTGCGGCTGTTGCCCAAATGCATATCGCCGTCCATGAGCGTCTGTCGTGTTGGGTGTCCAAGCAGGATCGTAATCCTCCAGCCAGCCATAGGGACCGTAGTCAATCGTCAATCCCAGGATCGACATGTTGTCCGTGTTCATCACGCCGTGAACAAAACCCACTCGCATCCAATGAACCATGAGCGTTGCCGTGCGCCGACACACCTCGGCAAACCAGTCTGCGTAAAACGGCGGTGAGTCAACTTCGGATTTTCGCTCGGCCCAAAACTCTGGGAAATCATGTTCGATGGTGAAGTTAGCCAACTGTCGGAGCAAGTCATCGTCCTGCCGAGCAGCCAAGATCTCGAAGTTGCCAAACCGTGTAAAACTCGGAGCGACTCGGCAGACGACCGCGCCGGGTTCTCGTTCGGGGTTCCCGTCGTAGAACATGTCGCGAACGACGTCTTGGCCGGTCAGTACCAAGCTCAAAGCCCGGGTCGTGGGCACTCCCAAATGAAACATCGCCTCGCTGCACAGAAACTCGCGGACCGACGATCGCAAGACCGCCAAACCATCGGCCGTTCGCGAATAGGGCGTCGGTCCCGCGCCCTTGAGTTGCAACGTCCAACGCCGTCCTTCGCGGCCCCAGACCTCGGCCAAGTTGATCGCTCGACCGTCCCCCAACTGCCCGGCCCAATTCCCGAATTGGTGCCCGCCGTAACACATGGCAAAAGGGTCCATTCCCTCCAGCACTTGGTTGCCCGCAAAGACTTGCTGGAACAAGTCCGAGCCACATTGCTCGGGTGTCAGCCCCAGTTCCTCAGCCATTTCTCGCGAATACGCCACCAACCGCGGACTTGGGACGGAAGTCGGTTGGACCCGTGAGTAACAGGCCCCAAAAACTTGACGGCGGAAGTTGCGCGTTTCGGAGTCGCCCGGCAAGAACTGCGTGAAGCGATTATCGTAGCGAAACATGAGTTTCCAATAGTTCTTCAGGAATATCCAACGTCATCAGCAACATCCCCAGACCATGGGTCTTGCCCTGAGCGTCGGTCTTGAGCGATTCGCTGCCACCACCGCCAAGCGAATCGTGCAAAATGAAATTGAGTGCCAACAGGTTGGGCGCCTCGTATCGTTGGACTTTCCCAAAGCAAATCTCGCTGAAGTGAGCTTTGACCCGTTCAGGGGTCAACACCTCACGAAGAAATTCGTAACCGGCCTGTGTGTAAGCGACAACGCCGACATTGCTGCCGTCGCCTTTGTCACCGCTTCGCGAGTAAGCCAACTTCGCCAACGTGGTTTTCATGATTGCTTCCTTCAAAAGGGGCCAACGTTACTTGCCCAACGAAATGGTCGCGATCGGACGGTAAATGGGGCCCGCCTGACTCCGTTCGCTCGACATGAATTTGACTTCGTGAACCGTTTGAATTCCGAATTCCTGGTCCTCGAATTCTTGATACTCTTCACCGATCGAAACACTCCGCTCACCTTTGGATCCGGTCACTCGGCCCAATGTAACGTGCGGAGCCCAAGGTTTGTTGTCCGGATAGAACCGCTGCTCCAAATAGGCTTGCGTCAAAGCGGCAGCGATCCAATTGAACCTGGGACAGCTCGGTCCCAAATCTTCTTCCGGTTCCAGATCCTCGTTGGCATGTTTCTTGGCCAGAGTCAGTTCACGAACTCCGGCCCACAAGACGCGCGGTTGCTCCAAGTTGGGAAACGCCCCCAATCCTTCACAGCTAAACGTGAAGCGACTTTGCGACTGCAACACGCTTTTGGCGATTTTTGCGACTTGGTGCGTTTGATTCCATTGGAGCTCGCCCAGAAAACACAACGTGACGTGCAACTGATCCGGTGCGTCCCACCGGACACCTTCCGCTGCGGCAAAACCCTCGGACCGAGCCAATCGCTGTTGCATCCGATGCAAATTCCTCCGGATCTCCCCGGAGATTTCAACGCAGAGAAAACTTCGCAAAGTCGCCATTAGGGATAGACCAATCTTCCCAAAAAGTCACGATGAATCTTGCTCGTTACTTCCGACGGCAAGCGCGGTCCAAAATGCTGGATCAATTCGCCCGCCGCCAAAGTTCCCAACTTCGCTGCCGCGACAAGGTTGAGACCTCGAGTCAGACAACTCAACACCGCGCCCGCAAACATGTCTCCGGCTCCGTTCGTGTCCAACGGTTTGACCGGCGCCGCAGCCACTTCGACCACGCGTTGACCATCCCAGACCAATGCGCCTTCCTTGCCTCGCGTGATCACAAAACTTTTCGTGCGTTGCTGCAGCGGTTCCACAACGTTGCGAACATCCTCGACGCCAAACATCAACTTGGCTTCCTCTTCGTTCGAGAACAATAAATCAACGCCATCGCTCCACAATTCGTCTAGACCATCGCGACAAAACCGGATCATATTGACATCCGAAAGCGTCAACGCGATCTTGACGCCCGCGTCACGCGCGGCCTGCCGAGCCACCGTCACGGCCCTTCGTCCCGTTGGACTGGCCGCCAAATACCCCTCGATGTAGAAGTAGCTCGACTTCACCAACGCGTCCATCACCAATTCCGCAGAAGAAATATCAGCGGTCGCACCCAGGTACGTGCTCATGCTGCGTTCCGCATCCGGTGTGATCAACACGAGACAAGTACCGGTCGAATGGCCGTCGGGGTCCGAGTGATGTTCGTTTGATTCGACCGCACAAGCTCGTAAATCTCGCAGATAAAACTCGCCCAACTCATCCGGAGCAACCTTGCACGAGTAGAAACACCGTGCGCCCATCTGCGAGGCAGCGATCATCGAATTCGCCGCGCTCCCGCCACTGGCTCGTTTCCCCGGTAGCTCACCCAAACCTCGCAACAGTTCGGCGCGACGGTCGGCATCGATCAGAGTCATGGTGCCTTTTTCCACATTCAAACTGGCCAATTCTCGCTCGTCCACGCGGAACTCGCTGTCGACCAACGCGTTGCCAATTCCGTAAATATCGTACTTTCGCATGCTTGATGGTTCTCGTAGTTTCTAAGATGAATGGTTTTAGTCCTGCATGTTTGCAGGACGCCCGACGGCTAAACTAGGTCGACGTTGATTTGTCAGACGCTTCACGCAGTGAAACCGAGCGGTTGAACACGAGCGCGTTCGGGCGCGAGTCCTCTGAATCCAAACAGAAATAGCCGTTCCGTTCGAATTGGAAACTTTGACCACTCGCGGCATTCTGTAAGGAAGCTTCCAGCTTGCATCCCCGCAACACATGGAGCGACTGTGGGTTCAGTTGAGCTTTCCAATCCGCACCTTCTTCGACCTCTGCCAAGGATTCGACCAACAACAGGTTTTCATACAACCGCACCTCAGCGTCCAAGGCATGGGCCGCCGATACCCAGTGAATCGTGCCCTTGATCTTGCGACCATCGGGAGTCTTTCCACCAGCCGTTTCTGGATCATACGTGCAGCGCAGTTTGATAACCTCGCCGGTCGCGGGATCCTTCACGACCTCATGACACTTGATGACGTAAGCGAAACGCAAACGAACTTCTCCGCCCGGTTGCAGCCGGAAAAATGACTTGGGTGCATTTTCCATAAAGTCCGATCGCTCGATGTAGATCTCGCGACTGAAGGAAATCTCGCGCGTCCCCATGTCTGGCTTTGCCGGGTGGTTCGCTGCCGACCGCTGTTCGACATGATCGCCCGGAATATTTTCGATGACGACCTTCAGTGGCTCCAAAACCGCCATCACACGACCGGCCGACTCGTTCAAGTCGTGTCGCAAGGCTTCCTCCAACCGAGCCATCGGCGTCGTACTATTAAACTTCGTGACGCCAATTGCCGAGCAGAAGCTACGCAAAGCTTGCGGCGTATAGCCGCGCCGACGAAGCCCACAGATCGTTGGCATACGAGGGTCACTCCAACCCTTCACCAGGCCTTGTTTGACCAGTTCCAACAAGCGACGTTTGCTCATGACCGTGTTGGTCAGGTTCAACCGCGCGAACTCGATCTGTTGCGGCCGATGAATATCCAGTTGTTCCAAGAACCAATCGTATAAGGGCCGATGGTCTTCAAATTCCAACGTACAGATCGAATGCGTGATCCCTTCCAACGAGTCGCTCTGGCCATGGGCATAATCGTAGGTCGGATAGATGCACCAAGCGTCGCCCGTGCGATGGTGATGAGCATGGCGGATTCGATACAGCGCCGGATCGCGCAGGTTCATGTTCGCGGCAGCCATGTCGATTTTAGCGCGAAGGGTGTAGGTCCCGTCAGGGAACTCGCCGGCTTTCATACGGCGGAACAGATCCAAATTTTCTTCCCGAGAACGATCGCGATCAGGGCTATCGCGTCCCGGCGAATTCCAATTCCCGCGATACTGCCGAACTTGCTCGACATTGAGACTGCACACGTAGGCCTTGCCCGCCAAGATCAGTTTCTCGGCCATCTCGTACAGCGCTGGAAAATAGTCCGAAGCATAATAATCGGGCCCATCCCATTGAAACCCTAACCAGCGCACATCCGCCTTGATCGAATCGACATATTCCGTGTCTTCAGCCAAGGGGTTGGTGTCGTCAAGTCGCAAATTGCACTTGCCGCCAAATTCGGCCGCCAGCCCAAAGTTCAGACAGATGGCCTTGGCGTGTCCGATGTGCAGGTAGCCGTTCGGCTCGGGTGGAAACCGAGTATGCACCCGCCCCCCATTCTTGCCAGCCGCAACATCGTCCGACACTCGTTGCCGAATAAAATCCAGCGGCGCACTGGAGTTGCCGGGGTTGTCGGTTGCGGATGCCGAGGTCTTATCTGCCATGTTCGTTCAACGGGGTGTCATGAGGGGTGTGGTGGTCGCTCCGGTTGAAAAACCGTAACGAGACGCGGAGTTAACGCCTAGTTTACCCGGCCGATTGGGTTTTCAGCAGCCCACCACAGACGGTCAAACGACCTGAGCTTGACGGGCCGGTCCGATCCGCTGGATTGAGCCGCGGAGCCTTGCTAGAGATTCTTCTCGGCCTAGAACCTCGAAACTCTCAAACACGCCAAATCCAACCGCGCGGCCCGTCAAGGCCAACCGCAGGGCATGAATGATGTCGCCGATCTTGATTTCGAATCGCTGGCAAAATTCTTCCAATGCCGACTTGAGGACCGGGGCTCGAAAATCGGCTACGACTTGCACGATTTTCAAGAATTCAGTGACCAGGTGTTCGGCCTGTTCCGGGTCCACCAACCGTTTGCGAAAGGCCTTGTCGTCGTAGGACAATTGGTCGGACCCGAGAAAGAAATCATCAAATTGAAGAATATCGCCAGCCACTTTGATTCGGTCTCCGGCGTGTTCCACCACACCTTCGATTTTCTTTTGTTCGGCGGTTGAAAGTTTATTCCAATGGTCGCCGGACACGAGCTTGGACTGGGCCAAGAACGGAACGACCAATGCCGCTCGTTCCACCAAGGGCAATCGCTGAAAGTGCCGCGACTGGAACGACATCAACTTCTCGGGATCAAAACTGGCCGGCGACTTGACAACTCGCTCCAAAGAAAACGCCCGTGTCATTTCCTCGACCGTAAAATCCTCCGTCTTGTCGTCCAGCGACCAACCCAACAGCAACAGGTAGTTGAGCACTGCTGAAGGGGTGTAGCCCAAGCGGCTGTAAAACTCGACCAAAACCGGATTAAACGACTCAAGCGAATCTTGCCAACCCAGTCGTTGCGCAATCTGATGACCATGATCGACCATCGATTTGAACTCGGCCCGTTTGACGTAGTTGTCGATCTTGCGTTTGCTGAGTTTGCTTTTGCTGCCGGGTTCGGCCACAAACGGAATATGCGCGAATTGCGGCATCGCCGATGGATCGTCCAACAATCCACGAAAGATAAAAATTTGTCGCGGCGTATTGGGCAGATGCTCGATCGCGCGAATCACATGCGTGATCTGGAACTCGACGTCGTCGACCACCGATGCCAAATGGTAAATGAACGATCCATCCGCGCGCTGGATGACGTGATCCTGCTCTTGACTCCATTGATACGATTGCGGGCCACGAATCAAATCGTGGAATTCGCAGACTCCCTCCGTCGGCATTTTTAGGCGAACGACGGCCTGGCGCCCTTCGGCTTTCCATTGGGCTTCTTGTTCCGGCGAAGTTGCCAGCCAGCGTCGGCTGTAGCGAAAATCTTGTTTCGCAGCTTCCGCCGCGGCTCGCTCGGCTTGAACTTCTTCCGTCGTGGCGTAGTCGCGATAGGCGAGCCCTTTGGCCAACAGCCCATCGACGGCACGTTGGTAGTGTTCGCTGCGTTGACTTTGAAAGTAAGGCGAGTAAGGCCCGCCGACTTCGGGACCTTCGTCCCAATTCAATCCCAACCATCGGAAGCCGTCCAGGATCGGGGCCAATGCCTCTTGCAAGTTGCGTTGTTGGTCCGTGTCATCCACGCGGAGCAAGAATTGACCACCGTGTTGCCGAGCAAACAACCAATTGAACAGAGCCGTCCGCACGCCACCGATGTGGAGGTAGCCGGTCGGACTAGGAGCAAATCGAGTTCTAACCGTCATGGACTTTGCAGAATTTTGAAGGCACGAACAAAAACAGGAACGATCGGCCAATTTAGCTCATTGCCACCAGGCCGCCGCCAACGTGGTTCACCACGCCGCCCCCCATTATGCCATTTTTCAGAAACTTCGCCATCGATGCAATTTTTGCGAACGCTGGTCTTAACAATGTCGGTTTAGCGAGCGCTGGTGTACCGGCTTCAGCCGGAGGGAAGTTTGAAAGAGAACTTTTCAGCTACCGGCCGGCTGAAGCCGGTACACCAGCGCTTGCTAAACGGGTTTTGTGCCTAAAGTAAAGATCAGGTCGCGTAACCCTGCGGGTGACTTAAGTGCCAGTTCCAGAGCATTCCGGCCGCCAAAATCCGAGAACTCTTGACAACGTCGGTTTAGCAAGCGCTGGTGTACCGGCTTCAGCCGGAGGGAAG
>JAUXWY010000207.1 GCA_030681235.1 Pirellulaceae bacterium | reverse complement strand
GGGGAGGAGACGACGAAGCTGAGTCATTGGGGGCAGTACGATACCGAGCGGATCTATCAATCGGTTGGTGGACTGTTGGCACTATTAACGATGTTGCCCTGGAAAGAAATGATCATCGCCCTGGAACAACTGCGAGCGGGTCAAGCCGTCGCGGATTGTAGAGCGATCGCCCCGATCGCTCCCGCAGCAGAAGCCGACTCCGCCTCAACAAACCACTCCGCAGCTAGAGCAACAACCGATCTCAACATCGATCGCACTCAATGGCCGATGGAAATTCAAAACGCTTTGGACGGCACGCAATACTTCTGCAAGATCCGTTACAAAGCCATCTATTGGTACTTGGTCGAACAGATCGCCGAGCGATTGAAGTCCGGCGAACTTCGCAATCCGAAGATCTACGAATTCAATCCCGACGCGGTGTACGATCCCAAACGACACTGCAAGAAGACTTGTGACCACCACACCGAAGCACTCAAACGTTTGCCATCGGATGAGTGTCGTTCACCGGCCAACGTCGAATCCCGCCGACTTGCTCGGCGGATCGTTAGGTTTCTCGCTACATCCATAGGGGCCGGTTTTAGAGGCCGTAGGACCGAGCTTGCTTCAGACACGCCTGCAAGTAGGCCGGTCGGTTTGCATCTTGGGTACGGACCGCCCGGACTTGCGAACGTGAGCCGTTCGGTCTCAATTGAATTCACTTGCTAAAAAAGTCTATCTTTCGACCGCTTCCCCGCGCGGAGCGTTGTTCTAGCTGTCAAACTTTCGCTCCGACCGGATCAACCGGTCGGGGGCGGTGCTGGGGCGTAGGTTGAGTTTGGGAGCAGGAACCGTTGTGGTGTTGATCTTTACTGCGGTGCCACTTCGATCGTTAGTGTGGGGACGGGCAGCCAGACTTGAACTTCTTGCGGCGCGGCTTCAGCAGTCGGCTTCCATTGGATCTTGGTTTCGTTGTGGAAGCTAAGCGTGTAACGACCGGCGGGTGTCTCGGCGGGAACTTGGATCGCGATGTTGGCTTGCGTTTGATCCGGTGGGACCGTCACTTCACCAATCGTCCATCCCGGTGGTAACGCCACCGGCCTCACGACGCATTGCCCGCCCCCACCCGTGCGTCGTTCCAAATCCAGTACCGCCGTCGTCGCGACGTTGGGCGTTACCGCGATCGAGTGACTTGCCCAGTTCATACCCAGTGCCGCTTCTTGCTCCACACCCACTCGCAGGCGCTGTTGGGCAACCAAACTCCACTGAATGAAATTTCTTCGCGGCGACGATGCGTGTTGGATCGTTGCCGGCCAAGCAACTCGGCGCAAGCTGGGTTCACTCAACGCACGACCGACGATCCGGATCTCTTCACACCATTCTGCGGCATCCTTTTCCGCTTGCACGACGATCATCGCTTGCTGGATTGACGGATGGACGACGACGGGACTTGCCGATACACCTTCCGGCAAACCAGCAACCGTCAATTCGATCGCGCCCGCGAACCCTTGACGCCTGAGAACGTGCACGTGCCAGCCCAGCGTACCGCCCCGGTCGACTTGCGAACCACTAGGTCGAGCTTGCGCGGGATCGTTGTTGTGAAACAGTGGGTGCGCGATGAGTTGAAAGTCAGGTTGCGGCGAGCCAATCGAAACGACAAATTGACGTGTGTCGGTCGGACGTGGGCTGGTGATGTGATCCATGACCAGAACGCAATAACGCCCCTCTTCCGGCAACGTGGCCATGAAGGCCGGATCCGAGCCGGCGATGGTCACGGGACCCGTGCCAACTCCTGGTGGGTCGTCTTGATGTGTCAGCAGTTGCAAGGATTCTGTCCCGGCTTCATCCCGACGGACTCGGTACAAAAGCATTTGCGGATCCGTCAATTGCCCAGCACTGGCGGAGACCACTTCACACCAGATTCCCTGCCCGGCCACACCTTGAAAATCAATCCGAGCCGGTTGAGATGGTTCGCCAAACTGGCCACTGAGAATGATGGGTAAAGCGTGGACGGTTTCCACTGTCGGCAACGGTGCCAGGCACGATAAATCTAGTCCACCGGCTCGAGTGGCCCAATCACCCAGCGCGGGCACGATGGTTGGGTCGCGAAACATTTGTTGACGCACGTCGACCGATCGAAGCAAGCTGTCAGCCATCGTCCCGCTCGGTGGTGTTGTCACTGCCGCGTTTGGTTCCGCTTCTGTTCCCGTGGATGACGTAGCCGACGCACTATCGGTTGTCGTGACAGGAGTTGTTGCCACGCTGTCAACGTGCACTTCCAACGTGAAGTAAAAGTCGGGGCCACCTTGATGCAAGAAATCGTGGACCTCGATCATGTAATTGCCGACGTCAGCCGCCGCGTAGTGGATCTCGGCAGGCAGTCGCTTGATCGCTCGACTTCTGGCCAGCTCCATTCCTTGTTCGTCACGCAAGATCACGACGGGAATGGCATTCGAGTCGAGCGACTGCGCCTCCACCGTTACGACGAGCGACTGGGGTTGGGTCAAACCAAAATGGTAGCGTTGCTTTTGTTCCGGGCGGCAACGATCCCAAATCAAACTGCCGATCGGCACGGCGAATCCGGCGGTCGATTCCGCAGCGGCCGCTTCAGGGCTGACGACTGGATGTTTGCTGACCAAAAACGCAACAGGATTCGAGACGCCGGCTCGGCCAACGGCCGCCACTTCATAGATGCCGGGTGGCACGCGTGGTGAAACCGACACTTCAAAATGGCCGTACTTTGGCTGAGCCGATTGATCTGCCGTTGTGGCCGGTTCGGTTTGCAATTTTGCGACGATCTCCGGATGTGAAAACATCAAGCGATGGAGTTCGGCGCCTTGGTCGACGGCGACGACTTGGATCGGAACTGTCGATCCGACCTGGACCGCGTGTTGGCTCAGAGCTGTCAGTTGCGGAACAGGTTGGGCTTGGACCATGATCGCAGCCCAACAGAAAACCCAACTGATCGCAAGCAAGTTTTTTGACAAACGAATCATGGTCGTGACAACTTAGTGATTGAACAGAAATTCTTTGGTATTGATCAAGGCCCAGACCAAATCTTCGTAAGCGACTTTTAACGCGGCCAGCTTGGCGTCGTCGGAGGCTTCAGCTTTATCGACATGTTGCTGAATGAACGACAGGGCCGCGACGTTTTCTTCGGCGGTTGGCCGACGACTCAATGCGCGCAAGTAAAGCTCCGTGACCACTTGCTGGGGCTCGGTCGAAGTCGCGGCAAACTTCGCGGGTCGACCTTGCCCCTCGCCCAGTTTGGCTTGAACTTCTTTTGAGTTCAACAAATGCAGGCTTTGCGCCAAGGTGGATTCTTGCGAGCGTTCGCATTCGCAGGCGGTCGTTGATTCCGGTTGTCCGAAGACCGTCAAAAAGTACGACGAAAAACTCGTGTCGGGCAGACTGACCGCGCGCGTGCCGCTGGGCAGTCCAGGAAAGGGTGTCGTCGTCCCAAGCACTTCATCCACGGCATCCAGCAACACTTCGGCAGTCAGGCGTTTGGGATAATACCGCGAGTAGCTGGTTTGATCGTGGAGATTGTGTTCGTTGGCGTCCCAAGTCAATTGATAGGCCTCGGAATTACAAATCAAGCGAATGAGCGACTTCAGGTCAAAGTTGTGTTCAACCAGATGACTCGCCAACGCATCCAATAGTTCAGGATTCGAGGGTGGGTTGGTGACTCGCATGTCGTCTTCCGGTTCCACCAAACCGCGTCCGAAGAAGTGCTTCCAGTATCGATTCGCGACTGTCCGTGCGAAAAACGGATTTTCCGGTGCCACCATCCAATCGGCCAATCCCAATCGCGCGTCCAGATATTCCTGAACGGGTTTCGGGGCGGCATCCAACCCGGCCGGTTGCAAACCTTGGCCGGACTTCGGATGAGCCGCACCAGCGCCGCCAACTCGCGAGACGAACTGTGGCTCTTGTGGCCCCGAGCCAGGCTTTTGTTGGAGTTTGCTGAAAAACGCGGCCATTTGGTAGTAGTCGGTTTGGCTCCATTTTTCGAACGGATGATGATGGCATCGCGCACATTGCATGCGCTGCCCCAAGAGCATCTGCGCCAAATCTTCCAACCGCGATTCGTTGTTTGGCACTTGGCGATACCAAATCACGGCCGGGTTGATGTCGGGGTCCCCGGACGCCGTGACCAATTGCCGAATCCATTGGTCGTAGGGAACATTCTTGTAGAACTGGTCCCGCAACCACTGGTGAAATGCAAACGCTCCGAACTTCTTTTCTTCCGATTCGCGACGGTTGCGAAGGATCGTCACCCACTTCCGCGCGAAGTAATCGGCGTGGCCTTCGCTTTGGAGTAGTCGATCGATGCATTGAGCCCGTTTATTGGCCGATTCGTCAGACAGAAACGCCAAAGTTTGTTTCTGGCTAGGAAGTTGCCCGGTGATATCTAAAGTCACGCGACGCAGGAACGTTGCGTCGTCACACAACCCAGACGCAGGAATCCCCAAGATCCGGAGCTTGCCGAAAACCGCAGCATCCACGGCGTTGGTTGGGGGCGGCCGTTGAGCGACCTCGATTCCCAACGGAACACTGGCGCGAAACACAGCCACTTGACCTTGATAACGCGCCATCACGGCGACATCGCCGGCCTGTTGCTTGAGTTGAACGAAGCCACGTTGGTCGACTTCGGCCAAGTCGGTAAAGTTCGATTCGTAGGTGGCACCTCGAGTCACATCTTCGACACGGCCATCGCTGTAGACTGCGAGGACTGATAGTTGTTGGGTGCTGCCGCGTTGCAATTGTCGTTCCGCAGGATGGATCACGATTTGTTCGACGCGTCCCTCTTCAGCAACGTTGCTGGGCATTCCTTGCGCGATCCATCGCACCATGCGGCGATACTCGTCCGAGTCGGCATCCAGACGTTGGCCACCACCATGTGGAACGCTGTTGATGGCTTTTTGCAGCAAGAGACTTTCTTCGGGAGCGGCGGGGAAGACGCGACGACCTCGGCCTTCGTTCACGATGTACTCATGGTCTTCGCCCGGTTCGAAGCCAAGCAACGAAAGTTTGAACCCGTTTTGCCCAGCGGCTTTACCGTGGCAGCCACCACCGTTGCAGCCATACTTCGTGAAGATCGGCACGATCTGGTTGTTGAAGCTGACGGGTTGCAATTCGGTGAAACCTGAAATCGTCAACGGGACCGTCGTCGACAGCGATTCGTTCCAAACTGCCGTGATCGTTCCTTCACCATCGGCGAGTGGCGTCACCCAACCTTCGCTGCTGACCTTTGCGATGTGGGGCGGGCTGACGCTGAAACTCACCACTCGAGTGGCATCATAGGGGCGCCCCGTTTGATCTGCGGCCAGGAGCTGCAATTGCCACCGAGCATCCGCTCCCCGCAAATGGATCGGCCGATCACCGCCGGTCTCGAATTTGAGAGATGTAAGCATCGGGGCAACGACTGGGTCAGGTTCGTTGCCCGCAGCTGTTTGGCAATCATTCGTAATCGAGCAGCTGGCGCCGATCACGAGGCTCCAAAACAGACAGCGAGACAGACATGATTCGATCACGTTGAGTGTCTTGCTCATCGGTGACTCGCGGTGGGTGGGAGGCGGGGTCGGGGCTTGGCGGCTGGTGGCCAACATCGTGTTGGAGCAAAGTGCCAACGGGTCGCCCACTGCCGTCAAGCAATGGCCTCATTTTGGCACTCGGAGATTGGATCTCGCACAGCCCAGGCGGGGCAGGGCAGGGCCGCCTCATCGCTACGATGACACGGCCCAGTATCTCCCTAAGCTTAATCGATTGTTGCCCGGAATACTACTTGAGATCTTCGGAGACCAGGAAAAACAGAATCGCAACCGTGCAAACAACGCTACTCGGAGGAGCTACGGACCAGGTTTTGCCGACTTCTTGACGCGACAGCGCGGGCATTTCCTGAACGAAATGAGCTGCAGAACCACGCCAGTTGGAATCGCGATGGGCCAAAGCAGTCCGCATGAGAATAGGGACGAAAAAAAAACTGCCAGGGCGATCGACTGGAACTTCTCGCGATGGAGTCGACAGTCGTGGCA
Organism: Pirellulaceae bacterium; assembly: GCA_030681235.1. GTDB lineage: Bacteria > Planctomycetota > Planctomycetia > Pirellulales > Pirellulaceae > M30B19. The sequence continues at coordinate 15,194 of JAUXWY010000207.1, read as the reverse complement.
CTCGATACCGCTCGAGTCAATGACGGATGGCGGCATTTCGCTCAAGCCAAAATCTCCTCGGAAGCCTGCGGACCGGGGACCACGCCATTAACTGAAGCTAGGGTCGCCGATCAATACCCCGCTGGCCTGACCTTGGGGCGTAATGTTCAGATTGATGAAGCAGCGTCCGGGGGCAACTCCGGGCCGATTGACGACATTGATGCGGCACATGGGGTCCGGTTGCTCGCAGTTGATCGTCCGGAATAGTTCGCCGTGTTCCAGTGATAACAGGGAGCCGATCGCTTCGACCATTCCGCCGCCGGCTCCCAAGTTTCCAATATAGCTCTTGGCCGCTACCACCGGGATTTGAGAACCCAAGACTGCTTCGATTGCTTCCGCTTCTTGCAGGTCGCAGGTGGTGGTCCCTAAACCATGAGCATTGACGTGGCCGATGTCGTTGGGTTTCAGTCCGGTTTGTCGCAACAAAGATTGAATGACAATTTCGAAGGCGCGCCGGTAGTTGGGCACTCCTCGAGAATCGGCGACCGCGGCGCTAGCGCCTGCGACCATGGTTCCCAATATTCGCGCACTGCGGGCTTCGGCGTGACTTCGGGTCTCCAAAACAATAGCGCCGGCGCCCTCGGCCAAGACCATGCCGCTGCGATGGCTGTCGAACGGGCGACAGGCGCGGCTTGCCATGGATGGATCCCGGTCGTCGCATTCTCCAACAGCGATTTGCTCTTGAAGAGCCAGGTGGACGCTGCGAGATGTATGAATCCGAGAGCCTGTTCCACCCACGATCATGACATCGGCACTGCCGCGAGTCAAAGTACAAAGCGCTTCGGCCAGGGCCATGTTGCTGCTGGCTTCGCGAACGGTCAACGAATTGTTCGGACCGTGCAGGTCATGGTAAATCGCCATGTGGCAGGCCGGCATGTTGGGTAAATACTTCAGCAACCAAAGCGGATCGACCTTGGGCAGACCTTTTTCCGGCCAAAGTGAGAAGTCAAACTTGCCATCACTGTCCAAGCAAGCCTTGATCCCATCGACGAATTCTTCCGGGATACTCAGGATGTGGTCGCAGCCGTACAGGACCCCGATGCGGTCGCGTTGAACATGGGGATCCGTCGAGGCCGTGCTGAGATTGGCGTGGTTGATGGCCAATTGGCCGGCGGCGACTCCCATTTGGATGTCGCGGCACATGAGCTTCAGCCCCTTTTTGACCGTCCGCTGAAGCGTTTTCTCCATCTCGCCGAAGTTCGCTATATCCCCAGTAAATTCGCGTGCTTGGCCGGCGACTTTGGTCGGTAGTAACTCGTATGGGGATCCCAATGCGGTCACTCCACCTCGGCCTTCACGAAGCGCACTCCAATAAGATTCTGGCGAATTCCCTAACGGAGAGATGAGCCCGTATCCGGTAATGACAACGCTGGGAACCACTCCACTCATATTAACCTGTTACGCCTTAACGATAACGCCTAGTTGTTCGTCTCTGCACCGACACCAAGTCCAGCGTCCCGAGCCGGACTGGAATTCAACTCCCCCATCCCACACAATCTGCCACAGACTACCAGATTCACGGCGCAAAGGGCTAGGCCACTGTACGAGCCACGAAGTTTTGCCGATATGGGGTTGCCGGGTGCGCGCGAATGACTTTGCGGCAGTCTGTTAAGTTGGGTCAGCGACAATTTGACTCACTAAGTAGACTTTCGTCTTTCGGTTTACCTCTTGTACCATACTCGGCTATTTCATGCTCTTCCTCAGACAAGGATCGTCAACGGTCCGTGTGTTAGGTGGGGTAACGGGTTTGAGCCTCCTGATCAGCGATTCGTTGATTTGTAGGCGACCGTTCGTTGACGGGTGACTCCTTCTCGGCAAGCAGACTGCAGGAAACATGCAAGAATTCAATTTCCCGAATTGGGTGAACCGGATATTTTACGTCGGTTTAGCCGCTGCTGTGGTTTTTGGCGGCTATTTCGCAAACATGCTGTTTTTTGCGATTCATCCCGACGGGGTCAATGTTGGGCACAAACCGCATCAGCCGGTCCCATTCAGCCATCAATTGCATGCCGGCGCCTTGAAAATGGACTGCCGTTACTGCCACACCACGGTCGAAGTGGCTGGTCATGCTGCGATTCCGCCGACGGCAACGTGCGGAAATTGCCATGGTGGTAACCGAGTTGTTGCCGGCCGGACTTTATCGGTGGTTCATCCCGAGAGCCCTTTGTTGGAGCCGGTAAGAACAAGCCTGGAGACGACCAACGAGAAAAAAGGGACCGCGAAGGACAGCGTGGATTGGATCAAAGTTCATGACATGCCGGACTTTGTGTATTTCAATCACAGTGCGCATATCAATCGCGGCGTGAGCTGTGTTTCTTGCCACGGTCGCGTGGACCAAATGCTAGAGGTCGAACAGGTTAAGTCTCTGTCGATGAAGTTCTGTTTGGATTGCCACCGAAATCCAACGCCACATTTACGCGACCCGAGTCGAGTGACCGACCTGGAGTTCACGATCAGTAGCGAACATCCGCAAATCGTCGACGGCAAGCGGTTTGAGACTCAGGAAGAGTATGGTGCTCATTGGAAGACGAAGTTGGGAATCGATCCCAACGTGAATTGTTCGACATGCCACCGATAGGCTCGGGGGTGGCGATCGGGCACGCATAGTTGGTGGGCAGGTAGAGTTGGCGGGCAGGTAGAGTTGGAACGGCACGGGGCGGGATCGCAACATTAATTTCGACAGTGACTTTGGGACGTTTCGGAATATGAAATCATTGCCTTTAGTTCAGCAGTCGTCCAGAAACGAAGACGTTGGCGCTCAACAGGATTTGGGTGACGACGGCTTGTCGCGGCGGCGTTGGATGCAGTTGATGGGTGCCTCGACGGCATTGGGTGCGGCGTCGGCGGGGTGTCGATACGAACAGGAGACGATTCGCCCGTTTGCGGTACGTCCGGAAGGGTATATTCCCGGCGCAACCGTCGAGAAGAGTGCGTTGTGCGAAATTGGCGGCGTGGCTCGGTCGTTGGTGGCTACGGTTTACGACGGTCGTCCGATCAAGGTCGATGGCAACGATTTGTTGAAGTGCCAAGGGAAGGCCAGTTCTTCTTTGGTTCAGGCCCTGACGTTGCAGTTGTACGATCCAGATCGCAGTCGGGGCGTCATGGCCCGCGTCAAGACGGGCTCAAAGTCTTCTCGCTTGGATAAGTCAACTCGCGAGCAGTTCGAGGCCAAGTTAGCGGAGTTCTTTGCCTCTGACGCTGCGGGTGCAGGTGGGTCAGGTTTGGCGGTTTTGGTCGAACCTTCGACGAGTCCAACGGTCGCTCGGTTGAAGGCCGCCTTTTTGCAGAAGTATCCGGGCGCGGGTTGGTACGAATACGCGGCCGTCAATGACGATTCCGTGATTGCGGGTCTGCAGTTGTGTTTTGGTGCTCCCTACCGTCCAAGGTATCGTTTCGAAAATGCCGAAGTGGTGGTCGCTTTGGATGGCGATCCGTTTGGCAGCGACTTGAACTCACCGGAACATGCCCGGGATTTTGCTCGGACTCGTGATGTCGATTCTCGAAACAAGATGTCGCGACTCTGGTCGGTGGGCAGCGTGATGGACGTGACAGCCGGCATGGCCGACGAACGTTTGCCGCTGGCTTCTTCAAAGCTAGAGGCTTTCGTCGCATCTCTGGAACAGGCGTTGAGCGGCACTTATACGCCAAGCGGTAAAGTGACCGATGCGGACCGATTCTTGATGGCGATGGCGTCGGATCTGAACGCGAACAAGGGTCATGCGATCATCACGTTGGGAAGTGGCCATTCGGCTATTATGCACGCTCGCGTTTGGAAGCTGAACGAGGCATTGGGCGCCGTTGGCACAACGGCCGAACTGCGTGAGTGCTTGCCGCTCCACGGGGGTGGTTCTCATACGTCGTTGCAATCGTTGGTCGGTGCATTGGACAATGGCTCGGTGAAGGGACTGTTTGTGCTGGGTGGGAATCCGGTTTATGCGGCCCCGAGCGAACTGAACCTGGATGCGAAAATCAAGGCGGTCGAATTTTCAGTGCACTTGGGACTGTATGAAGACGAAACGGCGGCCGTATGTGCGTGGCATGTGAATCAAGCTCATTGTCTGGAGACCTGGTCGGATGGCCGAGCGGTGGACGGAACTTGGTGCTTGGGCCAACCGTCGATTGATCCGTTGTTCGGCGGCGTGTCCGTCGTTGAAATGCTGGGCTCGTTGGTCGGTGAAAAGAGCACGGGACAATCGCTCGTGCAGGCCACTTCGAAGTTGGAGGGTCCGGTTTGGGCCAAGGCGTTGCACGATGGTTTTGCGGACGGTACCACGATTGCCCCGGCGACTTCGCTGAAGGTTGATGCGAGTTTTTCTCCTGCCGCTAGTGAATTAAAATGGCAGGACCGTCAAGTTCCGGCGATTGCGACTGCGGAGTTAGTGTTTATTCCCGGTGGTGTATTTGACGGGCAATTCGCCAACTTGGGTTGGTTGCAAGAATCGTCGGATGGCATTTCGAAAGTATGTTGGGGAAATCCCGCGATCGTCTCGCCTCAGACGGCAGTCGCTTGGGGAGTACGTCAGAATCAAGTGGTCAAGATCACGGTTGGCGAAGCGTCCGTTAAAGTCCCGATTCATCTGGTGCCGGGGACGGCTCCGGGTGTGGTGGCGATGGCGTATGGCTATGGACGTACGCAAGCGGGACGGATCGGTGGCAGCAGTAAGGCTGCGAATCGCGCTCCATCGGTGGGCGTCAACGTCAATCAAATTCGGGGTGCCAAGAATTGGAATTTGGCGACCGCGAAGATCGCTCCGACCCAAAGCTTCGAGGATGTTGCGACAACTCAAGAGCACCATTATGTGGACTCTCTGAGCCTCTCGGTGGTGAACGAGCGAGTGCCGCGATTGGCTCGTGAAGGCGAACTCTCCGATTACCTGAAGTTCGTGGCAGAGCTTCGAGCCCACAAGAATCACGAGGCCGGGCCTCACGGAACTGGGAATCACGGGAAAGAAGATCACGAGAAAGAGGATCACGGGAAAGAAGACCATGGCGATGAAAAGCATGGCAGTTTGATTCCCGCGGTCGTAGCGACTCCGGTTGTTGCGAAGCTTGGCAGCGATAAGGGTGGGCATGGGCATCATGATCATTGGCCGGTGTTGCCGGGCCATCATCCGGAGAATTTCGAGTTGACCCCGGGTCCTGGCTATCGGGACATGCCCAAGTGGGCGATGACGATTGACTTGAACAAGTGCACGGGCTGCACGGCTTGTGTGGTGGCCTGCCAAGCGGAGAACAACATCGCGGTCGTCGGCAAAGACCAGGTGCTCCGCGGTCGCGAATTGTCTTGGATTCGCGTGGACCGATATTTCTTGCCGCGGGACGCGTCGCGCTTGAACGACCCGGCCCCGGGCCAAGAACTGTACGAAAATCCAAAAGCTGTGGTCCAACCGGTGACGTGTCATCACTGCGAAAACGCACCTTGCGAGCAAGTGTGCCCGGTTGCGGCGACGGTTCACAGCGATGAAGGCCTGAACGACATGGTCTACAATCGCTGCATCGGGACGCGTTATTGCGGCAACAACTGTCCGTTCAAGGTTCGCCGGTTCAACTACCACAACTATGCGAACGCGATGCAGTTTATAGGATATCCGGACGCGCTGGCTTCATTGGATGGCGGGTATCGGAGACCGGTCGGTGAAGTGAAGTTGATGGGCTTGGCGATGAACCCGGAAGTGACCGTACGCAGTCGCGGGGTCATGGAGAAGTGCACGTTTTGCGTTCAGCGAATTCAGAACGGAAAAATTGCGGCTCGCAATGAAGGGCGCGACTATCGCCGGGGCGAGTTCCGCGACGGAGAAGTCACGACGGCCTGCCAGGACGTGTGCCCAACTCAAGCAATCGTGTTCGGCGATGCTTCGGTGAAGGGCTCTTCGGTCGCCAAGGGATTCGAAAATCCTCGTGGTTACGCAATGCTGAACGAATTGAATTTGGGCTCACGATTGAAGTACTTGGCTCGCGTGCGGAATCCGCACCCGGATCTCGCACCGAAAAAGCCGGGGGCGGTTTCGGTCGCAACCAAAAGTTAGGCAGTGTTAGAGGTAGGCAGTGTTATCGAGCATGGGCTAGTCGGCGAGTGGCAGCGTTTGAACCGGTGAGCAATGTAGGTTTCTAGAGAAAATAAACACATGGCAACAACAATCGACGAAGTCTACGACAATACTTGGGACGACCCGCGGAAGCGGTCGCCACTGGTAACTGGCGGTTTGGATTACGGCCAAGTGACTTCAACCGTCACTGCGATTGCGGAAGTACCGGCTCCACCTCGAGCTTGGTATATCCTGATGGCGATCAGCCTTTGTTTGCTTGGAATGCTGGGCATCTTATTGCTGCACTTGATCATGTCGGGCGTCGGCGTTTGGGGCAACAACAACCCGACGTTTTGGGGTTGGCCGATTGTAAACTTTGTGTTTTGGGTCGGTATCGGTCACGCCGGGACGTTGATCTCGGCGATTCTGTTTTTGTTTCGGCAAAATTGGCGCACGAGTATCAATCGAGCCGCCGAAGCGATGACGATTTTTGCGGTCGTTTGTGCCGGTTTATTTCCCGGCGTCCACATTGGCCGCGTTTGGGTTGCGTATTGGTTGTTTCCGATTCCCACCGAGCACTTGGCGATGTGGCCAAACTTCCGCAGTCCCCTGCTGTGGGACGTGTTTGCTGTGGGAACGTACGCGACCGTCTCGACATTGTTCTGGTACATGGGAATGTTGCCCGACTTGGCGACGTTTCGTGATCGAGCCAAGACCAAATGGAAGCGGATGATCTATGGTATTCTGTGCTTGGGTTGGACTGGTTCGGCTCGAGCGTGGCATCGATACGAGATGGCCTACACGATTTTGGCCGCTTTGGCGACTCCGCTTGTTTTGAGCGTGCACACGATCGTTAGCTTCGACTTTGCGGTATCGCAAGTTCCAGGTTGGCATACGACGATCTTTCCGCCCTACTTTGTGGCGGGTGCAATTTTCTCCGGATTTGCGATGGTGATCACGTTGTTGGTCCCCGTGCGATCCATGTTCAATTTGCAACACTTGATCACGATCCGGCATTTGGAGAACATGTGCAAGATTATTATTGCGACCGGTTTGATGGTGGGCTTCGCCTACACCATCGAGTTTTTCATTGCCTGGTACTCGGGGGTCAAGACGGAAACGCAGACCTTCGTGATGCGGGCCTTTGGCCCGTACTACTGGGCCTATTGGACCATGTTCACGTGCAACGTGTTCATCCCGCAGTTGTTCTGGTTCAAAGCGATTCGGCGCTCACCGGTGGCCATGGTCATCATCAGTATCTTTGTGAATATCGGCATGTGGTTCGAACGGTTTGTGATCACCGTCACTTCATTGTGTCGCGACTATTTGCCGTCCTCATGGTGGTATTTCCGACCGACTTACGTTGACATCGGGATGTTCATTGGCAGCTTCGGATTGTTCATGACTTTGTTCTTGCTCTTCTGCCGGTTCTTGCCGGTCGTGGCAATGGCCGAAGTCAAATCGATTCTGCCACACGACGAAGAAGATCACCATTGATTTTGCGCGCGGTCAGAAGTCCTGCTTGAGACCAGAAAACAATAACCATGACTCCATCACATAATCACAATTCCAACGCCCAAACGCCGACCGGTCCGACCAGCCGATTGGTCGGGATTCTGGCCGAGTTTTCGTCGCCAGATAAGTTGGTGCACGCCTGCGAGCAAGCCCGGCATGCGGGCATTCGCCGCATGGATGCCTACAGCCCGTTTCCGGTGCATGGCATTGACCCCGCGATCGGGATCCGGCGGACGCGATTGCCGTTTTTGGTACTGGCCGTTGGTTTGAGCGGTCTGTTCCTGGCGGTGGGACTGCAGTACACGGTCAATGCCACCGATTCGATCGGACCCTTTCCTGGTTACCCGTTTTTGATCAGCGGCAAGCCGTTGTTCAGTTTACCAGCCAACATTCCGGTGACGTTTGAAGTGATCGTTTTGAGTAGCGCCTTCGCGGCTCTTTTTGGGAGCTTGGCACTCAATGGACTGCCGCGGTTTGCCAACCCGTTGCATCGAATCCCCCGATTCAAAAAGGCGACGAACAACGGCTTTTTTCTGATGGTTGAAGCGGAAGACCCGAATTACAACCCCCGCCAGATTCGTAATCAGTTGGAACAATGGGGCGCCGACGCCTTGGAAGAAGTGCACCTGGACCTGACGGACCACAAGTTGCCGGCATTTGTCAAGATGCTTTTCATCTTGATGTTGGCGCTGTGTACCTTGCCGCCAGCCTTGATCTATCGGGCACGCGGAGATAGTCATTCGCTGCCGCGATTGCACTTCAATCCGGATATGGACTGGCAGTACAAGTCGCAAGCCCAACAGGTTGCTCCAAACATCGGGGCAAGTGAAGACAAGCCCGAATGGCTCTTTGCCGATCAACGAGCGATGCGAGGCGAAGTCGCGGGTACGGTGATTCGTGGGCGATTGAAAGACGATGCGGCCTACTTTACAGGGGTTGCCTCCGGCGCCGAAGGACATGCGGAGTTGGCTGAGATCCAACAATACGTTTCGACGTCGGTCAATCAAGACGCGGCGACCGCTCCGCCCGAACCGAATTGGCTAGCGACGTTTCCGGCGCGATTTGCAGTGACTCCGGAAACCATCGCCCGCGGCAAACAACGTTTTGACATCTATTGCGCTGTTTGCCACGGAACAACTGGGTCCGGCGATGGGATGGTCAATCAACGAGCGATGGCGCTTAATGCCCTGCAACGAGCGAATTGGACCAGCGCCAAGAGTTTGCACGACCACACCGTTGTCGATCAACCAGTCGGACGGCTGTTCGATACGATCACCAATGGTCGCGGGACAATGGGCCCTTACAAATCACAAATTTCGGTCGAGGACCGTTGGGCCATCGTGTTGTACATCAAGGCGTTGCAGGACGCGATGACCGATGCGGTTGCCCAAGACGACGACGGGAACTGGGTGCCAGTTCGCACAACGGCTCCAGCTCCAACGGCTCCAGCTCCAACAGATACTGAACCTTCGGCTCCGGAATCGCCTGCAGCGGCTGGCGGTGATGCCTCGACTCCAACGGGAGCTACGGTTGACCAAGCGGTTCCAGCGGTAGCGAATCAGTCGAGCGCGGCTGGCGGAGAAGCGGCTGACACCGCGAGTGAAAACTCGGGCCGAACGAACTAAACGATCTGCGGACGCCAAGAATGGCGAATGTAAGAACGTTGTGTTCCCGAACAATTGAATTGCGTTTGAAGATCATGCAAGTACAAACTTGCGGACACTTGAAGAGAAGATAGTTAAATGCACGCTGTCAAGAAGACGAAAGTCACATCACCGAATGTGAGCCTGGGTGACACCGGTGGGAGCCTTATCCTATTGGGCGGTGTTGGCGGATTGGTATTGATTGCGGCTTCATTTGCGTTGTCCTTTTTCATGGCCAATGGGATAACGAGCTTTTTGCATGTTTACCTGGTCAATTTTCTGTTCTTTATCTCGATTAGTCTCGGAGCCCTGTTTATCGTTTTGGTGCAGCATCTAACCAAAGCTGGCTGGAGCGTGGCAGTGCGACGTATCGCTGAGATCATGGCCGGAACGATTCCATATTTGGCGCTCCTGTTTGTTCCAATTTTGCTTTCGGTCATTGCCCCTTCGGTCTACGGTGCTCCGGAGTATTTGTTGTATTTGTGGGCCAACACGACATATGCGACCGAGGTATTGTCACCGGACAAAGTCGCCTATTACCTGAACCCGACGCACTTTGCTGTGCGAGCGGTCGTGTACTTCACGGTTTGGATCGTTCTTGCTCGGTACTATTTGAACCGATCGCGAATTCAAGACGAAAATGGCGACCATAATTTGACTTCGCGGATGCAGTTCTGGAGTGCGCCTTCGGTCCTGTTGTTTGCAATCACTGTGATCTTTGCCTCGTTTGATTGGTCGATGTCGTTGGCACCGATTTGGTTCAGTACCATTTGGCCAGTTTATTTCTTCGCGGGTGGAATGTTGGGCGCTTTTTGTACGATCATTTTGATTCTGTTGATGCTGCAAAAGCGGGGTATTTTGACCGAAGACGTGACCGAAGACCACTATCATGATTTGTCCAAGTTCACCTTTGGCTTCATCTTCTTTTGGAGCTACATCGCTTTTAGTCAGTTTCTATTGATTTGGTACGCCAATATCCCAGAAGAGACCATTTGGTACCGTCCGCGTTTGGATGGGGGTTGGCGGTGGGCGTCGTTGGTCTTACTTTGCGGACATACTTTGATCCCCTTCCTGTTGATGATGCCGCGGACATTGCGCCGGAACAAGAACTATTTGTGGTATGCCGTGATTGCCTTATTGGCAATGCATTGGTACGACCACTTCTGGATCGTGATGCCGCAAATGTTTGTCAGTTTCCAGGACTTGGGCGCGTTGGGTGTCGAAGGAATGGGCACGCCCAAGCACATTTTTGGCCCGGTGGAAGCCTGTTGCTTCCTGGGAATGGCAATGTTGTACGCGGCGTTTTTCTGCTGGGAAGCCGGAGATCGTCCATTGATTCCATTGCGAGATCCACGCTTGGTCGATTCGCTAAATCACAAGGTTCACTAAGCCGGTTGGTTGTGGGGTGATTTTGTTTTCGGGTTGATTGGTGGCGGACGTTTTCGAGAGTTTGGGCAAAGAAGTCGGAGAAATAAGCAAATGAGTCAACATGCACCGCCGGTCCTCAACGACGCGAGACCGCATTACCAGGATATCGATGCGCCTGCTGTGATCTTACTGACAGCTGTTTCAGCTATTTTGACCTATGCCATGATCGCTTTGGCTCAAGGTTACTATTTCCAGTGGAAGAACGACGCCGTTTCGAAACAGAACGCGTCGACGGTTTCGGCTGCTTCGGACTATTTGGAAGGCCAAAAGTCGGCGTTGTCGGAAGGGTCAGCCGAGCGAAAGATCAAGCCGCTTGGGACCTCGATGGAAAAGACCGTTCAGAAATGGAGCGCCCCATCCGGGCATTAAGATCGACGTGAACACGAAAGTTGTAATCAATTTACCGACTTCCCAATTCGCGACTCGCAGGAGTCTGTGGTGGGGGTTGTTTGTTTTGGCGATGGGACTTTTCCCGTGGGTCGCTGTGTCGACAACTGCCAACGCTCAAATGCACCAGCGGTGGGTGGATGACCAAGATGGAGTTGGGGTCATCGAGCGAACGGGAGTCCAGTTGCCGTTGGATTTGGGGTTTACCGACGATCAAGGCAATCGGCGTCTGTTGTTCGATTTGTTCGACGGCACTCGGCCGGTTTTGTTGTCATTGAACTACTCGGATTGCCCGATGTTGTGCAGTGTCCAGTTCACCAACTTGACGAATACGCTGAAGGGGATGGGCTTTCGACCCGAAACGGATTTCCAAATCGTGTCGATCAGCTTGGACCCAACGGAGACACCGGCCCGGGCACGTGACACGAAAAACAAGTATGTGAGTCTGTACGACCGGCCCGAAACTGCAAACGGGTGGCATTTTTTGGTCGGGCAACCGAGCGAGATCCGACGAGTTTCTGAGACGATTGGTTTCAAGTACAAGCGGATCGAGAACGGTCACTTTGTTCATCCACCATTGATTGTTTTATGCAGTCCAAGTGGAAAGGTGGTGCGTTACATTCATGGGCTAGAAGTTGATGCGGGTGTTTTGGAACAAGCTTTGATTGAAGCGGCCGAAGGGAAGATCGGCAGCCCAATCAATAGGTTTCTATTTGCCTGTTACCAGTTCAATTCGGCGACGGGGCACTATTCGCCAAACGCCGTGTTTCTGATGAAATTAGGTGGGGCAGCAACGGTGTTGGTCCTAGTCGCTAGTTTGGTCCCATATTGGGTCCGGCGGACTGGGCACAGTGTTGCGGTCGCGGATGACCGTCCGCTGATTGAGTTTGAACAAGTTTAGTTGGGAAGTTGTTCGGTGTGTCCGTTGGGCCACCGGAAGCAAATACAAGAGAACGAATGATATGATCAATCCGATGCAAAGTTTGGCGCAGTTCTACTTGCCGGCCAAAGGTTCTACTTTTGCCGATAAGACGGATTTTTTATTCGATGCAATTCTGTGGATTTCGATCATTTCATTTGTGGCGATTGTCGTGGTCATGTGTTGGTTCGCCGTGATCTATCGCCGGCGTCCGGGCTATGTCCCAAAACCGTCTCCCACGCATTCGACGGTATTGGAGTTGATTTGGACGCTTGGACCGAGTGTGATTTTAGTTTGGATTTTCTTCGAAGGCGCAAGTGGGTACGCGGACCTGAGAACGCCGGACAACCAAGCAGAACTGATTGAGGTGAAGGCCTTTCAGTTCGGTTGGCAGTTCACTTATCCGAATGGCGAAATAACGGACACGCTGCATTTGTCGGTCAATCAACCCGTTCGGTTGCAGTTGGTCAGCGATGATGTGATCCACAGTTTTTACGTTCCTGAATTCCGAGCCAAAATGGATGTCATGCCGGGCCGGAAACACTCCCTGTGGTTCAAGCCAATTTTGGTCGGCGATTTCAAACTGTTCTGCACGGAGTATTGTGGTGACGGTCATTCGAAGATGGTCAAAGACGTCAAGGTACATGCCGAACCGTGGGCAGAAATGTTGCGCAAAAACGTCCGCTGGAAAGATGATCAAAATCATCCGGTCACCAATGGTCATAGGCTCTACAACATCTATTGCGCGGGATGCCACTCCTATGATGGGTCGGCCAAAACCGGACCAAGTTTCAAGGGCCTGGCGAGCAGCACCTCCCGAGACTTTGTTTCTGGCCCGTCGTTAAGCTTTGGCGGACCAGACTCGGACGAGTGGCAGAACTACGTTTCCGATTCGATTCGCATACCGGACAAACAAATCGTAAAGGGTTTCGCGAACCAAATGCCGAGTTTCGAAGGGAAATTGTCACCCGACCAAATTGGATACATCATTAAATTTTTGCAAGCCGTCGACGGTGGTACGTATTCCGAACCTGCCAAACCCACACCAGCCCCAGAAGGTGCGGGGCCTTAGTTTCTTGACGGTGCCGAGCCAGACAATCGCAGAAGATATCCAAACCAGAAAATAACAAGTTCGCCCAATTCGGCAGAACAACAAGTTTAAGGAGGTCGCAGTCATGGCGACAATCACTCAGAAACAGCAGCTTTTCGGACACGCAGCCTCGAATCATTATTTGGATGCTTCGCGGGGCGTTATGTCGTGGATTTTCACGCTGGACCATAAACGCATCGCCATCATGTACATGTACGGCGTGATTGCGTCGTTGTTCCTGGCCGGTGTGTTTGCCTTGGTTTTGCGAACCGAATTATACACACCAAAGGAATGGTTCCTGTCCAGTGCACAGTACAACCAGATGTTCACGCTGCATGGCGCGGTCATGGTGTTCTTGTTCATTATCCCGAGCGTGCCAGCAATTATCGGTAACTTCGTGTTGCCCATGATGTTAGGGGCTAAAGACGTGGCGTTTCCACGATTGAATCTGGCCAGCTTGTGGTTGTATTGGTTGGGTGGCATTTTCTTCATCGTGGTGTTGGCAACGACTCAGTTGGACACCGGTTGGACATTCTACACCCCGTACAGCACGTCGAGCAGCAAGACCAATGTGATTGCCGCGACCATGGGTGCGTTTATCTTGGGGTTTAGTTCGATCTTTACCGGACTGAACTTTCTGGTGACGATCAACACGATGCGGCCGAAAGGCATGCCCTGGTTTCGGTTGCCGTTGTTGTTGTGGGCGTTGTATTCGACCAGCATCATCCAAGTTTTGGCGACCCCGGTCTTGGGTATCACTTTGTTGTTGCTGATTGTGGAACGCACCTTGAAGCTGGGGATTTTTGATCCAGCTTACGGTGGTGATCCGCTGTTGTACCAACACTTTTTCTGGTTCTACTCGCATCCAGCCGTTTACATCATGATCTTGCCAGCGATGGGCGTGATCAGCGAGATGTTGGCAGTCCATTGCCGCAAGGAAGTTTTCGGCTACAAATTTATTGCCTTGTCCAGTGTGGCGATCGCTTTGATTGGATTTTTGGTGTGGGGGCACCACATGTTCACGAGCGGCCAATCCGAATTGACGTCGTTGGTATTTAGTGCCATCACGTTTACGGTGGCGGTTCCTTCGGCAATCAAAGTCTTCAATTGGTTGTGTACGATGTATCGCGGCGACATCAACCTGTCGACGCCGATGTTGTACGTGATGTCATTCATATTCTTGTTCGGTATCGGTGGGCTAACCGGTTTGTGGTTGGGTGCCCTTTCAACGGACATTCCGCTTCACGATACTTACTTTGTCGTGGCTCACTTCCATTATGTCATGGTCGGTGGGACGATGACGGCTTTGTTAGGCGGCTTGTTTCATTGGTGGCCAAAGATGAGCGGCCGAATGTACAACGAGCCCTTGGGCAAGCTGTTTTGTTTCCTGGTATTCGTTGGTTTCAATCTGACCTTCTTCCCGCAGTTCATCATGGGCAGCCTGGGCATGCCGCGCCGCTATCATGAATACGCCGAGATTTACCAAACCTACCACCAAGCTTCAACTTGGGGAGCGTTTACGCTGGGGATTGGCATTTTTGGTGCGATGATGGTTCTGGTCCACGCGTGGTATTTCGGCCGCAAGTGCAGCGGAAATCCTTGGGGCGCAGCGACGTTGGAATGGCAATGCAGCTCGCCGCCGTCGTTCCATAATTTCGAACATCGCGTGATTGTTTCGGAGCCCTACGACTTCGGTTCGGTCGTATACGACGAATCGGTGGACGGCTATATCCCGATCATTCCGAAGCGGGAAGCCGCGCCAAGTCAACAACCCGCATCCGTGCCGCACTAGGGATCGATCGTTTGCTCGAAGTGGGTTTGGCTCCCGTTAACTGCTAACTGTTAATTCGATTTGGATGGTTTCATGGCAACGACAAAAGTAGATCGCGACGAATTCTCGGTGCTCGTGGATTTGGAACACAACCACGAGCATGAGCATGCTCCGTTTATCGCGCATCATTTTTATACTGCCGAGCAGCAGTTCGATTCCGGCAAGCTGGGAATTTGGTTATTCCTGGTGACCGAAGTGCTGTTCTTCGGTGGTTTGTTTGTGGCGTACATCATCTACCGGTACAATCGGCCGGAAGTCTTCATCGATGCCCACATTCATTTGGATACCCTGTTGGGTGGTTTGAACACGGTCGTCC
>JAUXWY010000206.1 GCA_030681235.1 Pirellulaceae bacterium | reverse complement strand
CATTGGCAGCGAAAAATAGGAGACCAAAAAATGTCCATCATCGACCTAACTCCAGATAACTCCAAATTCATTGAATCCTTGATCATGTCGGGCAAGGCCAGCTCGACGGGGCAAGCTTTGAACATGGCTGTTGATTTGCTGAAACGCAAAGCCGAAGTTTTTGATGCTGTTCAGGTGGGAATCCAACAAGCAGACAATGGCGATCTGTTATCCGCTGACGATGTCTTTGACCGAATTGAGAAACGAGCAGCTCAAATTGAAAAGAGCAGTCGTGAAGAATGAAGCCTCTTCAGTTTACTTCTGCTGCATCGACTGACCTGGATGAAATCCTAGACTTCATCGCAAAAGATCGTCCGCATACAGCGGTCCAGGTAACCAAAAAGATACGCAAGCGGTGTGAAATTCTGCAAAGTCATCCTGAAATGGACAGGCTTATCCCGAGTTCGGTTCAGGAATACGCGGGATTCCACAGCAGCGCTGGATGATTTTTTATCGCATTGAAATGAACTCGGTTCAGATTTTGCGAATTTTAGATGGCGCTCGGCACATCGGTTTAATTTTCGACTGATTCTTTTTCTCGATTCTTTGGCCTCTCGGATCATAGCACGGCGTCAAGGTCCGCCATTATTTCCGTTTTAGATTCTTAGTGCCTGTTGCTCGCATTCGGCGAAGCGCCGCCCTGACTTGACCATGACCCTCTGCAACAGTTCAAGTACCATCTTTGATTCGTAGGGTGGCGAATCTCGCGAACATCTGCCATTGCTAGACCGAAAGTGACCGTGAACAGTTTCGTCCGGGACTGTATAATCCGGGTGTCAGTGCCCGTATGGTCGGCCTGCGAGTCAACACGCTCTAGGACGTGTTAAACAAAACGGGGGCACGGGCGGAAATGGGGTCCCTGACGAGGTCGTTCGTTTCTTAGGTGAAAATACAATGAGCAAATTTCTGCTGGGCTTGTTAGCTGCTTCGATGTACTTTGGTTCGATTGAATTAGCGGTTGCGCAAAAGGCTGCGCCACTAGCACCTCCAAAACGACACACCCCAAATTCAGCACCTCCGAACCATGGGATCGTTCGGCTACCGATCGGTACTTTGAACATTGACATCGATGATGAAGAAAAGCCCTTCAAACTGAAGAATTTGAATCGACGGTTCAGTGGAACTCAACTGACGGAATTCTTGGCTGGCTATATTTCTCAAACCGATGGAGTGATTTCAATTGTCGTTCATTCAAGCACAAAACGCAACGCTGAAGGCGAACGAGAGGTCGTTGAACTCTTGACCCAACTTGCAGAACAAGGAAAGGTTTTGGTTGTTTATCTTCCGCCACCTACTGGATTCGATCCAGACTCTGCGTTGCGGAAATATGCGGAGAGTTTCCCAACCGACCAACCCGAGAACATCAAGCCGTCGCTTCGCATCTATATCCCCGATCATGCGATGCAAAATCCAGGAAGATTTAGAATCGGAATTCAAGAGGTCAACATCCAAGACTTCGAAACAACGCTCCGGAACCAACTTGCAACAAATCGATACGGTCGTCTCATCGTCGAAACGGGTAAAGCCGGAGAGCCGTCCTTCGAGCAGCTTGCTGCTCAAATTGCCGCCGAAAACGAAATCGCGGTTGAAATGGCTCCACCTCCCACATCCTACCTTCTGCCAATTGAATGACAAAACGACCGAGTGTCGGATAGACCCGGGAACAAACGGTGAACCAGGCAACAATTTGTTTTTAGTTCCGCAGTCGATCGGGTTTCGTTGGAATGGCTTTCGCAGTAGCAGATCAGGGCGTACGACTCAACGTTGAAATAAGAATTAGAATGGGGATTCACACATGTTCAAGAAACGGTCGATTACGTCGCTTTGATCAATAAGCCGGCGTTACAGGCCAGACCCGACGAGAAAGCTTGGACCATCTATCGCGATTTGTGGATGAAGCATGGCTTCGGCGAGGGTGGTAGTTTGGATTTGAAGGAAATCTATTGTCAGGACGCGGATGGACGTCACTACGGGCCTTTGGCTCGCCCCAGTGACGGACCGGCTTGGGAAGTCGCGACTAAGAAAATGGCTGCGGTTCCTGATCTTATCGAAGGCTTTCGTACCGGTGGCGTGCGACCACACTTCGGTGTCCCCATGTACCTCGATTTGACACAACATGAAACGAACGACTTTGCGGCCCTGTTTCCGGGCGTCGACCGGGAAGCACTGTTACAGGCAAAGTCATCTGGCAAGGATGCCTTGACGTCAGGCATCGAATCCCCAGCGTTCTTGACTTCTATCGCGCTGCCGCAGGTCCAGACCATACGTTCTGCCGCAAGTCTTTTGGTGGTCGATACTCGTTTAGCACTTGAACATAGCGATGTCGAACGAGCGACTCGGAATGTTGCTGACTCAATTGATTCAACGAACCATCGAGGTGTTCGAGGATCAAATCGAGTAGGAGTACGAGTACGAGTAGGAGTAGGAGTGCCGTTGCACTGAGTAGGAGTACTAGTTCGAACTCACAACCCAAACCTGACGAACCAGGCGGTGCGAACGCTTGCTTGAAATACTGTTTTATCGATCTGGGGGCTGCCAGGGCGCCGAGCCGCCGCGTTGGATGTGGGTGCGTAGCGCTGTGCGCAATTCTTTGACGATCTCCGGGCTGTCCGACACTCGATTGTGCGTCTCGTACGGATCGTCTTCCAGATGATACAGTTCCAAGGGACTAAAAGGATCGTTTTGCAATAGCTTCCACGGGTGGCGAATGATCGCTTCGTACGTCTTGCCTCCGAATTGAGGTCCGCCTTCCCGACGAGTGAAATACAAGTCACGCGAACCCGGCATGGATTGCCCGTCGAAGAGGGGCACCAAGCTTACGGCGTCCAAGTCTGAGGCAGGTTTGCCGCCGGCCAATTCCACAATCGTGGGGAACAAATCGAATACCAAACCGTTGTAGTCCGACTTCCCGCCCGCTGGAATTCGACCGGGCCAACGAACCATAAAGGGAACTCGTAAGCCACCGTCGTAATGACTCTGCTTCCCACCACGCCACGGATCGTTATTCTGGCCATGCGGCAATGAACCCCCATTATCGGCCGTGAAGATGACAAGCGTCTCCTGCTCCAAGCCGACCTCCGCAAGTGTCGCTAAGACTCGACCGATGCCATCATCCAAGTGTTCGATAAAAGCGACGTTCTTCGCTCGCTTTTCGTCCAGGCTTGGCGATCGCTGTTGGACTCGGTCCAGCCACTCGGCTGGCGGTTCGATGGGAAAGTGCGGCGCGTTGTAGGCCAAGAACAAAAAGAATGGCCCGTCGTCCGCTTGGGCTCGCTGACGAAGATAGTCCGACGCCCAATCGGTGAACAGTTCCGTCGCGTGTCCCGACGGATCGATCTCGGTTGCATTCAGTCGCATGTAGTTATGGCCGTGCCGGCGATGGTCCGAGTAGCTGTCCATCATGTCGCCAAGAAAGCCATGAAAAAAATCAAAGCCCCGCTGGTTGGGCGTGTTGGGAGACGCCAGCCCCAAATGCCACTTGCCAATCAGAGCCGTTTGATAACCCGCCGCCTTGAGGACATCGCCCAGCAACGGTACCGACGGATCCAGGTAACCCCACGAGTCCGCCGCGTGCGTCCGAATCACACCGGGGACGCCCACTCGATCGGCATACTTCCCGGTCAGCAATGCGGCTCGTGACGGTGAACATACCGTGCAGTTGGCTCGCATCGACGAAAACAACATTCCTTGTTGAGCAATCCGATCGATGTTCGGCGTCAAGACATCCGCTTGGCGATAAGTTGAAACATCGCCGAAGCCGTGATCATCCGTGTAGATCAACAGGATGTTAGGTTGCTGAGCAAGACAGTTCGATTGAGTAATCCAGAACAAGATAAGACAAGCGATGTACGGGCTTTGCTTGAGCAGCTGATACATCAAGACCATTTGCATACTCCTTACAGAAGCCAATTGGATTTGACGACGATCTTGCCAAACAAGTATCGAACAGTCAGGCCAACCAGGAAAAACGTGATTCCAAGTAAGTGGGGCAGCAACGGATACTCGGTCCAAACCCCATAGATTCGTTGCATAACGACAACCGCCAACCACGGTGCAAGAATTGCCAGCATGATCCATGCAAAGGACCAATGAGCCTCGAGCGATAGTCTAGTGCCACAGGTTTCGCATCGAAAATAGGAAACGGTATTGAAGACCGCCCATCTCTGCAGCGACACTTCACAAATGGGGCATCGATCCCAGGAAGATTGCGGCGCAAGGGGCTTTTTTGACTCCGGTACGGTTCGAGGTGTTTCGTATGGATTCATGGTCATGGCTTGAACCGATGTTCATCGGTCACCTCGTCGCAAAACCTGTGTAGCCAACCGGCCGTATTCACATCTTGTACGACGGGCCAAGATTCTGCAACCGAATTAGAAACGATCCGCCAAACTTGCCGTCCTGCCGGATGAACCGGCATGGGGCGGGAGAAATGGAGGTGGTGTGGGTGACGGGTTCTAACTTGCAAAGCTCACCGTCCTGCCGGATGAACCGGTACGGGGCGGTGTGGCACGGAGTATTTTTTCTGCGAGCTTTTTCGATTCGATACTTTCGTGACTCAACATTTTATGACGCAACAACTGAACGCGTCGAGCGGAGGAAAAGCGACGGAACTATTGTCCGGGCCGGGGCAGTCCGGTCTGTACCCCTTTCGTTACGGATTGACTCGGATTGATTTGGGACACCCTAGCCAATAAATTGAAAGAGCAAGCGAACCACAATCGCTGCCGATCCGTGTAACGACGCTAATCAACGAATCTACATATTGCTGAGTGATTTATGGACCTGACCGGTTTGCTGAAGAACGCGACGAATCTCGGCTACTCTTCCGTGTCCAGCGGAATTCAACAGGCAACTTCGGGCATACAGAGCGTCAGCAAGATGGTCGGCAGTCTGATGCACTTTGGCTCGACGACCTCGGCCCCAGCGGACCAAAAGTATGACGAACGCCATTACTTCTTGATTCCCGACCGTCGCAGTCCCGACGCGTATTCGCTGGCGATTCTGCGCAGTTTGCCCGACGGTGTTCCGCCGATCAACGATTTGCCCAAACGGCGAATCTTTCATTTACCCAACGAACACTCACAAGCAATGCTGCGAGATTTGTTGATCAAACAAACCCAGTCCGCCGAATTGACCAAGCCAAACGCAAACAAGTCGATGGCCGACCGGACTCGGGAAATTGCGGACTATATCGATGCCTTGGACGATCGTATCTTCGGCGGCTTTTTGTTGATCGGCGGACTGGTGGCATTGTTCAATCCGGTAGCCGGTGTTGCCATCGCGGCAAAGTCTCTGCTCCCGTCGCTCGGATTGTTCGCGACAAAATACGGGTTGCAATTTGCCGGCGAATCGTTGACCCAGGCGGAATTGGAACGCAACGCCAAACAAGCGGAGAAGGATGTACTGCAACAGTTCAAAGGTTCGAACACGATCACCTTCACCAGTCCTCTGCTGGCGATTTGGGACCAAGCCTTACGCACGACTGAATCCGAGTTCGACCCCGAGTTGCAATTGAACGTCTACTTGAAGACCGATCTTTCGGATGAACACCGCTCGTGGCACAAGCTAGAGGCCACCGCGATACTGGGCGTGTTTGAAGAATTGACCAAGTCCACAATTGCGGCACATGTCGCCAGCATCGGCCCCGAGGATATACGGTTTTTGGCGGTTCTGAAAACGTTGTAGGAAACAAAAGAATGACAGAAGGACATGTCGGTTGAATGGAATTCATTGAAGTCATTCTCTAAAATGAGGTTCTTGCATTGATATTCGGATTTGGAGTTTTTGCTGCCTTTATGATCGCGTTAGAGTTGTTTACCGGCTTTGCGGTGATTGGATGGGCAGGGGATTTCATGGTAGTCCAGAAGGAGAAATCGCCCGGCCCATATTGGTTTGCGATCATCATTCAACTGCTGAGCTTCGTTGGTTTTGGGGTGATTTATTTTACCATGACCTGATACTTCGCGACCAGATTCGTGTGGCGGACTGAACTTGTGATAAAACGAAGATTGGTCGAGAAACTGATTGCCAAGCGATTTGCCTGCACCAATAATGGCGGCAGGGTTCCTGTGGGGCGGTGAGAACTATCGACAAAGGCCGCGGATGATTTTGAGTTGTGTTCGTGCGGCCACATGTGTTTTCCTGACAACGTCCACTTTTTTCGGAGTTTAGAGATGTGCCACCTGATGATTCGCTTGGTCTTGGTATGGTTGTTATTTTGTCTGGCCGAGTCGGTGACGTGGGCGCAGTTCGCCGGCTCGATCGGCGGTGTCGAGGCGCACGACAATTCAGTGGCGAGCCTGCCGATGCTGAATCGCGAAGCGGCTGAAGCCTTCATTGTGATTGATGGACGCGCCGAGATTCGTGTGCGGCCGACCGAGATCCGAATCGTGTTGGCGGTTACCAGCGAAAGCCCGACCGCTCAAGAATGCCACGCTTTGATCGACAAAACCATCGGCCAACTACGGGAATCATGGCTGAAGATGGGTATTCCTGCTGAAAACATTGTGGAGGATTTTATTGCTGTGCTGCCAGTTTACGAATGGAATATCGAGCAGCGCGATAATACCGAAGTCGGCGTGGAAAAGAAAGCTGGTTTCCGGATGCAGACCAATATTCACTTGGCAGTACCCAACGATGCCAATGCATCCAAGGCCTTCAAGGTAGCCTTTGAGCACGGAGTCACCGACATCATTGCCTTCGACTATTGGAGCAAAGAACTGGACGACTACAAACACAAAGCTCGCGAACAGGCGGTCAAGGCGGCCCGCAGCAAATCCGACCAGTTGCTTACCGCCTTATTCGATGACGTTCCACCGGTCATCAACGTGCAGGAGCAAACCACGATTCGCTATCCGGAATCACTGTACCATTCGTTTGTCAACACGTATGACGAGGAATTTAGAAGTGGTTGGAGGCGCGACACTCCCTTCCTTCGTGCCTATCGACCACGCAACACGTACTACCGAGGACTTTTGTCCGACGGCGACGTTCAAGCCCAAGAACTGCCGATGCATCCTGAGATTTCCGTCGTTTCCAGCGTCCGACTCTACTTCGAGTCGCCAGCGGCCAAACGGGCCAAGAATGCGAACAGCGAACAACCCAAGTAATTCGCCCGACGACCGCGACGGGACTGCTGGTAAAAATCCAATTTAGCAATCGCTGGTGTACCGGCTTCAGCCGGAGGGGAGCTGAAAAGAGCGGTTTCATCGCACCCCGCCGGCTGAAGCCGGTACACCAGCGCTCGCTAAACCGATACACTGCGGGTTCTTGGATTTTCCAAATCTGGAATCTCCTTAGAGCCTATCCCAAAAGGGGTCGGACCCTCTCCGGCGAGTCTCGTAAATAGGTTAGAAAAACGACTCGCCTCCAAAGGGTCAGACCCCTTTTGGGATCAGCGTCCGACTCTACTTCGAGTCGCCAGCGGCCAAACGGGCCAAGAATGCGAACAGCGAACAACCCAAGTAATTC
>JAUXWY010000205.1 GCA_030681235.1 Pirellulaceae bacterium | reverse complement strand
GTAAAAGAAATTCCAGCAGAGAGCCAAAACTTGGGCTCCGGCTTGGGTGGGGGGTTTTATTGTCTTTGTTTGAATTCTTCGGCTTGAAGTCCGTTCCAGCCTCTGAGGTTGAGCACCGCGCAGCGGCGTCTGGCAACCATCTTTGAGAAAACGGCGATCTTTTACTGAACGATCTCGGAAAAACTCGGGAGAAAATCCACAACCCCAGGTTGCCAAGATCAGAGGTAATGGTAGGTGACCGTGTAGGTCTGGCCCGCGTACGTGGTGGCTTCGGTGGCCAATTGCCCTCGGTCGTTGTAGGTTTTGGCCGTGGAGGCCGTTTCCCCACGTGGCTGATGTTTGGGTAGGAGTTTATTCACCCGCAAGCCGCCAGGGACTGGCGACGCGCCTTTCGGTCACGGTCCCGCCTGAATTCTTGAACTGGACTTGGGTGACATTGCCCAAGAAGTTGTAGGTCAGGTTCTGCTTGCGACCGGAGGGCGAAGTGATCTCCAGCGGTCGTCCGGCGCCATCAAACGTGTTGACCGTTTGAACTCCGGTGTCGGAGAACGTTAACGAATTCCGAGCCCCGAGCAAGTTGTAACCATAAGCCGTGGTGCGGCTTTCCGCATCGGTTACGGTCGCCACTTGACCCATGTTGTTGTAGGTATTGGTGGTGACTTTGGCGGCTCGGTCGGTGGAGGTCAGGACTTGTCCCAGTGGGTTGTAGGTAAACGACATCGACACGCCCTTGGCATCCTTCTGCGCGGATACTCGGCCGGTGGTCGCATGATAGACGGTTTCCGACTGGTTGTTCAGCGGATCGATCGTCTTGGTTTGGCGCGCTGGAAATCTGCTCCAACAGATCACTCCACTCAGCCAAACCACCAACTTCGGTTATGGCATTTGCTTGAATTCGAAAAAGTATGGGTGAATCTCATCCTTTAGCCTGCCAAACACGTGGGGCGATAGTAACCATCCATCAATCAAGTTTGACGCGTCGACAATACCAAATCGCTCGATGTAATCAACACCAACAATTTTCAGCAGTTCAGATTCAGATTCGAACGCTTTACGTTGTGCCTGAAGTTCCGAGTCATTGAGCCCAAACTTATCTCTCAAAAAGTCCCATGCGTGTTTCGGATAGACTACTACAAATTCTCTGTCGATCTTTAACGCCGGATCCTCTGCTTGCGAATACAAAAACTTCTGTTGTTTACGATAATCAACAAATCCGAAGTACGTCATGGAATCAATACTCAAGTCGTACTTCAAGTAGTATGGCCTATCGATTATTAAAGGCTCTGAATCGCAATCTATCAATTCGAGCGAATCAAAGAGCGTCCTTTCGAATGCCATTTTACCGCAAGGACAAAAAAAATTACTCGGTTGAAAAACGTTTTTCCACAGGTGCATCGGGCGATCTTGTGTGTGATTCATCCTATAGTCTTTATCTGAAGGATAATCGCCTCCACGCCTTTCAATTCCGTGAAAGAATCTTCCGTACATTACATCGACACCTTTACCACCATATTCTCGACTCTTGAGTAATGTGATCATGTTTACCTTTCCAAAATTGGACCGCGTTTGGGTCAGTATCGTACATTCGAAAAACCGATGCGCTCGCTGAGAACGATAGCGATTGGATGACCGGTAATCAATAAGGGCGTCTTGATCGCATTATCCCCCCGATAAACCCCCGATCAGCTTCTTCCTGCGGATTTATCGGAGTAATAGGTGTCTCCAGCGGGGGAGCAAGGCCAGGTGCGAATGGGGGGCGATCAGGACCACGTGGCGCTATTGGCACACACTGACCCATCGACGGTCCGAATGGAACAAACCCATCCTGGAGCGATTCGCGTTCCATTTGAAGCATTAGCTGGCGCCCGACCTCTTCATTCAAATACTGGTCATCCTCCTCATCCATGAACAACCCCAGTACAGCGCCCCCTACCTGACCTGTCATGTACGCACCTGACGTCAGTGGATTCGAATCAGCAGCGACTTCAATCACCGCCCACCCAACTCCGTCGGCTTGCGCCGTCGCACCAAAACCAACTATGCCAATGGCAAAACCAAAACCCGGGATTTTTCGAGGTAGCTTTTGCGCGAGTCGCTTCATACGGAGAGCGAATCGACTCGCGCGCGTAAACCTTGCTCCCCTCTCGATCAATGCTCGTATAACATTGCCCTTCACGATATCGGATTGTGCATGCCAATAAGTTTTCCAAGCATTCCAAGATCGTTTTGTCTTAAAGCCATTTGCGTAAATGTCCTTATATTTCTCAGACCCCATCATTTTTTTAAGCTGCGCGTCTACCTTCTCTTTTGTAATTGGACCTTTTTCCTTGCTTAACCACACTCGCCAATCATCATCCCAACCAGTTGGATGAATTCCGCCTTTTTCGACGTGGTCCTGTGCCCTTAGTATGTACCCGTACTCACCATCATTAATATCAATCCCAGGAATGTTTAGTTGCTCAAAAATTGCTTGTGGAAGCAAATGATGCCAATGGGGCCAGTTAGGATTGTATTCGGAATAAAGCCCTAACGGATCTACTCCATATAGCGGAAAGTACCCACGATAGACGCTCATGCCGTCAACAAATGCCAATGGATCCCGACTTAGGAACTCACCCGTTAGCGGGTTGTAGTGTCGGGCTCGGAAGTTGACAAGTCCGGACTCTTCGTCGTGCCAGCGGTTGGTGTAGCCGAAGTTGTTGCCGAAGGAGGAGGTGGTGCGGACGGTGGTGCCGTTGGCGGCGTAGATGGTGCGCTTGCCCAACATGTCGTACGCGTAACGCTCGACGATGTTGCCGTTGGCCAAGTCGTGCAAGGCCGTGACGCTCCACTGGCGATTGCGAGTGACTCCGAGTTTTTGATTGTCGCTGCGATGGATCAACACCAGCGAGTCGATCTGGTCTGCGTAAACGTATTCCTGAGCCGGACTATTGGCGGCGACGCCCGCGTTGTATTCCGCAATCAAGTTTGGCCCCGCGTGAACGTACACTCGGTGTTCGAACGTGCTTCCGCCCCGAGTGATCTTCTTCCAAACGCGAGTGCCACCCAAATATCAATTCAGGAACAAGAGACGCCCCCAACGTGCTCGTCACGTTGGAGCGGAAGTTTGACAGCTAGAACGGCACTCCCCGCGCGGGGAAGCGGTCGAGGGACAGATTTGTTCAGCAAGCGAATTCAACCGAGACCGCAACGATACACCGCTACTCTCGAACCACACGTAAAAGCAGAAAACCGGTTCCGCCAATGGCGAACAAAACGACTCCCATCATGATTCCAAAAGCGTCGCCGCGAGCGATTTGAACAACGCCACACCAGCCCAAGGCCAACATGATGGACGGTGCGTAATAGTACGCGATGTCGATCAAGTGGGTCATTTCCTTCAACGCTTCAGACCGGTCCGAGTGTGCGAAGGAATTACGAACCGATTCGGGAGTGGGAACAGCCGGGCACCAAGAACACGATGGGCAACTGGCCTCTAGTTCCGAACGATCGGCACCACAGCGTGGGCATGGAAACTGTCGCATCGAAAGTTGATATGGGCGGTTCACTGCAAGTCTTTGCTTTGAACGGACGCGCCGACTTCTACTTCCCCGACGGCGAACGTATCTCGACATTCGTCAGCGGTGAGCCGTTCTTGGCTTGATTTTTGGGTGGGGTCGGCCAAGTCGTAATATTTCTCCCTAAGTGCACGATTCGGTCGGGCTGGCTAAAATGCGTCGTTGGTGGCGCAACGCATGATTCGCTAGGAGCTAAATGGAATGTCGCAGCAAGACAAGTCTTACGAGAAGTTAGGCGTCTTTTATCTGGGACGAACCATCGATCCAGCGACGGGCCAAACGACGCAAACTCCGCTGCTATACGATTCCAAAGATCTGACCACGCACGGCATGGTGGTTGGTATGACGGGCAGCGGCAAGACGGGACTGTGTTTGTCCCTGCTGGAAGACGCCGGGATCGACGGAATCCCGGCGCTGGTCATCGATCCCAAAGGGGACATCGCCAATTTGCTGCTGACTTTTCCGAATTTGCAGGCCGAAGATTTTGAGCCCTGGATCGAGCCGGCCGAAGCCGTGCGCCAGGGACTGAGTCCAAACGAGTTCGCCAAACAAGAAGCCAAGAAATGGCGTGAGGGATTGGCGAAGTGGGATCAAGAACCCGCACGAATTCAGGCTTTTCGCAACGCGGTCGAGATCGCGCTTTACACGCCAGGTTCGAACACGGCGCGCTCGTTGAGTTTACTCCGCGAATTGACTCCACCGCCCCCGGCGATTGTCGAAGACTTTGATTTGTTTCAGGATCGAATTTCTTCGGCGGTTAGCGGTTTGTTGGGTTTGATGCGAATCGATGCCGATCCAGTGCGGAGCCGCGAGCACATTTTGTTGTCCAAGTTATTGGAGCAAGCATGGACGGCGGGCAAAGGCTTGACTCTCCCTCAATTGATCGGTCAATTGCAGAATCCGCCGCTCACTCATGTCGGCATCATGGACTTGGAGTCCTTCTTTCCGGCGAAGGATCGCGTCACCCTGGCGATGACGATCAACAACTTGTTGGCTTCACCCACGTTTGCGGGTTGGATGTCCGGCGAGCCCTTGGAGATAGGCAACTTGCTTTACACGCCCACAGGCAAACCCAAGATCTCAATTTTGTCGATTGCTCATTTGAGTGACTCCCAGCGCATGTTCTTTGTCACGCTGTTGTTGAACGAAATGATCGCGTGGATGCGAACGCAGTCGGGCACCAGCAGCCTGCGCGCGATCTTGTACATGGACGAAGTGTTCGGGTATTTTCCGCCATTGTCGAATCCGCCCAGCAAGGGGCCTATGTTGACGCTGCTGAAGCAGGCCCGCGCGTACGGGTTGGGCGTCTTGTTGGCGACGCAAAATCCGGTTGATCTGGACTACAAAGGCTTGTCGAATATCGGTACCTGGTTCTTGGGTCGCTTGCAAACCGAGCGAGACAAGCAGCGGGTCCTGGACGGCTTGGAAGGCGCTTCAACTTCAACGGGCAGTTCATTTTCCCGCAGCGAGATGGAGACGACCCTCTCGGGCTTGGGGGCGCGACGTTTCTTGATGAACAATGTTCACGATCGCGAGCCGACGTTGTTGGAAACACGTTGGGCGATGTCTTATTTGCGCGGGCCACTGTCGCGCGATCAGTTAAAAGTATTGGCCCAAGGCTTGGCGGGCGCACGAACCGTTCCAACATCGCCAACGGTCGCGGCGGCACCTGCGTTGGCCGCGCCTGCGCCGGAGAGTGTCCCGGGTGCCAGCTCCGCTCCGCAGGTCGTGCTTCCCGCTGGGGTGACCGCCAAATACTTGCTGCTTGATCGGTCGTTGCCGACGGGTCACAAGCTGGTCTATCGACCCGGGATTTTGGCGGCGGGCCGTTTGCATTTTGTCAGTGCGGCTCAAAAGATCGACTCGTGGGAGGAGCGCGCGTTCTTGGTCAAACTGTTTTCGCCGCTGCCGGCCGACGTGTGGACCGATGTCGAGGCACTGGCGGATCCTCAACTGGAAGACCAAGGGTTGGCTCCAGACCATGCGCCGTTGCCACCGGAGGCCAGTAACGCAAAAAACTTCGACTTGTGGGCCAAACAGTTTCTTTCGTTTTTGTTTCGACAGCAAACACTAACGCTGCACAGTTGTGCGCCGTTGAAGGCCGTTTCGCAGCCCGGCGAATCGGAACGCGAATTTCGAGTTCGATTGCGACAGGGTTTTTTGGAGAATCGCGACTTGCAGACCGAGCAAATGCGGAAAAAATTCGCTCCGAAGCTTTC
Organism: Pirellulaceae bacterium; assembly: GCA_030681235.1. Classification (GTDB taxonomy): domain Bacteria; phylum Planctomycetota; class Planctomycetia; order Pirellulales; family Pirellulaceae; genus M30B19. The sequence goes on along the minus strand of JAUXWY010000205.1, from coordinate 3,001 downwards.
GGCCTTGGAAGGGAAAATCCAGCGAGCGAAGGAACGAATCGAAACGGAGCAGTCGAGACATTCGCAGCGAAAATGGGACACGGCCTTAACGATGGGGACAACGATCCTGGGTGCGTTGCTGGGTAAAAAGGCGATTTCGGCCACCACGGTTGGTCGGACCGCCAGTACCATCAAAAAGGCGGGGCAAACGGCCGCTGGCCAGACGAAAATGAAACACGCCGAAAATTCTTTGGAGGGACTGCTCGAGGCCAAACAAGAATTGGAAGCCGAATTTCAAGTGGCTGTGGGTGAAATCGCCGCCGCGTGGAACGGCGATCAAATTCCGCTGACAAGCTCGGAGATTTCGCCGCGGAAGTCGGATCTCGCCGTGCTCAAACATCAGTTTGTCTGGCTGCCGTTTGCGGTTGACGGCGCCGGGATCGCGACACCTCTCTATCGACAAACCTGACCGACCTGGACCGTTCGCAAAACACAAATCTCTCTGGATTTGGTCCTTGGGGCCTGTTAAACTGCTGCTCGGTTGGTTCGATGATTGCTGGAAGAGACTGTGGGCGGCGAGGGAGCTTCCTTCGTTGCTCGACAGATGGGCGTGGTGAAGACCCGAGACCTGCTTAAAATGGTCGGGCGTTTTCAGGCTATGCTTGCTCCGAGACTCGTCTGTCCCTCCTGGTGGGCTGCCACGTTGGCCCCTTTCTAATTGGCTCGGAAAGTAAAAGAGATTTGAGCTAAATCCCTCCCTGTTGGTTTGGAGTTCGTAGTGGGAAGGAAATTGTATTGTGGAAACTTGAGCTTCCGCGTGGATAGTTCAAGTTTGGAGGAATTGTTCGCTCAGTATGGCCAGGTTCAAAGTGCCCAGGTCATTACCGATCGGGAAACCGGCCGGAGCAAGGGATTCGGCTTTGTGGAAATGTCCTCGGACGCGGAAGCACAAGCCGCCATCGACGGTCTGCATGAGAGCGAATTCAACGGCCGCAACATCACAGTCAACGAAGCTCGTCCGAAAGACGAACGAGGTGGTGGTGGTGGTGGCGGTGGTGGTTACCGGGGCGGCGGTGGCGGTGGCGGCGGTTACCGAGGTGGTGGCGATGGTGGCGGTTACAGTGGCGGCGGCGGCGGCGGTGGCGGCGGCGGCGGTGGCTATCGCGGCGGTGGCGGTGGTGGACGCAGTGGCGGTGGCGGCGGTGGTGGCGGCGGTGGACGCAGTGGCGGCGGTGGTGGCGGCGGTGGTCGTGATCGCGGCGGTGACCGGGGCGACCGAGGTGATCGCGGCGGCCGAGATCGCTATTGATAGAAGTGAACCCGCGCGAGTCAGCCCAGCCTTTCGATAACCGGGTGGCTTGGGATCGGCGCTCGCTCGGAAATAGATATAGATAATGACCAGCGATCGCCTTGGGCCATCGCTGGTTTTTTTTGGACTGTTCCCCAGGGCAAGGTTTTTCTACGATGAGGGTGCGACTCGAGACCTCGTCGAGGACCCGCAGCGGTCGCTCTTGCCCGCGTCGCGCGGCGGATTTAGCTTTTTGTTGCCCGGGTGATCTACATGGAAAATTCTCGAACCGAATCCAACTCATCCTCCTCCGTATTGACGAGTACGCCGGCGCCGGGTGCTGCACCGAAGCGATTTGGTATATCGCGGCGTTGGATTTGGTCCGCTGCCGTCTTGGTCGTTGCCGGAGGCCTCGCTTATGCCTTCCGGTCGCCCGCCGCCGTGGAAGAAACCAACCAAAAGTTGGAGTTCAACTTTGCGGCAAATGGCGCTGGGAATGGCGGAGCCGCTGCGAAGGAAACGTCGGCGACCGTCGCGGGTGAAACCACGAGCCCTCCTCCGCTGATCAAGGGTGGGATCACCGATTTGCTGAACGAGCATCCGATCGAGACCGCGGCTCATCCGCTGGATCCGCTCTTGATGATCGCCCAGCGTGGGCTGGACCAACTGCGGGGCTCGTTGCGTGATTACAGCGCGACGTTGGAGCGACAAGAACGAGTTGACGAACAATTGCTGCCGGCGGAGACCATCACGCTCAAGATTCGACAAGGCCTCTCTGCGGAAGAAAACGCCGGGAATGTGGTGGCTAGGGGCATCTACACTCGGCACGAAGCTCCGAAAAGCCTGCGGGGTCAAGAAGCGATTTTTGTGGCTGGGGAAAATGATGGGAACATCGTGGCCCATACGACTGGGGTTCTGAATCTGCGGCGATTCTACTTGCCGCCCACTGGGTTTCTGGCGATGCGCGGTAGTCGGTATCCGATGACGGAAGCTGGCTTCGAGGTATTGATCCAAAGAATGTTGGAGCGTGGCCAGCGGGATCGCGAGTTTGGACCGTGTGAAGTCCGAGTCGATCGGCAGGCGTTAGTCAATGGTCGCGCCTGCACCATGTTCGAAATCGTGCACCCCAAAAAAGAGGGGCCCTACGACTTCCACATCGCTCGGATCGCAATTGACGATCAACTCAACTTGCCGATCCACTACGAATCGTACCAATGGCCTGCGGAACCGGGCGGTCGTCCCGAACTTTTGGAACGGTACACCTACACCAACATCCAGATCAATCCGGGGCTACCGGCCGAGACCTTTAGTCCTGACAACCCGGCTTACAACTACCCCAAGCATTGAGTGGAAGATCCGAGAGCCAAGGCCATCGCAAACGCGCTGATGGAACGATCCGAGAGTTTGTAGCGGACTCGGTTTAGCAAGCGCTGGTGTACCGGCTTTAGCCGGCTTTAGCCGGAAGGGGCGAATGAAAAAGCTCTTTTCAGCTACCCGGCCGGCTAAAGCCCAATACCGCTAAGTTAAGCGGCCCGGATGGCAGCGGTACCGGCGCGTGGTTGGGCGAGAATCCGACCGAACACTCGCCGCTAAGCGTTTCTAGTTCATAAGCAAACCTAACTCCAAACCCCCTCATCCCCGGCCCTTCTCCCCCAAAAAAGGGGAGAAGGGAGACCATGAGGCGCGGGCTCGCTACGCTCCGAAGACCTGCTTAGCAACCGTTCTTGGAACGGC
>JAUXWY010000202.1 GCA_030681235.1 Pirellulaceae bacterium | reverse complement strand
AAAGCCGGTACACCAGCGCTCGCTAAATCAGGCCTGAGTTAGCTAGTTTCGGTCAAAACTGACTGGACGCTACAGAGGGTTCGAGCTACTATTAACTCAGGGTGCGACGTTGGCGGCTGGCCGCAAAACGCCTGCACCCAGCGAACCGAATGCAAGATCACCATCAAGGCCGAGTCCTATTCGTGGCTGAAAAATATCCCATCTTTGTTCTCGCACTGCGGCTACTCTTGGTCGCGATGATGGTGATTTCACCGTACGGACAATGTTTTTCGACCCGCGATTGTCGGTGCGAAACTTGTGTGATCGACGCGGACCATGGCGCGGATCAACCTTGTACGGTTGGTAACATCGCGGCGAGTGGTTGTTGCAGTCGGCAGGTCAATCTGCGGCACGATGCGAATCGTAACCCAGTTGCACCCTGCTGTGCCGGTCAAGTCGCGAGGTCGATGGCTGAGATCGATGACCAAGTTGCAGATCGTCCGACGGTGGCCAATGATGAATGTCTCTGCGGATGTCAGCAGAGTTTGCCGCCAACCGATTCGAAACCAGCGGTTGCCCCCCATTCGTCGCAGACCATCGAATCGAGCGACGCGACAAGTGTTGTTGATTGGAGCTTTACCAATCATCGTTCGGTGTCGAATCAAGAATTTTTCTTCAATCGTTCGGGACCCGTCTTTTCTGCGAATGAACGCTGTGCGCGATTCTGTCGGTGGTTGATATAATTCCACCGATATTTCTAGCCTTCACTCAGGCACTCGATTGAGTTGCGGCCGGACCAGACCGCACTTTCCCAAATTGGAACTTTACTTCGCGACAATTCATTAGAGCCATCGTGCTTGAACGAATCGAACGATAGGACGTAGATACGATGAATCAATTTGCCAGTAGCGGCGATGCGACTTTGTTTTGGGAGGATTTTTCCCGACGACGTTGGGGGACTTACATCTCCAATATCGAAGCAGAAACGATCCGTTATGCTCATCAAGCGGTGGGACAACCGAGCACCGCGCTTGAAATTGGTGCCGAAGGAGGCCGGTGGTCGAAACTCTTATTTGATCTTGGCTGGCAAGTGACTTGCACTGAAATTGATCCGGTTGCGCTGGCCGTCTGCCAACAGCGGATTCCGGAAAGCCGCTGTATCTTGGTCGACCAAGATTCAACCGAATTTCCGTGTGAATCGAACTCTCAGGCATTGGTGCTGGCGATCGAAGTTCACGAATTGGTCGAGCAGGAGTGGTTCACTCGTGAAGTCCAACGTGTGTTGAAGCCGGATGGTCTGTTCGTAGGCGTGTTTCAGAACAAGCACTCTTGGCGAGCCGTGCTCAACCTCAAGTCAATGCTGACCGGGACGATGAAACACTACACCGCCGGGTACTTGCCTTGGAAAAAGAAAACCGCCGCGTCGGGTTTCGAGTTCTTGCGCGAGGAAGGCATCTGTTGGATGCCGTTCGGTCGCATGAGTAACTCGCCACTTATTCCAGCCGCCACGTATTTAGAAAAAGCCCTTTGCCTGAGGCGATTGACGGCGGTCAGCCCATGGATTGTATTTGCCGCGAAAAATTGTTCCGCCAAAACCAACGGTTTGGGAGGTTCCCATGAATCCTAGTTCAGAAAGCCAGTCGTCGACGACGGTTCGCGATGATCGAGTTTCCACGCCCCGTCAGATCATGATCCAATGGTTCAAATCGGTGGGCCTACTGCTGATGGCTGCAACAACAATCGCCGCTTCGTTTTTCCTAATCGGATACGCCCAGCGATCTGGTTGGATCGAAAAGCCAGTGGATTCCCAAGTCGACGGCGGGGTCCAAGCGACTGAAGGTGTGCAGTACATCTGCCCGATGATGTGTGTTCCGCCAACGGACGTGCCGGGTCGTTGTCCGGTTTGCGAAATGGAGCTGGTGGCGACCCAGATGGGTCCGGTCTTCATTGATCCGGCCATGCGCCGTGTCTTGAATATTCAAACCGTGCGTGTGGCCAAAGCCGTGGGCGAGCATGGGAACCCCGTTGGTGAAATCCAATCGGTCGGCGAGTTGGCTTATGACGAGGAGAGACTGAAGACCATTTCGGCTTACGTCGATGGGCGAATCGAGCAACTGCACGCCAGTTATACCGGAGTGAAAGTGTCCGTCGGCGAACCGATGGCGGTCGTCTACTCGCCTGCGCTGTTCTTGGCACAGAAGGAACTGCTGGTCGCCAAACGCCAAGCCAATCGAACGGACAACCCACAAACCTCTGGGAACGAAACTCTCTATGCGACATCCCGGCGTCGCTTGATCGAGCTAGGAATGACCGAAGGTCAAATCGATGCACTGGAGCGATCGGGTGAAGCCAACAGCCGACTCGAAATCGTGGCCCCGATCGGCGGGACCGTGATTGAAAAGTTGGCCGTCGAGGGTCAATACGTCAGTCAAGGTGATCCGATCTATCGTTTGGCCAATCTGGATCAGGTATGGCTGATGTTGAAACTATTTCCAGAGGATGCCGCTTTGCTGCAACTTGGTCAACCGGTTTCGGCAGTCGTCGATTCCATACCGGGTCGGACGTTTGACGGCGTGGTTGCGTTTATCGCTCCCAACATCAATCCCGAATCGCGAACCGTGAGCGTGCGGGTTGTCTTGCCGAACCCGCAAGGCGACATGCGGATTGGTGATTTTGCGCGGGCCCGGATTCCACGACAGAATCCCACAAGCTCCGACTCAGAAGCGACAACCCCGGCGCTGGTGCTGCCCCGCGATGCCGTGTTGCTCGTTGGCGCCGACAGTGTGGTCTACGTCGAAACCGAGCCGGGCCGATTCGAAATGCGAATGATCAAGATTGGTTCCATTTCAAATCGCGAAGTGTTTGTACTGGAGGGACTCCAGGAGGGCGAGTCGGTCGCTCGGCGCGGCAATTTCCTGATCGATTCGCAAATGCAGTTGGCTGGCAATCCGTCACTGATCGACCCTGGCAAAGCCATTCCCAAAAAGCCCGGCGATGATCTGACTCCAGAAATGGAAGAGGCCATTGCCGGACTGGCTCCCGAGGATCAAATACTCGCCAAAACGCAGCGGATGTGCGCTGTCGCCGATATGCCATTGGGTTCGATGGGCGTTCCCGTGCGCGTGGAAGTGGAAGGGCAAGTGGTGTTTCTTTGTTGTGAAGGATGCCGCAGCGCTCTATTAAAAAGTCCGCAAGAGTATTTGAAGAAGCTGACCAATTGATTTTGCCGAACGCTCATTCTTGATGCTCTAGCTCGAAACCGAATTCCACAGAAGAAGCCGTCCATGCATGCCTTGATTGACTTTTGCGTGCGAGAGAGATTGATTGTTGCCGCCCTGATTGTCTTCACCTTCGGGATCGGGTGGTATTCGATCGATCAAGTTCCGATCGATGCCATTCCCAACGTTGGCGAGAATCAAGTCATTGTGATCGCCGACTGGCCGGGGCGCTCGCCCAAAGATGTCGAAGATCAGTTGACGTATCCGATTTCCGTAGCCATGCAGACGGTTCCAGGTTCGCGCAGCGTTCGCGGCAAGAGCATGTTCGGATTCAGCTTCGTCCAAGTGACGTTTGCGGACGGCGTGGATTTCTATTGGGCTCGGTCCCGAGTTGCGGAACGTCTGACCTCGATCACCAATTCGTTGCCGGACAACGTCACGCCGACTTTGGCGCCCGATGCCACGGCGTTGGGTCAAATCTACTATTACGTGCTCCAGGCTCCACCGGGCGTGGATCTCGCTCAACTGCGTTCCAAACAAGACTACGTGATCAAGTATGCATTGCAATCCGTCGAGGGTGTTGCGGAAGTTGCTTCGATCGGCGGCTACGTCAAACAATATCAAGTGGATGTCAGCTCCGAAAAACTCCGCTTTCACGGACTGACATTAAGCGACGTTATCAACTCGATTCGCGATTCCAATATTGACGTCGGCGCCAAGGTCATTGATGAAGGTGGGGTCGAGTACTTGGTCCGCGGGAAAGGGTTTCTTGGCGCCAATCGAACGGAAGAGGAAACGATCGAACAGATTGGCCAGTCCGTCATCGAAGCGCGGAATGGAACCCCCGTTTACGTCAGAGATGTCGCCTGGGTGCAAGTCGGCCCCGCCCTGCGAACGGGCGCCCTAGACCTCAATGGAAATGAAGCCGTGGGAGGCGTCGTGGTGATGCGGTTTGGTGAAAACCCACTGGCCGTCATTAATCGCTTGGAAGAAAAGATTCAACTCCTGGAGGCCGACCTGCAGGGAATCAAGATTGTTGGAATATACGATCGGACCGAGTTGATCCACGAAACGATCGCCACGCTGACGGACGCCTTGGTTCAAGAGACGTTGATCACAATCGCCGTGATGGTCTTGTTCTTGCTGCATTTCCGGGCGAGTCTGATTGTGGCCATTACTTTGCCGATGGCCGTCTTGATGTCCTTCATTGCCATGCGCGTCTTTGGCGTGGATGCGAATATCATGTCGCTGGCGGGAATTGCCATTGCCATCGGAACCATGGTCGATATGGGAATCATCGTTTTAGAAAACGTGTACGTCGCCTTGGCGGCTTGGGAACGAAACGGACAAGTCGGCGGCGAACAAGAACGCGTGAATGTGATTCGTCGATCCTCGTCGGAAGTGATCCCCGCCGTCATGACGGCGGTCAGCACCACCATCGTCAGTTTTTTGCCCGTCTTTTTTCTGACCGGGCGCGACGGACGGCTGTTTTCTCCGATGGCGTGGACGAAGAGTTTTGCGTTGGCGGCCAGCCTGTTGGTGGCTGTCATTGCGGTCCCGATGTTATGCCGCGTTTTCCTACGCAGTAATCGTTGGTCGAAGTTCAAATCGGTTTTGGTTATTTCGGCGATGGCCGGCCTGAGCGGCGGACTCGTGTATTTTGTTTGGGGCCCATCGTTGGAACAATGGACGGGCCGAAATGCGGACGTGTTTGCCGCGTTGGCCATGGTCGCGGGTGGCCTCATGGGAGTTTGGATCAGCAACGAGCGGCTCCGGGAACTGGATGAGAATCCGGTGAGTCGCATCGTGATTTGGATGTACGCGGGACGGCTGCGGATGGCCCTTCGCCACAAGGTGTTGATGCTTAGTTTCCCCGCGTTGGTGATGATAGCGGGAGCGGTGGCTTGGCTCGGTGGGGCAACCGTGCTGAGGCCCATCGAGAAGTTGGCGTTGTCGCTGGGCGCGAATCTGGACGAGGTGCCCGGCTATCAAGAAATGAAGTCTTCTGTGCCCCCGCTCCAGTCTTCTGATTGGATTGCCCTGGATGAGGGCAGTTGGTTTTACATGCCCAGCTTGTATCCGGCGGCGACGTTCTCACAGACCTTTGAAATTTTGCAGAAGCAGGATGTGCTGATCAAGCAAATTCCCGAAGTCGCCCACGTCCTGGGCAAAATTGGTCGCGCGGAGTCCGCGCTGGACCCGGCTCCGGCCACCATGATCGAAACCTACATCATGCTCAAACCCAAATCACAATGGCGGCCTGGCGTCACTTCTCGCGACATCTGGGACGAAATCAACCGAGTCGCGACAGTCACAGGCGTCACACCGGCCTCGGCCTTGCAGCCGATCGAAGGTCGCGTCGTGATGTTGCAGGCGGGTATTCGCGCGACCATGGCGGTTCGGATCTATGGCCAGAAATTGGACGAATTGGCCGATGCCGCCTTGGCGGTCGCAGAGCACTTGAAGACGATTCCGTTGGTCAACCGCAGCACCGTCAGTCCAGATATCGTGCTGGGCAAACCGTATCTCGAGTTTGAAGTCGATCGCGACGAGGCTGCTCGATATGGCATGACCGCGATGATGGTCAACGAGGTCGTCGCGGCAGGACTCGGTGGGATGGATGTGACCACGACGGTTGAAGGCCGCGAACGATACGCCGTCCAAGTTCGCTACGATCGGAGCACGCGCGAGAGTCTCGAGGGATTGGGGAGATTGGAAGTGGTCACTCCCACGGGCGGCATTGTGCCTCTCGATCGCCTGACCAACATCGAAACGGTGTGGGGGCCGATGTCCATTAATAGCGAAGACGCCCGATTGGTGGCTCACGTCGCCTTCATGCCTTCGGGACTGACCGGACCCATCGAAACGGCCGATCAACTCCTGGCTCAACTGCAAGCCGATCGAGCGCAGGGCAAGTTGAAACTGCCGGCTGGAAATTTTGAGTTGCAGATGGTCGGGTCGTTCCAGAACCAAGTGGAAGCCAATCGACGCTTGCTGTGGATCATTCCGATGGTGATCCTGATCAATTTGCTGCTGCATTATCTGCACTTCCGCGACATGCCCCAATCGTTGATCGTGTTTTCGGGAATTCCGATTTCGGCTGGCGGCGGCATGATCGCGGTGGCGTGGATGGGGATTCCCATGAATACCGCGATGTGGATCGGCTTTATTGCATTGTTTGGGTTGGCCGCCGACGACGGCATTGTGATGATGACTTACATTCGCGATGAGTTGAAGAAAAAACGCTGGACCAGCATCCCCGAATTGCGCGAAATCATTTATCAGTCGGGATTGAAACGCGTGCGGCCATGTGTGATGACCACGGTTACGACCCTGGTCGCACTGGTACCGATTCTGGTTTCCGATGGCAAAGGGGCCGACGTGGCCAAGGCCATGGCCATTCCAATCATGGGCGGCATGTTGGTGGAGCCGTTCGCCACTTTTGTGGTCCCCACGCTCTATTGTTGGTACTTGGAGTCGATCAGTCGGCTGGGTCTGGAACCATCGCTCGCGACGAACGTCGACGATCCAGTCTAACAATCGTCACAATCGTTACCATCGACTCCTAGCTAGGCGATAATGCGGGAAAAATCGGCCGATTGGATTGCCCACATTGGACGGGTTCTGAGTCTTTTTCCGATGAAACGGGCAGAGCGTCACCATCCTGGAGGCGGTTTTTAGACCGGAGATGACCATGCCTGTCGACTTAGGCTGCTGCGAACGGAGCCGGACTGCGAGCCATGGGTTGGCTCTGGTCATTGGCCTAGCGGCCGTGCTGGGCATCGGTTGCCGTTCGGGGCCACCGGTGGTTTTCCCTTCAAGTGAGCCGCTTGCCCACCTCGCGCCTAGAACTTCGGTGGCCGAACCAAAGATCAATGTCACACGCCCGGAACGTTCTTGGGCAGCTAATGTTGCTCCGATCACCATTCGCCCGAATCGCGGTTCAGCAACCGCGTCTGAATTCGAGTCGACCGCGATCCAACAAATTTCGTTTGAGCATCCGTCCGTAAGTTTGGCGGAATGGATCAAGTTGGCGATCGAACGCAACCCGGAAATCGAAGCGGCGCGACAAGAGATCGAGATGGCCTCCGCCAAGATTCCACAAGTCGCCAGTCTGGGCGATCCCATGGTCGATTTAGTCACGTGGCCGATATTTCCAAATGTCGAGCAACAAGCGGGCGGTCGCATGATTGCCGATGTCGCTATCTCGCAAGAAGTTCCGTGGGCCGGTAAACGTGAATCTCGCGTCGGACAGGCCTCCGGTGAGGTAAACCGATTGCAAAGCAAGTTGATCGCTGCGGAACTCAAAGTCGCCAACGAAGTACAGCAGGCCTTTGTCGATTTATGGCTGGCGACACAACAACTAGAAATCGCGCAGAACGATCGCTTGCTCCTCGAAGGGCTGACGGATCTAGCCGAGACTCGATACGAAGCAGGGAGTGGTGGGCAACAAGATATCTTGCGAATCAAGTCAGAAATTGGTCTCAATCAAGCGGATCAATCTCGCATGATTGCCGAGCAAAAAAAAGCTCGGGCAGAATTTGTTCGCGTGGTAAATTCTCCCAACGACGATTCGATGGATGCTTCGATCATGCAAGGCTTGGTTTTTCAACATCCACTGTTGGAACCGTCGTTGCCGACATGGGAAGATGTTTCGGCTCAGGCCATGGCCGCCAACCCTGAACTACATGCCCGCTGGGCCGAAGTGCAACGAGATCAATGGCGGGTCAAAGAATCGCGTTTGAATTATTATCCCGACATCACGTATTCGGCGGGTTGGGGCGTGATGACATCGCGCCGCGCCTTGGCTCCGACCGCCGACGGCATGGACAATCTGACGGCTGGCGTGAGTTTCAATTTGCCAGTTCGACGAGCCACTCGTGATGCCGCACTCCGCGAGTCTCAATCCCAGGTCGAAAAGGGGATCCGCGAGTGGGAGCGCGAACAAGCCCAGATCCTCAGGGATGTGAAGCAACTGCATGCGGACTTGGAAAACACGCAAACGCAACTCGCACATTACCGCGAAACGATCCTGCCATCGCTGGAACAAGCCTTGGAGGTGACGACCACCGCCTACGAAGCCAATCAAATCAACCTGAGCGAGTTGATCGAATTGAGACGAGAATTACTCAAGCTGCGATCTACGGAAAAGGGACTGCAAGCCCAATGGCACAAACGGCGCGCCGACCTAAGCTGGCTAACCGCCGACGTTTCCTATCGAGACATTCCTTGAAGCATGTTCGAGTTCGGGTTACACCGGCGCGTAGGCAAGGACGTTTGGGCTCGTGGCCAATCGAAGCGAAGAACGGAATCGACTCTGATGAAGGATAACCTCGCAAATCCAGGACCAGACCGTCGGATTGCTCAACAGGCTTGGGTAGTGTCTGCAAAACCGTAAATCTGAAACGATCCAGATCGACATAGGAATCTTGAAGGAAGCCGCCTGATTCCAAATCCCAAAACACAACAATTGACAATATCTCTTTTTCTCAAATACCAAGTGTCTAGTTTGGCGCCGAGTTGATTACTGACGCCGGGCGGACGAGCAAATGGGCTGAGTAACGTGGTCTAGACACACAGTAAATCGAGCCTTCCGGGTGTCGCAATCCACCTCTCCGCGTCTACCAATGGCGTCGAGATTAGCATATGGGCTTAATTTGACGACTTGACTATTGTATGGATCAAGTTACAAATTCAAGGTGTGAGGGCTCTCAGGTTTTTCGGGCTCTCAGGTACGTTGTTGGGAGGTAAGAGGGATGCCAACGATTTCCGCTGTTTGCACGCTACCTCTATCGGTTGACTCTAGGGGGGAATCATGCGTTTCTTAGTCGGGCTATCAGTTCTTTTGGTATGCATGGTAGGCTATTTTCGCTATGTTTCTGGGTGGGTCGAAACGGAATTGTTAGTTGCAAAAGTTGATTCCATTGACATGGGTTTCGTTTCACCTGGGGTTTATGAAGCGTTGTTCACGCTTAGCAATGAGAGCGGAAGAAAACTCAAGATATTGCATTCGGTCGTGTCGTGCGATTGCCTTGGTTGCGAAATTTCCCCTAAAGAAATTGGTCACGGTCAGCAGGTGGACGTTAAGTGTAAGTGGGACGCACGAGGATTATCTGGACCGTCGCATACGAAAATTGACGTCGTCTACGTTGACGAAGTTTCAGGTAGGGTTGGGACCGTTGAATTGTATATTAACGGTAACGTTGAAGCAACGGTCACTGTTTCTCCAAGTCATGGTTCGTTTACTGAAGGTGCGCCAGCGGCTCTTGAGTTTGAGTTGATCCCTGCGTCGTCAATCGAGCATTTCAAGATTGTCTCCGCAGAGGTTAAGCATGAGGGATTTGCCGTGTCGTTTCCAGAAGTGGATGGGAGGCGGATTCGAGTTGACTACTCGGGTGCCAAGATTGTTTCGTTGTCTCGCAGCGTTTTGCTTGGTGTTAAAACCAGTGCCAAAGAATTCCCAAGTATAGAAATTCCGTTGTTCATCACACGTACTCCTGGAGGAATACAATGAAGAAGATCGCAGGCTTGTTTTTTTGTTGCTGTTGTGTTTCGTTTGTGACGGCTGACTTGCTCGCGCAGATTGGTGTGCCGTGCCCGTATACAAAGCCCCGCCTCAGAGATTGCCAGACGGATCTAGATTGTAACGATTTAAGTTGGTTAAACATGCCGTGCGCATCCCGAAATGATCGCGTAACGTTAACCGGATTATTCGGATCAGAATCTTCAATACATTCCACGGAGTCTGTAGTTGATTCGCAATCGACGGTACCTTGTATAAAGACCCGACCTTGTGAAGAAATTGCGGGGGTATGTGTGTCGAGCAATGTCCCATGGACAACTTCCAATTCACCTCCCCAAGTGGCCGTTATTTGCCCCTAATTGAGCCTCCATTTGCAGCGATGCCGCAGGGGTTTTCCGTCGGCCTTTCGCTACTTCATGCCGATAAATCGAGGATCTAACTTTTACCATGCCAAAGAGCCATTGCAATCAACGGTTCCTGCCCCATTCTTTATCACTGTTGTTCTCTCTGCTCGCTGCGATGACACTCCACGAGAAGCAAGGATTTGGCCAGGCTGAATCTGCGTTTGATCTATTGTCCAAAGCGATCAAGCAGAGGCAAGGAATTAAAAGCTTGGACGTGGAAATCGACGTAAAAGGTCGACAGCGCAGCGACTACGAGTATGTAGCACGGTGCACCCACTCGGGCGAAATGCGTAGAGTTGAAATGTGGAATTCAGGTGTAAGAACGGTGAATGCTTTCAACGGAACAGAGCATCTTAACTACGTTAATGAAAGCGAACAAAGCGCTGCAGTGCTTACAAACGCTTCGATAATTGTCGGTAAACGCGCCTATGAAATAGTTGATGCACGAAAAATCGGGATGCTGCCGATGGGCTTTATGAGTGTCGATTCAATGAATGTTGAGGAGATGTATTTTTCGAACGAAGCGAGAATGGGTAGCGTTACAGAGTTGGGCAATGGCGTTTACATGGTGAGCTGGAATGGAACAAAAGCTGACAGTAATTGGAGAATTTGGGTGGACTCAACTAAAAATTACTGCGTCGTTCGATGTGAGGTCGATTGGAAAGATGGAGATGATCGTTACAACGATAAAGTGGATCTTGTCGTTGAGAAACAGGATGATGATTACTTTCCGATAAAGGTTGACTATAAACGTACATTGAATGACAAGGAAAAGGATGAGGAGGCATGTCTAATTAAGGTCCTTGCGATAAATACACAATTTGATGAAGAGTTCTTTTCGATTGAGAATGCAGGTTTGCCGAAGTATTTGGGAGTGTTTCGGATTCCGGAATCAACTGAAATGATGTACTGGGACGGAACGAATCTTCTGACATTAGCTGAACTGAAGGAGCGGGAAGTTTTTTGGGAGCGGATGCGCTGGGCTACTGCTATATCTTTGGGTCTCGTTATCTTCGGACTTGGCCTCGTGTGGTTGCGGAGGCGGAAAAAATGAGAAGACGCGGATTTACTCTCGTTGAACTAATTGTAGTAGTTGTAATTATCGGATTGCTAGTAGGTATTTCGATTCCCGCAGTGATCGCGGCGCGTGAGTCCGCTAGAAAGACAAGTTGCCTCAACAACATCAAACAGATCGGATTGGCGAGCTTGAGCGTTGAAGCTGCCAAACGGCGTTTGCCGGAAACAGCATTTAACACTGCCCCAACCCTGGCGACCTATCGCACCGATCGTGGTTGGTTAGTGGAGACTCTTGCTTATTTGGAACCTTCCGTATCGAGTAAATTTGCGGGAGGTTCACATACTTTTGACCAACAAAATTCGATTGTGTTTTCGTCGTCGATTCAAACGTTTGCGTGTCCAAGCAATGGCGGGGCGGCAAGAATTGGGCCAGTGGCTTTGAGGTACGGGAGCGATGTATCTGACGGTAACTTTGCGTATACAGGTGACTATCAAGGCAATGCAGGCTACTTTGATACCAAAACCGTAGCGAGCAAACGGATTGGTGTGATTCGGGTAAAGATGGGAGGTGTCAGTGGTGGTGGAGCACGAATTGCTCAGATAGTGGACGGGACATCTAATACCATTTTGGCATGGGAGTCATCGGGTTCAGTCGCATTCTCTCGTCGCAGCGAGGAGCAGAGTTGGGAGGAATTTTACGCTCGGCACGGTAGTTCTTTAAGATTTTATCCGTCTTTGGAAAGCGAAGTTTACTTTTCCACGAGAGGTATGGCTGATTCATTGGCGTATTATCGTTCTTGGGCGGGCATTTCAAATGCGATGCTACTTGGGGAACGTAGAACTGACGATGGCAACAAAACATTCAATGTTACAAATCATTACGGGCAGCCATTCTCGTTACATCCAGGCGCCGCAAACTTTGGCCTTGTTGATGGAAGTGTACGGTCTATTGACGAGGAGATTTCTCTGGAGGTCTTGCTCCACGGAGCTAGTTGTAATGGTGGCGAAACACAGCAGTGGTGATGAAGCGAAGTATCTGTGAAGTAACTCGCCGAACCCTCAATTGGCTGTTGCAGTTTTTCCCGGGATTGCTTCTAGTGACTGCGGGACTTGCAAAAGTTGAAGCATGGATCGTAGCCGGCAACGCTTCAGTGTTTTTGACTTTGCCAAATTCAATCTCAATTCCGTTAGTTTCTGCCGAGATTCTCGGTGGCGTAGGAATGTTGGTTTATCGCCGAAACGTGCCTATGCTTTACGGGGCAACCGTTTTGTTTGCGACTTTCACCGGCGTTGCTGTTGCGAACATTTTTGGCGACGAAGTGTCTTGCGGATGTTTTGGGCGCCTGGGTTTCTCAACCGAAGCCATGCTTCTGCTTAACGTGCTTGCCTTGCTGTGTTTAGTTCTCCGCGTTTACTCGGAATCTCAACATTTATTGAGAGTATCTGTTTTCCAGTTCGGGATAATTTCGCTATTTGCCTTTGGCGGTTATGTGGGTGTTGTTTATTTTTCTGATCTGGAGCTCGGTTCCGGCTTTGATTCAGGCGGATTCGCGGTAGTCGATCGCGGGGGTATTAAGCGAATCTATGCGCGCCCGCAGTTCTGGAACGGTGCGGAGCTGCCGATACTACAATTCATCGAAAATAGAAGGGAAATAAGTGAAAGCGAATATAGACTAATCGTGTATCGTTCCGATTGCCATAAATGCATCGCCAAAATTCGAAAACTGACTTCCACGTCCTCAATGCGATATTTTCTAGATATTTCGAGTGAAGTGAGAATTGCAGGCGCTTTCGACTTGCCTGACGGATGTGCAAAATTGCAGCTTGAAAGTGGCTTCGAACTAATCGTCGCAGTGCCGGTTGCGATTGACGTTAAGAATGGAAACGTTGTGGCGATTGTTGACGAAGCGGATTAAAAGCACTAGTTGCCGCGTCGCACCCGTATTTCCGGCGGGCAACCGAACTTTGGCACTCACGTCGTTCGCAATTGCCAACACCACCTGCCGCTGGAGTGCTCAACAAAAAAACCGCAGTACGATTTCACTCCGGTTTTTGCAGGAAAATTGAATACGCCCGTAGGGGTTCGAGCCTCGATCCTTCGGTTCCTGTCAATTTGCGCTTCAAACGGTACCACATGTTTGCGCTTCAAACGGTACCACTTTAGGGTAGGGAATTGGTCCAGGGTAAGATTGGTACTGTTTGCCTTTTTATTTATCGGAAG
>JAUXWY010000200.1 GCA_030681235.1 Pirellulaceae bacterium | reverse complement strand
GCCGGTACACCAGCGCTCGCTAAAGTGCCTTTGTACGGGCTGAACAAGCAAAATCAGGAACTTATTTCGGGACAAGTCCTTAGGACTGGGGTGGGGCGGAATTGCCATTTGTGAAGTGCTGGACTTCGTTAATAAAGTCCTGCAGGTCCTTAAACTCGCGGTAAACACTGGCAAAGCGAACGTACGCGACCTGGTCCAATTGTAGCAAATACCGCATCGTGATTTGGCCGATCATGTAACTTTCGATTTCTCCTTGGTGGTCGGTCAAGATTTCCCGTTCCACGGAGGCCGTCAGTTCCTCGATCTGTTGCTGAGTCACCGGCCGCTTCCAACAGGCTCGCATCACACCTCGCATGATTTTTTCGCTGTTGAAGGGCTCTTTTTGTTGGTTTTTCTTGACTACAGAAATCTGCAGCTCGGCCATTCGCTCAAACGTGGTGTAACGATTCCCGCATTGGTTGCAATGCCGGCGGCGGCGAATCACAAATCCGTCGTCACTTGTCCGACTATCGATGACTCGGTCGTTATCTTCTCGGCAGATCGGACAACGCATAAATATTGCGGCCAAAAAGTTAGGAACCAGCAGACAAAAGGTATTTTGCTGCCAGAACGATTTCCGGTTTTTGTCAAAAAAATGGGGAAAGGTCCGCCAGCCCCGAGTAAACGAGGCGAACGTTTGTTTTTCGCCAAGCTTCTACAAAGTTATTCGAATTGGGTATCAGGCACAATCTGCCAAGTTGGCGCCAGCCGTCGGGGCCCTTAAAATCTAGGGGTCCCGCGCCGCCTGGACACCCTCAGATCTCGAGGTGCCCCGGGTTCTATTTTCCACAGGATAACGACCGTGAGTGACACGAACACCTCTCCACAAAGCAATCCAACGTCTCCCAAGGCACCGGACGCTGCCTCGGCCAGACAAAACATGCTGAATTTGGCTGGCGGACACTCGACGGCTGACGAGCAAGAATTGTGGCAGGGCGACTACTCCATGAAAGCGATGGCTGGTTTGGGGGCGGGCTTGATTCTGCTGACGATTGCGGCGATCGTGATTGGAGTCGTCGCCGGAGCGGGCTCGACCGGTTGGATGGTAATTTTAGGTGTGGTCGGTCTGTCATGGTTGGCGTATTTTGCGGTCTCGTTGTATCGCAAGTTTAGCTTTCACTACGAACTAACAACCCATCGGCTGAAGCATCGCGAAGGGTTTTTGTTCCGTTCGATGGATCGGATCGAGTTGATTGACGTGAGTGATGTCGTTTTGAAGATGGGTCCGGTTCAGGCCATGATGAATGTCGGCAACATTCACGTTGTTTCGAGTGATGTGAGTCACCCACTGTTGGTGATGTGGGGAATTCCTGACGCGCGAAAAATCGCGGACTTGGTCGACAATGCTCGCCGCGAAGAACGTCGCAAACGCGGGCTCCATGTCCATAGCATCTGACCGAATGTTTGCTTGTGCGTGAACCCAGTCCCGCCTTCACTGAATCCCACCGCGCGGCCGGTCACTGGCGACAGCTCTATCCATTTGAGTCCCACTTCTTGGAACTGCCCAACGCCAGTTCGGATAAAAACTCGCCGCCGTCGGCTTCTCGAAGCAGCCTGCAACTGCACTATGTGGACCATGGCTCGATGGCGACGACCGTTGGGTCGGGCCCACAAGGGACGTGCCTGTTTGTGCACGGCAACCCGACATGGTCCTTTTACTGGCGAAACCTCATTCTCGGATTGCAAGACCAATATCGTTGCGTCGCCGTCGATCATCTGGGATGCGGCCTGAGCGACAAGCCGCAAACTTATCCATACAACCTTCGGCAACACACCGCCAATTTGGTGGCGTTAATCGACCACCTGGACTTGCGAAACGTCGCTTTGGTGGCTCACGATTGGGGCGGAGCGATTGGATTGGGAGCGGTCGTAGCTCGCCGCGAGCGATTCTCGAGCCTGGTGTTGCTCAATACGGGGGCCTTTCCGCCGCCGTACGTTCCTTTCCGAATTCAGGCCTGCCGAATCCCAGTGCTCGGGACCGTTGCGATTCGCGGGTTCAACGCTTTTGCGGGCGCGGCCTTGACGATGGCCACCGAGCGACCAAAGGGGCTGGAGCCACTGGTCAAAGCGGGCTTGATTGCGCCGTACCGCGATTGGGCAACTCGCGTGGCAGTCGATGCGTTTGTCAAAGACATTCCGTGGCGATCCAGCCATCCCACCTTCGCGGTGTTGGAATCGCTGGAGAAGTCTCTGGCGACCTTAGCAACATTGCCGATCCAATTGATCTGGGGCATGAAAGATTGGTGTTTCACTCCGCAGTGTTTGGAGCGATTTCGCCAACACTTTCCCCAAGCTCGCGTGTTGGAGTTAGCCCAAGCGGGACACTACGTCGTCGAAGATCAGCCCGCGGAGGTACTCCAAGAAATTCGCCAGTTCTTGATGACCAGAGGAGGCAGCGATGCTCAGCAACCAGACCATCAATCTCAAGTCTAGAGCTGTTTTTTTTCAGCGCGCTTTGTGGTTAGGCGAATGGTGCCTGGTCGGGCTGTGCTTGTTGGCCTGTAACGGTTGTGTGCAACAACACGACAATCAAGTTGTCGTGTTCTGTGCCCTCGATCGCGTCTTCAGCGAAAGTCAGTTGGCGGACTTTACGAAAACGACTGGGATCGTCGTGCAACCAAAGTTCGACACCGAGTCGACCAAGACCGTGGGCCTAGTCAATCAAATCCTGGAACAAGCGGATCGCGGCGTTTGCGACGTCTTTTGGAACAACGAAATCTTGCATACCTTGCGACTCAAGCGAGCTGGGCTCTTGGTTCCTTTCGTCTTGGAAGATGCGGTTCATTTCCCGGCGGAGTTTCGTTGCCCAGACGGCCAATGGTATGGGCTGGCGGCGCGCGCCCGCGTGCTGATCGTCAACACCAACCTCCTGCCCGATCCTGCGCAGTATCCGACTTCGTTTGACGATCTAGCCGATCCCAAATGGAAAGGTCGCGGCTGTTTAGCGAAACCACTGTTCGGAACCACGGCCACCCACTTTGCGGTTCTATATCAACGAATGGGCTCCGAAAAGTTCACGGAGTTTGTCGCGCAGTTGTCAGCCAATAACGTGGGCATCTTGTCAGGAAATCGCCAAGTGGCCGCCGACGTCGCCGCTGGAAAATATGCCTTCGGCTGGACCGACACCGACGACTATCAAGTCGAAAAATTGGATGGCAGCCCCGTGGCGCTGGTGTATCCAGACCAAGCCGTTGACCAAATGGGCTGCTTGTTGCTCCCCAACACGATTGCGATCATCAAAGGCGGACGAAACGAATCGCAGGCGCAAGCGTTGGTCAAGCATGTGTTGGCTGGACCAGTCGAATCGGCATTGGCGCAAAGCCCCAGCGCTCAGTTTCCGCTCGATCGTCGAGTCCAAGTGCGTTCGGCATTGCTGCCGGAAGACAATGTGCGTTGGATGACGGTGGATTGGGAGCGGTCGGTCGAGGCATGGGATGCCGCCAACCCGATCTTACAGAAAGTGTTTTACTAGCCGTCACAAACCACCCGATCTGTCATCGAGCAGGCAACGCCTTGTACCGCAGCACAGCGGTCACGGGGAAATGATCGGACGGTGTACGGCCTTCCTTTTGGGTGCGGTCGATTGCGGCGGAGACAATCTGCCAACGATCACAAACGGCCAGCCAATCGATACGACTTCCTCCCGTCGCCGCGCGATCAAAACCAGAAAACGTGCCTTCGTTTTCTGTTCGTTGCGGATGCATGTGGCGATAAGTATCAACGATTTGAGGCTGGCCCGGTTCGACCGGTGCAAACAGAGCTGCGTAGGGTGGGCTGTCTTCGCTCGCATTGAAGTCGCCACTGATCAGAATCAAAGCCTCGGTCGCCAACTCCAAGGCCCGTTTGCGGAGCAGTTTGGCGGATTCCAGTCGTGCTTCGGGCCCGCGATGATCGAAGTGTGTATTGAACCAAACAAAAGGTTTGGCATTGGGCTGGCGTCGGTCTTGTAGCTTGACCCAAGTGACCATCCGCGGCAACGACGTGTCCCAAGACTTGCTGGCGATGGTCTCGGGCGTCTCACTCAGCCAAAAATGGCCGCTGTCGATTTTTTCGAATCGTTCCCGTTTCCAATAGATGGCCATCATTTCGCCGGCTTCTTTTCCATCGTCTCTGCCCACTCCCAAGTGATCGTAATCCTCGAGTTGCTTGGCCAAGTAATCGCGTTGAAACGCCAGCGTTTCTTGGGTGCCCAACAAATCAGGTTGAAATTCGCGGATCGTATCGACCAAAAATTCGTGCCGATTGTTCCAGTGATTGGGACCATCGTTTGCCGTCCCGAATCGGATATTAAAACTCATCACGCGAAGGTCGTCAGCGTTCTTGTTGAGTTCCGACTCATTGGGATTCGCCTTGCTACCAAGTGCTTCTTGAAAACCGCTGGCGTTGGACGGAACACAAATTGCCAGAACGACCAACCACATCACCAGCATCTTGCTGATTCGGCGAAGCTGACTGGACGGTAGACAGGCTTGGTTCTGTGAAAGCATTGGACGCATCAGTGCTCTTTCAGGCTGGAGTTTTTGACGGCTGGAGTGCTTGACGGCTGGAGTGCGCGACTCGTGTTGCGTGGGGCACGCAGGAGGAGTGGCATTTTGGAGGAGCAGCACTCCGCGAGTTGACTTTACACTGCCAAGCAACGAAAATCTACCCGCTGGAA
>JAUXWY010000250.1 GCA_030681235.1 Pirellulaceae bacterium | reverse complement strand
TTTTTGAAACACTAACTTAGCGGTATTGCGCTAAAGCCGGTACACCAGCGCTTGCTAAATGGGCTTCATCTTTTGACCAACCTTCGGCCCAACAAACTCTAAACCGATGCGACCGAAGTCTCGTACCACGAGTCCGCTTCCGCAACCCACTCGCTTCGGTATTGGTTCAAGGCTTCCACTTGCCAATAAACTTCGCGACGGGCGGATGGATCGTCCTCAGACATCGTACGCAAACGTCGAAGTCCTTGTTGCTGCGCACCGCCGCCCGGCTGGCTAACGCGATAGGGTGGCACCGGCTCGGCCACTTCTTGGCCCACCAGCCCATCCTTGTGGTCGACCGTATGCCGAACCGCTTCGGCCTCGGTTCGTTCATGCTCTGGGACCGTTTGGCCCGCCGCCACTTGGACTGACCGATCCCCGCAACCCGAATTCTTGTGGGTGGTACCAGGGTTCAATTCACCAGGGTTCAATTGTTGGCGAAGTTGGAGGAGACGGTGACGGGCAGCGTCGGCCACCGTCCGCACGTTCGGATTGCCCGAACCTCCCGCCCCGGCCCGTCTTAAACGCGGCAGTTGACCATCGCTTCTGCCGGTCACCGAATCGACCCGACCTTGAAGTGGAGCTTTCGGCGTCAATTCACCGCGGACGACGCGGATATTGGTTGGCGCCGCGATCCCGATCCGAATCTTGTTGTTGCTGATTTCCAAGATTTCAATGACGATTTGATCCCCGATCACGATGCTTTCGTTGCTCTTTCGGCTCAAAACTAACATGGCGGTGTTCCTTTGGCGAATCCTACTGGGTTGCAAAAACCGGCATTCGTTGCCGGACTAGTAGTCATCTTCGCGAACCGAGTGACACAGCAGGTCACTGCGGTTTTGGGGGCCTCCGGGGAGGTGCGAAAAGAGGCTTTTCACAGCTCCGGCCGGCTGAAGCCGGTACACCAGCGATTGCTCAATCGCCTTTATGCAGCTCCGGCCGGCTGAAGCCGGTACACCAGCGATTGCTCAAACAGGCTTTTCACAGGACTGTCCGGCTGAAGCCGGTACACCAGCGCGTGCTCAACTACCTTTGTACAGGCAGGTTACCAAGGTGACGCGGCGCCGTCGGAGCAGTTGAACATCTTGATGATGGTCTCTTCGGAGGTTGTGGGCGGCAAAGTCTGGACCGAGCCGTCGGCCATCGCCACCGCTAAGCCTCTCTGATCGGGGCAGCTTTGGATAAGACGAACCGCTTCTTCGACGCTGATGTCGCGCGGTTCCGCCCAGGCGATATCTGACTCGAACAGCTCCATCAACATGGCGGTGTTCGACGCACCGTCGGCGATCTCTCGCATTTTTCGGGTCCGATCGGGTCGAAGCACCGTGTCTGGGCCGACCACCGCAACGAAGGCCGTCCGGTTGGTGCCATCCGTGTCGGGGCATCGCGGCGAAGTGAATGCCCTAACGGGTAAGTTTGTGAATGGCAAGTTGGCGGGACCGTTCCAGGCTTGCTCGCGCTGCAACTTTTCGTAGATGGATGATTCTTCCAGGAATGGCAAGATTTCGACGCGCCAACTCATCAAGGGCTTGGATCCATCGCCCGTCGTTTGCGCGGCGGGAAACTTGCCATGAACCGCTTCGTAATTGAGCAAGGCCAATGTAATTTGATGAGCGGAGTTTTGCGCCATGGCTCGCTGGGCAGCTGATCTCGCTTGCGCCACAGCAGGCAGCAACAAAGCCACCAACAGTCCAATCACACACAAAGCAACGACAAACAGCACTGCAAGAATAATCAAGACAATGACCACAACATTACTCTTTTTTTCCGCAGAACCGGGTGCAGGATACATCGGCTTGTCATACGACGTGGACATGTTCGATTCCGATCAAGGTGGCAACAAACGGACGTCGACGAAACACAGGATCGTCAACGGGGCGGTGATGGAGTTCGTCGCGTCTCCGCCGACGCGACGAATATCGTAACACACCTCCCGTCCGGAACCAATCCTGACGGTCGCCCAACCCACGGCGTCGCCGCGCAAATTGATCCGCCGGGCAACTTTTGATTTGATCGGCTTGCCACCCAGCACCGGGGCCGCCTTCTTGGGCCTGACGTTGGGCTGCAGTCGATGCCACGATCACAAGTCGTTCGACGCAGCAGTCATCCACGGCATTTGTCGCGATACCTAAGCCGCGGGGGACCAGGTGGTTACCAACGTGGGGCTGGTCTATGATGGATGTTGGATTCGGTCGATCGTCGTGGTTAAACGAAAATGAAACGGCATTGCGGTTAACGGACTCCGGCTTTACTCGGATTTTTTTGACATGATGACTACGAGTTCTCTCCACAGACACATTCGAATGGCGGTCGTGTTGAGCGTGCTGCTTTTGTGGCCCCCAGAATCACTGACGGCGCAGTCCAATGCCGTTGATTTTGATCGAGAAATCGCGCCGATCTTGGCTCGGGCTTGCTTGCACTGCCACGACGCGACTTCGCGGAAGGGCGGCTTGGATCTATCGTCCCACGCATCGGCCCAACTGGGCGGCGAGCAAGGCGCGGTGTGGATCGCCCATCAGGCTGCGGACAGTCCACTCTATCAACGCGTCGATGCCGACGACATGCCGCCGGACGCGCCGCTGCCTGATCGCGATAAGGAATTACTGCGGCAATGGATCGCCGACGGGGCACCATGGGGAACCGATCCCATCGATCCCTTTCGTTACTCGACGGCCATCCGCGCAGGATACGATTGGTGGGCTTGGCGACCGTTGACGGCCCCGACAATCCCTCCCGGACAAGCCAACCAACCATGGGGCTACAACCCGATCGATGCCTTTGTGTATCAAGGGCTGCAACAACGCGGGCTGCAACCAGCGCCAATGGCAGACGGCCGCGCTCTGTTGCGACGTTTGTATCTGACGCTGATTGGTTTGCCGCCTTTGTTGAGTCCATCCGAGCGAAACACGGCCGATGGCCATCCGTACCAGCACGAAGAGTTGTTGGGTATCGACATCGACATGGCCGACTTGCAAAACAATGGCCCCACCTACGCCATGGTCGTGGATCGTTTGTTGGAATCTCCGCATTACGGCGAGCGTTGGGCTAGGCATTGGTTGGATGTGGTGAGGTTCGGTGAAAGCCAAGGTTTCGAACGCAACAAACTGCGGGAGAACGCGTGGCGATATCGCGACTGGGTTGTCGATGCGTTCCATCGGGATCTGCCCTACGACGAATTTGTGCGTCAACAAATCGCGGGCGATGTGCTGTACCCGGGCGAATATGGACCGTTGATGGCGACCGGATTTTTGGTGGCCGGGACATGGGATCAGGTTGGACACAAAGAGGGCCGACCGGAGATGCAACAAGTCGCGCGTCAGGATCAATTGGAAGAATTGGTCGGAGCGATCGGGCAGACGTTCCTTGGCTTGACCGTGAATTGTGCTCGCTGTCACGACCACAAGTTTGATCCGATCTCTCACGCCGACTACTACCGACTGGCAGCGGCGATTTCGGGCGTGAATCAAGAAGTCGAAGAAGCCAAGGGGCTCGAAATCAAAGCGACGGACCAGGCGGCTCTGTTGTGGACGGAAGGCCGCGAGCGACTGGCGCTCGAACTGCGGACCTTCGAGCAATCGCTGCGAACGAAGTACGCAAACGACGCCAACGACCCGAACGTCGCCAGTGGGCCCGAAGGCTTGCTCCTGTCGTTCTTGGCCGAACAACGCCAGTCCGACCGATGGACGTCCACGTTGGCGCCGGAGGAAGGGCTGGCACTGCTGCCTCAGCCGAACGGTGGCTGGGCCACGCGAGATGCCGCCAAGTCCGTGATCAATCCATTGAAGTCGGCTCAAGAATTTTCGCTTGAGGTTTGGCTTACTTCGGCGAATTCGGCTCAACAAGGCCCGGCTCGGATCGTGACTCTGTCGCTTGATTCCGGCCAGCGAAACTTGACGCTTGGACAACACGACAACAGTTTTGACGTTCGGCTGCGGACCACCAAGACAGATTCCAACGGGTTGCCTTCAACGCGGACCGAGGCCGGGACCGTCTCGAGCGCGAAGACTCACGTGGTCGTCACCTTTCGACAAGGAGTCGTCAAAATCTTTGTGAATGGACGATTGTCCGTCGAACAAAACCTGGGCGGCGATCTTTCCAATTGGAGCGACGACTATCGACTGGCGATTGGAGACGAGATCAGCGGCGACCGAACTTGGCGAGGCGACGTTCATTTGGCGGCGCTCTACAAACGAGCCATCAGCGCCGATGAAGTGGCGCAAAACTTCTCGAACCAATCGGCGCACGTTCACGG
Source organism: Pirellulaceae bacterium (assembly GCA_030681235.1). GTDB lineage: Bacteria > Planctomycetota > Planctomycetia > Pirellulales > Pirellulaceae > M30B19. The sequence goes on along the minus strand of JAUXWY010000250.1, from coordinate 20,266 downwards.
GCAAGTGGCACTGACCCGTCTATTGTCGACCGCGACCGAAGAAGAGCGACAACGTTTTGCTCAGTTGACTCAGGCGTTGCAGGATCATTTGGCGCTAGAACCGGCACCGACTTTTTCCGGAGTCGCACACGTTCCGATTTTGCGCGAACCGGCCACGACGCGAATCTTGCAGCGTGGGAATCCGCGTCAACCGGGAGCCGAGGTCACCGCCGCTGGCTTGGGGTTGTTGGAGCCCAGTGGCTTGGTGGCGGACTTCGCGATTCAGCCGGATGCTCCGGAGGCCGCGCGCCGGAAAGAGCTGGCCAAGTGGTTGACGGACGCGCGCAACCCGCTCCTGGCTCGGGTCATGGTCAATCGAGTGTGGCACTACCATTTCGGACGCGGCTTGGTCGATACACCGAGCGATTTTGGGTACTCGGGCGGTCGACCAACTCACCCCGAGCTTTTGGACTACTTGGCAACTCAGTTCTCCGCGTCGGGTTGGCGTTTGAAAACGCTGCATCGTCAGATTGTCATGTCCGCGACATGGCGGCAATCGACATCCAATGACAGCGCAATCGGCAAATCGCAAGATGCGGGCAATCAATGGTTGTGGCATGCCAACTTGCGGCGATTGGATGGCGAGACGTTTCGCGATTCGGTGTTGGCGGTCAGCGGTCTGCTGAGTCGCCAAGTGGGTGGCCCGAGTTTTCGCGATCTGGACCTGTCCACCGCAGGACCGAACTTGGCGTTTCGCGCTGCCAAAACGCAACTGGAACCGGAGATGCGGCGGCGAACCATCTACCGATTGTGGGCTCGTTCGGGCACACATCCGTTGCTCGAATCGTTGGACTGTGCGGATCCGTCGGTATCACAACCGCGTCGCGCCGAGACGATCACTCCCGTCCAATCATTGGCGCTGTTGAACAACTCGTTGATGGAAACGGCGGCGGGCGCGTTGGTCGAAAACGTCGCGAAAGAAAATGCCGACCCGGCGTTTGTTGTGGAGGGACTCTTCGCGCGAATATTGGGTCGCACGCCGACCGTCGATGAGCAGAAAGCTTGTACGGAGTTGGCCCAGGAACACGGACCGATCCACGTCGCGATCATTTTGTTCAACACCAACGAATTCATGTTCGTGGAGTAAGAGGATTACATGAGTCAATCACTGGATCGACGAAGTTTTTTAGGGCATGCGTCAACGGGCGTGGCTTGGATGGCCGCGTGTCAATTGATGCTGCGGGACGGAAACTTGTCCGCGCAGGAGACAAGCCAGCCATCGACGTCCCCGGGGCCGACCACTGCAGGCGGCTTGCATCATCCCGCCGTGGCCACGCGAGTGATTCACATTTTCTTGGGCGGCGGGCTCAGTCATCTGGACAGTTTCGATTACAAGCCGGAGCTAGAGAAGTTTCATGATCGTGATTTGCCAGCGACGATTGAGGCGGCTCCGTTTATGGGCAAGGCCGGCAAGTTGCATCGTCCGCACTTCGAGTTCAAGCAACGAGGAAATTCCGGACTGTGGGTCTCGGAACTGTTTCCATTCTTGGCAGGTCAAGCGGACGAGTTGACGGTCATTCGGTCGATGGTGGCTGAGACTGCCAACCACATTCCGGGCATTTTTCAGGCCCAAACAGGGTTTCGACAGATGGGCTTTCCGGCCATGGGAGCTTGGTTATCGTTCGGATTGGGTAACCTGTCGGAGAACTTGCCCAGCTTTGTCGTTTTGCCGGACGCGCGCGGGATCCCAGCGGACGCGGGCGGTTCGTTCAATTGGTCGAGTGGTTTCTTGCCGGCGCAGCATCAAGGCGTACCCTTCAATACCAATGGTCCCCCGATCTTGGATTTGCAGCCGGCGGGAAAGTGGAACGCGGAAGTTCAGGCCGATCGATTGGCGGTTCTACAAAAACTGAACCAAAGCCACTTGGCTGAACACTCGCAGACAGATGCGTTGATGGCTCGGATTCAAAGTTATCAATTGGCGGCGAAGATGCAGGCCGAGGTTCCTGCGGCGATGGATTTAAGCGCCGAACCGGAACACGTGACTCGCTTGTACGGCTTGGAGCGCGAAGAATGTCGCGAGATGGCCAAGAACTGCTTGGCCGCGCGGCGTTTGATCGAACGGGGCGTTCGCATGGTGCAGATCTGGAGTGGCGATGGCGTTTCCTGGGACTCGCACGACGACGTGACGGGCACGGGACATCGCGGACATTTGGGGGAAGCTCGGCGAATCGATCAGCCGATCGCCGCGCTGATTCAAGATCTGAAGCAATCGGGACTGTTGGCTTCGACATTGGTCATGATCACAACGGAGTTCGGGCGGACACCTTACGCACAAGCCGATTCGGGCAAGTTGAGCCGTGGTCGCGATCATCATCCCGAAGCATTTACCAACATCGTCGTGGGTGGCGGATTTCAGCCGGGAGTGGCGTATGGCGAAACGGACGAGATCGGATACTTCCCAGTTCAGAATCCATTGACGACCTATGATCTTCACGCCACGATCCTACATCAATTGGGCATCGACCACGAACGTTTGACCTTTTACCACAATGGAATTCAGCGTCGCTTGACCAACGTGCACGGCCATGTTGCCCATGGACTCCTATCGACGCCGCACGTCCAATAAAGCGCGAATTCGGCGAAAAAAAGTCGTTGGTGTGGCAAAGCGCCGTGCACCAACGACTCTAGAATTCTCAGATGGCAATCGCGACGGTCATTACCCAGCAAGTGCTGGCATTAGAGCCATCGACAGGCCTTGAAGGACAAGCCCAGCGATAATTGCAATCGACCATACGATCATGACGTTTCGATGCCCCCATTTTTCGACATTGACCCATCCTAAGATGAATCCGATGATACCGCATATGGACAAGATTCCAGCTACGGTGTCGCCTTGTTGGAAAGCAACGACGATGTTGTAGACAAAACAGGCCAAACTTACGAGGCCAACCACTAACGACAGTCCAAGTAGTATAAATGCAAGCACACCAACCATACGAAGCTCCTTATTCGATTTCCGAAGAATACCAAGGCCAGCCACACAATCGCGCTGTCCAATAGACACACAAGCATACCACAAGCAACTGTGGCACGCACAACCCGTCCATTCTCCTGCAAAAACTGAGGACGATGGCTTGGGTCCGACGACTCCCAAAGGAACGCCCCAGCATCAGCAGCAGGCCAACGATCACCAAAGGGGAAAACCAGTGGTAGGCCAAAGCCATTCCCCAATCGCCTTGCAGCAAGCTTAACGTGCTACGGGTCAATCCACAAAGCGGGCACGGGATCGATAGCCAACTGAGAATCAAGCACTCAAAATGAACGCCCGCGCCAGCCAAAACGAGATAGATGCCAACGCCAAACAGCACGGCAATACACGTTCGTTGATCGGCAAGAAAACGGCTTAACATTCAAGGCTCGAAACGTCAGTATGTCGCAACTTCCAATCGGAGTCGGGTCGAATTGTACCAGAGACTCTACCCTCTGCCTATCGAGTTTGACAATCGTGTCGCGTGAAGTACAATACGGGCCGTGGACCATCGGCGTCTATTCGACTGCTCTCGGTCGCTTATACATCACGTCAAGGTTTCCAGAGTTCTGGGGTAGGCTTTGAACTAAAATTTGGATTCATGTCGTTCAACCCGTGGCGATCCATTTTCACCAACCAACGACTTCAAATAGACCAGACACTAAGATAACTATGGTCGACGAAGCACATCGGGTACTTGCAGCCTTGCATCCGGTCGAAATCTGGAATCTTCCGGATGAAGTGCTTTTAAAGGCGGTAGAACGCCTGGACATGGCTCGCTCCCCGGCAGATCTCGCGGCTTGGCTACATGCGCGATTGAGCGAACGCAAGCCGCTGCCGCGTGAATTGCGATCCGTGTCGCCTGTTTGGCCGCGCGGTGTGGCGTTTCCCTTAGCAGGTGAGCACGGCGGAAAAATCGGATTTGTCAGCGCTAGTCCGTATGCTTCGTTTCCGAAACGCACTAGCGCTTCCACTCGCGCGGCCATTGCCGATAAACTGAGGGAAAAGGACAAAGGGGCGCCGATCGAAGCAGCCGCGAGAAAAATCGTCGACTACTTCAATCGCGATTTAAAGTTGAATCTGCCGACGTCGGTTTGGACGCCTGACCTTGCGGATGGCGATTCGATCGGGCTTGCGACGTTGGCGGCGACATTGACGGCGCTTTTGGAAGAAACCGCGGGACTTCCCGCGTTGAGATACCCAGCAGCCTTTTCCGGAGTCGTCAATCTTGAACGAGGAGAATTGAGCCCGGTCGATGGGGCAACTCTTCCCGACAAAATAGCGGCCGCAGCTGATAGCGGCTTCAAATGGCTGTTCGTTGTCGAAGGCCAGGAAGGAGTAAAGTCTTCTTCGTCGATCCGCGTTCGGTTTGTGCCGCGCAATCTTCGCAACGCGCTCGCAATGCTGATGAGTGTATTCCAGGCCAGCAATCCACGAATATTCCAACACTTTAATAAAGTGCAACTGATCGCGAGGAATCTGAATTTTCCGATTAGCAGCGCCGACCGTTTCTTGCCTGGCGTGCTCGCAGCTCTGGTGTCGGATCCCGATGAACTGCCTTTGCTCCGTCGCGAGATGGGATTGGGCAACGACTCGGCCGTATTTGGTGTGGATGCTTGGACGCGGTTTATCAAGCAGTACGCGCCAGACGGACCCAATCGCGGTGAACGACTCGTTCAACTTTGCCACGTCATGCTGGAGCACCACGCCAACGATCAGCAGCGCATGCCATTAGTGCATTTGACAGTTCATCTCAATCGAAGCCAGTTGGATGCCTTGACTTGTCAAACGGCACTAAAAGAAATTGACAAAGCGTACAACGGCGTCCAGGAAGCGGTTTACGCGAATCATCTACAGCTGCAGACAATTGCCGGAGCCGTCCAACGTTCACATCAGTTCGACTTTCTGAGCGAATTGATTTCTCGGAAAGACGAGGTCCTAACGACCCTTGCCATTCTGAGCGCCACGCGGCTCTATGATTTGCCCCCAGACGATATAAATAGGCTGCGGGACCTTCTTGGCACGACCATGAATTCGCGAGCCTTGCCCTCGGACTCACCGCTCCGGCAGCGAGTCGTTGCAGAATGTCGTACAGATTTCCGTTCATTTTTTGGATCAGCCAGTCTCGGGGAATTCGGGGCGCAGATCCGCGCCCGGGAGGCGGAAATGTGCAAGTATCCGGTCACCAATCTCGACTTCGAGTGTTTTGATCCAACACACGCGCGGTGCCGCTATTCATCTGAAGATGAAAGTCCCGTGGTTAATGTTACATGGTATGCCGCCTACAATTTCGCGTTTTGGGCCAAATTGAGGTTGCCGACACGATTGGAATGGCTTTCGGCCGCAGTTCCGCCCGGTTGGGCATCGCCCTATCAATATGATGACTTTCGTCTGGCCAAGCCAAACTACGATTCCGCGGGAACACAACCTGTTCGGCGTCAGGCTACGACCCCGAGCCATACTGGCTGTGTCGACATGTCTGGCAATGTTTGGGAGTGGGTTATGGACTGGTGCCCGGCGCGTTCGGCACAAAGTGAATTGGATGACACTCGAAGGGCGCTTCAATGTCGCATGACGATGGGAGGCGGTTGGCAGAGTAACGTGCCAGATCTTAATTTGACGACGTTTGCGCCACTTGCTCCCGGCAGCCGCAGTGTTGACGTTGGCTTCCGTTGCATCAGACTCGGAAAGTAATCCTACGATGGCCGAGAAACACAATGAGCCACTCCCGATTCGCATCGCCGGCTTCTTCCCATGGCCAACAACGCTGAGCATTTACCTCACGCTGGCGGTCATGGGTTTGGCGGTGTTTGTTTTGTGGCAGGAACAGGGGAATGGGCTGGAGTGGAAGTTGGTCCCGCAAAAAATACTCGTGGACGGTTGGTTACACGGTGTCATGAACAAAGAGAACATCGCGTTCGCTTTTCAGATGTGCCTGATTCTGGTGTCAGGCGGCGCGTTGGCGCAAACACCACTCGGCGAACGGATCATCAAGCGGCTGGAACGGGTCGCAAATCTCAAGCGCCCAATGGTTCCGGCAATTATTTTGCTCTCCCTGGTGGCAGTTGCGACGGGGCTGTTGAACTGGGGATTGTCGTTGGTTTTTTGCGCCATCCTCGGTCGGCGGGTCAACGAAATCTTGCGCCGACGGTCGGCAACAGAGGAAGGATTTCATCCGAACTTTGCCGTGATCGGTGCCGCATGTTATCTGGGGATGCTAGTTTGGCACGGTGGATTGAGTGGGACCGCACCACAATTGGCCAACGATGTACAAGTTATGGAACGGTTGGAATCGGTTTCTCCCAGAGTTGAACTTCAATCCGAAGCAGGCTCGGCCAATACAGACAGGCCAGCGCCAAACGCCAGCGACAGCGCTGTACCACGGCGACCCGAGAGGATTCGAATCGAGGAGACGACGTTCTCGGTTGGAAATCGGGTGGCTTGTGTGGCGCTTTGGCCGATTCTCGCAGCGTGGCTCGTTTTGACACACTTCGTTTTCTTTCGCAAAGGCCATAGTCTCCCGCCGCCTCCACCGACGGAACCTCCCGCGGCATCACCAAATCACGGTTCAATCATTAGCCTATGGGCCACCACTCTGTTGGCCATTCTGGGCCTTTTTGCGGTAACGATGCAATTGGCGTCATCTGGATGGGAAGGTTACACTGTTGAACTATTTGCCATTGCCATGTTATGCCTCAGTCTCATCTGGGTGAGGCCGCAGCAATACGTCGCGAAACTAGGCCGCACGACGGGCGAAGTCATACCGATCGTTTTGCAGTACCCGCTTTACTGCGGCATTTTAGGCATCATGCAAGCCGACGACTTTCAGCTCGTGTATTTTCTCGCAAGGCAAGGAAATCTGTGTTTTGAATACTTGGGAATGACGAGCGAAGGAGCTTTCGTTGTCTTCACCTACTTTTCTGCCTGTCTGACGAACCTATTTGTCCCTTCTGGCGGAGCGCAGTGGCTCTTGCAAGCCCCGATGTTTTTGCAGCTTGCGGGTCCTGACGTCGACCGTAGCAAGATCGTGCTGGCAATTGCGTACGGCGAACAAACGACCAACATGATACAGCCGTTTTGGGTATTGACACTATGTACCATCATGCGACTACGTCCCTGTGATATATTGGGCTACTCCGCTTTGTGCATGGTCCCGGCGGCCGCAGTATTCCTTTTTTGCTTGCTCTGGTTTTAAGGTAAGGGGAAGAGATGGATCCACGGTTTGAAAGACTCTACATTGAAAGTCGAGAGACGTTTGTCCGAGTGGCTTTCGGTATTACTAAAAAGATGGATGATGCCGAAGAGGCTGTACAGGAAGCGATCATCAATCTGATGCGCGTCGACGGAAGCAAGATCGAGGACGCTCGCGTTCGCGGCTATGCCTTTGTGACCGTTAGAAACGCCGCGTTGCAACTACTTCGCCGCAAGAGTCGTCAACCGGAGATCTCGATCCCTGAACTCGACATGTTGGCAGCGGATTTCGCAGCAACGGACCCCATCGATGACTGCACGCACTGGGACGAGTGCCTTAGAGAAGCCATGGATCATTTACCAGCGGCGGAAGCAACCATTATCAAGATGCTGCTCGCTTACCCGAAGCCCAAAGCCCTGATTGATGCGTTAGTCCGAGCAACGGGCCAAATTCCAACGGACCGTCTTCGCAGAAAAGTCAAAGTACAACTTTCGATTGCCCGCAAACGACTCGAGATGCTCGCCAAACTTTGTGACATTCGCAAGAACTCTCAGTCATCGACACTTCATTCACTGGTGGAAATCACCTATACGGGGGATTGTGTTTACCACGACATGCAATGGGGACTGCGACACTACCGCAAGCTTGAGGGAACTCCCAAAACGACGTTGTTTGATCTTGTCGTTTTCACACGGAATATTCACCTAGCCTTACGAGCTCCCAAAAATAATAAATTCGATGGAGATCGGCACGCCATTTTCAGCATACTTTTGGCCGAGTCGCCATCGGCCAGCCGAATAAGGCTAAAGAATGAAAAGGAAAAAGTGCGAATAACACTGACGGTACTCAAACTTCTCCAGAAAGAAGGTGATCGAGTCCGACTGGATGCGCTCCGGGAAGAGTTTAAGGGTTCCCACTTGGCGCTGCGTCGTTGGCACGAAGAGAAGGCAACGCAATCATGACCAAAATCCAAGATCTCGACTGGGCAGAAGCTATTCAGTTGTACCGCCAGGGCGATATTTCCTTAGGGGATCTGAGTGAATACGCGCGGGGCGCTCGTTTATCGCAGGCCGCCCAGATCGAACTGCAGACAACCATCGGACTGGGTCGGGCGTTGGAACGTGAGCAAAATCGCAAATCTTTAAAGGATCTCACAGCTAGATACGAAGCGCAAGCGAGTCGTCAACTTGCAACGACCGTTGGGCTTACCGAAGTGGTCACTCGTCTGGCCCGCCAGTACCGTGCCGGATCAGCGGCATTGGCGGCAGCGACGGCCACACCTTCCGCCAACGTGAAAGCACTTTGCGATATCCGCTGTTCGCTGCAATATGCTCCGCCGGGCGGCGTTGAACAATCGCTCGAACTGATTCGGTTCTTGAATGATGACTGGAAGCTGGTTGTGCTTCCTCCCAGTTCTGACGTCATCGCTATCGAAGTTGGCGGTCGGCCGTTGACTGAAGAGAAAGGCGTGTTTGTCCTTCTGCTCAGACAGGGCAGCGGGGATGAAAGCGGCGAGCCACTGCCGGCCCGTGAAATTGCGGATCTTGTGTGCCGTGAAATGTTGATCACCTTCCGGGACGGTCCGCAGCTGGCAGTTATTTTTGCTTGATTCATGATAGTGCCCAAACTCTTGCAATGCCGTCACTTACGGCCTACTACCGCGATTTTTTCCAGCTGCCGTCGCTCCAACGATTAACCGAAGCTCTCTGGCGGCGTTATCAGTGTAGCTACTCGCCGAAGTCACTGCCCATCGCGGGTGGCGGCGAGTGGTCACTTTCGAAGACCGCCGTCTATGTCCGCAGCATTCACGAGGCTGGAACGCCTGATCGAAAAGCAGCTTGCGGCTGAACAAATCTCAGTGCGCGCCGTCGTGAAGTGGACGAACCGTGGCAAAGCACCGCTCGCGTCGGATCAGAACTTTGACGAGGCCTTCTTCGGCATTTGTGGTGCAAGGCAGGTCGAACGTCCGTTGATCGAGATCACGCTTGCGCCTCGGCGGAGGAATCGTCGCCAGGCGCTGAAGTGGTGTTCGAGCGGCACCGGAGCGTCCATCGTCGCCGACGTGGTTCGAACTAGTTTAGGCGCTCATTTGGCCTGGATATTGGTCTACGAAGTCCCTTTGGGTCACGGCAACGAACACCTAGTCACGCCACGTTTTGGCGAGGCTCGGTTTGACGCGTCACGCGCTGCTGATGGCCGGCAATTAGCCAAGGAGTTGAACATGGCTGCTGAGCCTCATGTCGATGCGCTCACTCAGGCTCGCCTGCGTTGGCTACGAGCCAAAGGCCTCATCGATCCCGAGTCCTCTCCACATCTGTGGCAGGAGTTTACCGAGTTTGATGTAGAGCTGACCGCTCGTCACGTCCAACCTGACGACTTGATCACCGCCACGGCGTGGAACCACGTCGTCAATCGAATTGCCGCCCTGGAACGCTTCGGAGCCGGCAGTGACGACTCCGGAATTTCGTCGGAGTCCTCGGCCTTTCGCACAGGAAGCAAACGTCGTCGAAGCCAAGACGATTAACCCGAACACAAGTTCTGCATTGTAATTGAAGGCCGGCACTGCGCCGGTTTTCTAGAACCCCCCACAGGAGATTAGCAACGATGGCTGCTCGCACGGACATTATCGAAACCGGGAATTTTGGTGACACAGAAGAAGTCCCCAAGTACCTCTACCCGTTTAACATTTTGCTGGTTTGCCGTCTGTTGACGAAGGACCATGGCCCCGGCAATCCGAGCCTGATGCCGATGCAAATTCGTTCCATGGACGATGTCAAGAATCTGAAGCCATACCAGAACGTGTGGCTCCAGGACGAGCATGGCAACGAGCGTGAGTATGTCATCGATTACAGCGTGGATGTTGTCAGCGGGCAGGACCTGATCGACAACACCACGCCTGCACGGCTGGAAGCGATTCTCGCGCCGGCCGATTCAACGTCACGTCACGAGCTTGGCTTGCTCGATCACATGTCCCATCAAATTGCCGTCGGCCATTGCCTCAGTCAAGCGATTGATCGGGGAGTAGAAATGGATACCAATCTGTCAGGTCTATTCGACGCGGCCGAGAACTATTTCGTCGAGTTGCTTGACGATATCGAAGCGATTACTTCCAACCAAACGATGGGTTAACCCATCTTCTTAAGGAGCTGCATCAACATGTCTACCGCAACTGCAAATACGTTCGTTGCCCCGAAATATTCGGCCGACGAAAACTTCACGGCCCTCCAGCCGAAATACGACTACGATTTAATGAATCAGAAAAAAGGCGGAAGCCGCAAGCTGTCGCTGCCCGGAGTTTCCGCTTTGTTGCCAGCCTCAATCCAAGGCCGCGTCAATTCGGTACTGGCTGATCGGGGCAAAAACGGCATCACGCCGAACAACTCGGCCCAATTGCGACGAATCATCCAGGACGTGAAGTCGCAGTTGGCGTCGGTACGAGGCGTCAAGCAGTTTCTCGCTTGGGCGACCAAGAAAAAAATCAAACTCGGCGACCGCCAGGCCGTCAAACAAGGTCTCCGCGATTGGACTGCCCACCAAGAGGCGTGTCGTGACCAAGCAATGACAAAAGTGTTGGCGGCGACGCGGTCGCAGGAACGGGCCTTGCGCAGCTTGCATGCGTTCTTTGACGTCAGTGGCTGCGAAGGCGTGGTGCGTTCGGTGTACTTGGCCAACATTGATCCGATCACGACGGAGCTTACTCGCGAACGAAAGGAGCCCAGCTTCAAGGAGATGCCGCGCGAGTGGTATGTCGGAGATTCACGGCCCATCCTTAGGGCGGCTGCTCAGGAGGACGGCGCTCCATTCCCAGTCACATTGATTCCGTTGGCCGAAAAGCTCGTCTTTCAAACTCGCACGGCCATTGTCGGCCTGGGCGTGGATTTTGACGGTTTGGTAGACGCGCAGTGGTGGGCGACTACGGCCTCCGACGCGGGTGCCCTGGGCATTGGCAACTGCTCACTGGACCACATTGGAAGCGCGCCTTGGTCGGACGAAAAAAAGGCGAAGGTAATTAATGATTTATCGTCGGACGATCCTGCGATGAAGTCGCTGTTGATCTGTGGCAATCACCCGGTAACGCGAGAAGCAAGCGACTGGGAGTCGACTCCCGTGACAGTGTATCCCAGCTTGGTCTATGCGGGGCTGTTGCTGCGGAACGAGATCACACGAAAAGACCTGTGCTTTAGCGTGCCGCCGGTGAACCCCAACCGAGACAAGATCGTCGGCAAATGGTTCATCCGCCCCATTTGTTCGACGCTGCGCGACCGGAAACAGCATCTGCTTGATCTGCCGATGGCAGTGATCGCCGAAATGAGCAACACGCGTTTGGACGACATCGTTAAGGTGTTTTCATCGTCGCGGACCGCTTATAGCCCGAGTAGTCATTCGGCCGAATTGGAACTGGCTGTGAACCTGGCTCGCAGTATCGTGCAGCACTGGTTGCTCATGCAGAGCGGGATCAGTGAGACTCAGGATGAAGCTCAGCGAATTGGTCGTGAATTGAATGTTTTGTTCAAGTCACTCTCGTCGAGCAAGTTCCAGAACAAGCCATTCTTGGCGGCAGGCTGCGACAGCAATCTGTGCCGGTTGGAAGACCAGCTGGCGCGGAACGACAACCAGGAAGTGATGCTCGACGACGCAACCGGCGAGCCTTTAAAAACAGGCCGGAAAGTGATGGTGTTTCCATTGTGGGTCCGCTTTCGCAAGGGAATCGAGAATTTTGAAGTTCATTTGTGTCAAGAATGATCTTGGCACGTTGAGCCGGAGCTCAATTCGATGCTCCAGCTGGTTCAATAAAACCTGAAAGGAACCAATGATGAGTGTGGTTGTAATTTTTAATTCGAACAACGGGTCCGTGAACAACGGCAAGATCGACGCGGGCGGCGGAGAGGTACTCGACCGCATCCAACACCTCCATGCGCGCCTGGTACTTGTACCTGGATTAGCTGGAACGGTGACGACCGCGTTGGAGCTGACGGTGGCCCGCGATGCCAGCCAAGGGACCGGTGCGGACTCGTTGGCTCTGAAGTATCACGCAGGGACGGGCGGACGTGCCGAACGGAACGTCTTTCCCTTGGACGTGATGATGATCGACGACGTGCGAGCCGGCCAGGTCAGCCTGATGGGCAAAATCGTCTGCCGCGACGCCTACATCCTTGATCATAAGACGGACTTTATCGATGAAGAACAAACTCAGTCCGTGACGTTTCGAGCGAATCGATTCTCGATCTTCAACGCGATCGACGGCGCGTCGCTACCGGCCAGCCCCGTGATTGTTCCCGGCTTCAACGACGAAGACGATGCAGATTAAGTTTCGACCCAGCAATAGTTTTTTGAAAGGACGAATCCAATGCACAAGTTTCAGTTCAGCAGCGGCGGCACTCAAGTGAGCGGTGGCGCCCAGGCAGCCGAAAAAGTAAAGTTCCATCACGGCATGGAGTCTCATGTTGATGATCGCGGCGTTTTTCGCTCGCGACCGCGTCACTACGGCACGCACCTATCCCGCAAAGTGCGGCGGACTCACGGCGACTTCAACCTATTTGAGATCGCCGTGGCCGGCTTGGAAGCCAACGTGCTGGCCTATGCCATCGACCAGCACGCCAAGCTGGAGATCACGACGCGCAAGCAGGTGGGACGAAAGAAAGTACCCATTCAACAGGTGCAGCTCAAACGCGTTCAGCCAATCATGTGGACGCTGGATTGGCATGGCTCAGGCAGCGATGGTCTGCAGGGTGCTGACTTTGTGGAGTCGCTGGACCTAGTCGCAACGGCCGGTGCCATCACCAACCTATCTGACAATAGCTCGGTGTCATTCAACTTGGAGTAGCCCGCAGCTCCCGGGAGATCGATATGAAACTGTCAATCAAAGGTTTGGCGGATCCGACACCGCTAATGCTTCAACTCCATGAAGGTCTCAACCAACATGCGGTTCTGTCCGGTCGACTGGTGGTGCACGGGGCGCGGCGGCGACTGGGCGAACTGGCGGGTACAGAAGTTTGCTGCACGCAATCTTCGTTGCACGGTTTGAAGCATAGCGGAGTCGTCTTTCGCGGCAGGTTGCACTCGGTCGAACTCAGTGGGAACGAAGTGCGTTTCATTGCCTTGGGCGAGAGCGGTGAACGTGACCGCGCCATTCGCACGCGAATGTTTGGCGAACCGCAACCGACGGAATTGCGGCGGTTGCCGGGCATCGAGTCTTTGTTGAAGCATGTGGAAGGCACTTCGCTTCTCCGGCAGCGCGCCTCGTGCTTTTATCAATTTGCGGCTACCGACTACAGCGCCTTGTTGCACCTAGCGGCGTTGTCAGGTACGTACATCGTGTCCAACGGAGTTGGGCCGGTAACGATCGCCAACAAACCAAACACGAGCGCGAGGGTGATCCATTCCAAGGATATCTTGCCGAGCAGTGATCGTTTGACATTCGCGCGATCAGTTGAAGCCGCAACGGTGTTGTCCTTCAATCCCGATCGCGATGAAGCTCCATCGCAGGGAGCGACCGTCGGCTCAGCCAGCGACCTTGGTCACGAAGTCTATCCATCCGCTTGGGGAATGGAGATTCCAGACGCTCAGCGCGCCCGTCGCTTGCAGTTGGTCGAAGACAGCAAAAAGGTGCGTTGGTCAGCGACGCTCACACCTTTGCTGTCGGATATCACGGCTGGCGATGCAGTGCGCCTAAAAACGGATGTGGCTGGCGCTCCGGAACAGTGGCTTGTACATCGACGGACACTTTCGTTCGATCCGCACACTCCTGCCTCCGAAGGTCAACTCACTAACTACATCGAATGCGGTGCGTTGGATGCTCCTCCCGTTTCAGCAGAGCCATTTGTTCCGGGACCAGTGGTACTGATGGTCGGTCGCGTGGCCAATGTGGTCGATGCTCAGCGCTTAGGCCGGGTCAAAATTGCATTCGCCTGTCACAACCGCCGTGGCGGACCGGAATCTTGGGATGGTTTGTGGTGCCCGGTTGCTCGCAATGTGGCTGGTCACAACGGCAACAAAACACACGGATCGTTGGATCTACCTCGCGAGGGTGATTGGGTGCTTGCCACGGTGGATCCAAACGGGTGCGAACCGCCCATCGTGCTGACCTCCTGCTATCGGAACAAGACGCCGTCGATCGCGCAACCCAAACACGAGCGAATCTTGTTCTCCACTCCCGATGGCGTGGCGATGCTGATCCGCGATGCGGCCGCCGACCATCCCGCTGCAATCGAATTCAAGATTGGCGACCACTGTAGCCTGACCATGGACGCTGACGGCAAAGTCGTTTGGCAAACGCAAACGTTTGACGTGAGTGGCAAAGCCTCCATCAAAGGCGATACGGTCGTCGATGGTCAGTTCGATGTCACATAACCAATCAGAGCGGTACTGCCAATGAAAACGACCGGCCACAAACAACAGCATAAACCGTCCTTAGCCCGTCGCGCGCAGCGGATTGGACTGATGGAACTAATGCAGCAATCGTTTTTGGGTGAAGGAGGGCTTCGGTTTTTGGTGGCCCAGATGCTCGACAGCGAAGTATCATGCACGAACTGGCTCACCGAACCCCTTAGCGATGAACAATCGGGCGCCCTCCTCAGCCCGGTCGCACGACGGTCCTGCCCGGTCCCGACCAATGACCCGTGCATCAAGTTGTCGGCATGCCAGGATGCCGTAGTGTTAGAGATGGTGCTCGATCCAAAGGACTCGATCCCGATCGGTCCGCTGCGTGAGCTGTCCATATACTGTGACGCGGAAGGCCCTGGGGGTCGCAAGGCCTTGGAAGCGTTTTCGCTCCTGGCAGCGGGAGTGTGGCCCGACCGAATCGCCTTCCCGCGCCATGGTGAAGAAAGCTACCCGCGAATGGGCACGGGCCCCTGTTGGGAACCGAGTCTGGCCTGGGGAAGTGCGGCGAATCTTTTCCCACAAGTTTTACATCCATTTATGCAACGATTCCTGCGTGTGCCTTTTGCGGAAACATTCGCGGACCGCAGCGACTCCGGCGTGCGGATCGAAGTGAAAGTTGGCGTTGGTCATGCGGAAGGGATTGCCGCAGCATTGAACGGCAAACTATTGCTAAATCATATGCTGATGTGGAATCGACTAATGGAGCGAATCGAACCGGAAACGGTGCGCCGAGAGATGCCCACACTCGCAGGTCCCAACCCCATCATTCTGCAATGTACGGACGTGCAATCCGGTCATGAGTTTGTCGATTCGCGCTTCCTACCCGCTGGCATGGACCCTGCCTGGTCCGTCAAGGTCTCGCCATCGCGCCGGGGCCAAGAATGGACTATTTCGTTTCCCACTGAACAAGTGGCGTCGCGTCATCTGCGACTGGCTTGGTTGCGAAGCGTGGATTGGGCCGACTTCCACGTTCGACCCGGTCAGACTCGATTGTTGGAAGGTCGGACGCCGAAGTATTTGGTCAAGTCGCGGATCTTCCCGGAGGCTGGCGGTCTCCCAAATCGCGAAGTCCGCGAAGCACTGATTGCCATGCCGCGGCAGTTCGTGCGGGATCCCTTGGGAACTCCACCTGAACGAATCGCCAAACTGGTCTGGTCGCATATGCCTGCGGGACTGCGGCGATGGCTTTTGACAGACCCTGCATCACAACGACCCTTTGGGCTCGGAATTCAGTCGCAGGTGAGGGCCGTCCCGTCCTATTGTCGACCCAACGGGATGAGCACCAACGCGGCCGCCCTAACGCATACCGTTCGACTCGAACTACTTCCGGGAGTCGAGGCGACCGCTCTCGCTATTTACGTCCGTTGGTTGGAGCGCACGGTAAACCTTCGTCTCGATCCGCCGGGCCAGTTGCTTCGCATCGAACTTATTATAGGAAAACGATCATGAGTGAATATCTTTCAGACGGTGCCGTACTTGTCTTTGAACCCGATGGTCCGTGGAAGTGGTCGGGATGGGACGGCTTGGTCGAGCTTTCCGTAGCCAACCATAAGATTCGTGTCGAAGGCAAGCCGTTGGCTTTGTCCATCGACATCGAGTCTCTCTTCTCGCAATTGATGGGCAAGGCCTACACGGCCACGGGTTTTAGTGATGTTCCTGGTGTCATCACGATGGCACAAGTTGCGGTGACATCTTCGACGTTGAGCGAAAAGAGTGCGATCGGTGGCCAGAAACTAGCCTTGGTTTCAACGACTGGAAAGTTCACGGTCGCCTGTACACCGTCGCTGAAGGTCGCGAGCCCACCCATTCCAGACCCCCTGCTGATGAAAACAGGGCGCTGGAAAGTTGAACGTGCGGGCCAATCCAAAGCTCGGTCTGAATAACTTGCCATGGATCAAGGATACCGCGATGAATCGCTGGGGAATTCTAGCTGCCTCGCTTGCCGCAACCTATTTCACGACGACAAGTCGGCTGCAGCAGCGGCTTGATGCGGCGGTCATGGCAGCCGTGTTTATGGCAGAAGTCATCCTTATCGATCTTCACGTCGACCATTTGCAAAGGCTTCGAATGGCAGCGGAGGTCACACGCGAATTGCTGCAGGCCAAGATTCAGCGCGCGTTCAAAGCGGGCCGTTCCATGCGTGATGCAATACTTGAGGCAATACAATAGGACGCTTTGTTATGTCCGTGGACTGGACCACTGCAATCCGTCTGTTGCATCAGGGCAAATGGAGCATCGCCGACATGCAGCAATTTTCTGTGAGCTTTCATCATGATCCGGCCGTCGTTAGGGCGCTGCAGATTGCCGTGGAGTTGGGGCTGGCACTAGAGCGGGCGAGTTTACCGACGCGGATTTGCGAGGCAGATGAAGAATTTTCGAAAAAGCAGTCGTTAGTTCATCCGCACGATTAACCGAAGTGACAACCGAGCATTAGACATGTTAGTGGGGGCAAGGAATCCCAAGTTTTTAGTCTTTTATTCCGAAAGGTCCGTTTATGAACACGCTGTTGTCGCAGCCTACCCTCGATCAGACGCTAACCGAGATTGCCGGATTATATGATCGGCTGTTGGAATTCCGTGGTCCCAAACGTAGCGGAAAAACAACCTTGCTTGACGCCCTTGGCAGCGCGGTTCAAAGTCGCCAGACTTCGCGCTTCACTCGCACGTCCAAGTCGGCACTGGAGCAATTTCAACGCCGAGTCCGACATGGTGCTCCGCTGCCAACGCCAGATCCGTTTGGTCCTGAACGTGAAAAAGATCATAGCAACTCGCGCCAAATTGAATGCTTGAGTTTTTTCAATGGCGGTGAAAAGACTCTCGCGATAGCCTTTCCGCACGATCCTCGCTCACTCGATAGTCAATCGACAGCGCTGATCTACCGCGAACAGTCCCAGCGGATTTTCTTTCCGGTCATTCAACCGATTCGTGCGCATGCGGGGATTTGCCGCGATGCCTTGCTGGACCTGATGGCCGACATGCCACGTGTGGCCGGCGACAAGGCTGACCTAAGAGATGTCCTGCGGGCGGCATTTGATTGCGCGTGTTCTGGAAACCCCAGCCGAATCGATGACCTGAAAACCGATGGCCTAGCGGAGCTGCTGGCTGATGAAAGGCTGATCGGTGCGACCGTGGATCGAGCGCGCACGCGGGGCGGGTACCGGTTTCGATTGAAAGGCAAAAGTTTGACGGACACGGTCGGTTCGACCTATCTGGAAATTATCGAGGCGGTTGCTCACGACGTGGAACGCGAAGAACGGCTGGACTTGCAGCCACTTCGCGAAGTGCTGCAAAACTTGGACGATCCACGAATTGTGTTGACTCATCGCGACTTGGCAAAAGACTTGCACGCCGTGTGGATGCATCAGGAGCGGTTCGACGAGGTTGCTGGCTGGATGCTCGGCCAAGCGAATCGAACGGCGCACAATGTCCTGTTCACTGGAAATTTGGATGTTGAACTCAAACCAATTCCGCCGGGCGCAACGAGCGCTCCGCAATACCGCCACGACATCGACACGTCCGGTGCCGCGATCTTGCTGGAAACAAGCCGCGCGAACGAAGTGGCCAAAGAGCCCAACGACCTACGTTCGGAAAGGCTACCGGATATGGAGCAGATTTTTGATGGACAAACGTACGCTGCTGAATCCGACGAGGCGACCGCAGGTCAACTTGCGTTGGAATCGATTTATGGGTTTGGTTCTTCGTGGCCGCTGGTGGTGGCTATGGCGTGGGTCGTAGCCGTGATTGGCAACGCTTGGGAAGCAGCCATCTTTCTTGGGTGCGCCACGTTGGTATCGGCAGTTGGATGGCTGTGTTACGTAACGGTACGATTGCAAAACGGCAAAGATCGCTGGTTGGTTTTTACACCGACTCAAGTGAGATTGTGCAATGCTTTCGGCCAAAAGGTCGCGACTACTGCGGACTTGCTTCATGTTCGTCAGTCGTGGCTCGGTCGAATCTGCGATGTCGTGTGTGTGACGGTTGGCAAGAACCATGTACGGCGCTTCTCCGTGACGCAGTCGCAACGATTTGGTGCAGCCTGCGAATTCGGCGGCGAGAAAAAACAACCTGCCAAGGTGACCAACATGGTGCACGTGGTTGCTGTAGTGGCAGCCATCGGTTTGATCGTCTTCGCAGTCTTCGTTTAACGTAACGCTATTTCATTTGCGTTGGATCGCGTTTAGACCGTTCAAATAACTGACGTTGGGACGTCTATACTACCCTGGGATTTTTTGGGAGAGTCCGCGATGGACAAGCAGCTGGCACAGAAGTTGGGACATTTGGCGCATGACTGCGTCGATAGGCAATATCGCCGGAGGCAAAGCAATCATGCGTTGATTATTGACCAACATCTTGTTTTGCGGGGACAAAAAATTCATCTAGGTCGACGCGAACATGCCGATTTCCGGCCCGCTACGTCGAGTCGGTCCGCAACGATCGAGACCGGAAACCATTTTCGACCCAGCCTTGATCCCTACTACGCCACGATCCAACTCCTGTTGCAAACGGCCAAAGAGGGTCGCTGGTGGCTGGAACCGTCCGTGCCAGGGACGAGCCGACGCCCCGATCTGGCGGATGTCGACCTACACCAAATCTGGGAAGTGAAGCCAAAAAACGATGCGGCAATGCGAGCCGGTCGCCAGCAGCTGAGAATTTTTCGCCGGCTGTTGGAGCAGGCGGATCGTGAATATCGCCTTTTGTCACGACATGAAGGTTATGCCAGTGACCTTGGTCGTCAATTGAGTTCGAAACCTTGGACCTACGGTGTTTGGGTGCCAGTCGCGGAGAATATTATTGCGAACGATGGCACAGCGTTTCTGATCAACTTTACAAATGAGATGGGCTTGATCCTCTGGGATGCAACGAAGCTGCACTAAATGAAGTTGCATTCTTCAGCCAAACCCGCCAAGCGCGAACAACAGAACACGGATGCCGTTTCGTGCCGAGTTCTAGACGCCAGCGTCGAATGAGTATCGTACCGGTGGTATTGAAATGGAATTGGAAGCGCAAAGTTTGGCGCACAGGGGCAAAGATCGTCCAACAATAGATCCCCCCAAACGCGGTGCCTGTGATTCAACAGCCCCCAATCCTGCCTCCCATCTTCCGGCAAAAAAAGCGCAAATTTCCAGGAAGAATCTCCGGCGTCCAGCGTTCTTTTGACAAACAGGCCGTCCTAGTGGGCCCTGAACTCCGAACAACGCCTCAAGCGCGCGATCGGAGTCGTGGTGTCACTTATGAATGGGCGGCTATGGGTGCAAACCAAAACGTCCGGTTAGTGCATGAGTCTGCGGAGCATTTCCGCTTGTTTTATAGCACTGCGAGGAGCATCGGCAATGAGAATTTTCAAAGGCATCGGCTGGGTCTTGGCGGCATCCCTGATGTGTTACGCGGCTTGGAATTCGGAGTTACGAACCAAAGCCATTGAAACACACAGTTGAACTAAGCCGACTGCGCTGACGTGTCTTTACTGCTGAGTTTGTTCTTGTTGTTGAGCTTCTCTTTACTTCTCTTCGTATGCCGCGCGTGTTGATGTCGCGTTGGCGATTGTGCTTGGTCCGGTTGTCGCGCTTGCTTCTGTTGTCGCGCGTCGCGCGCTTGCAATGATCGTCGCGCCTCGCGATTGTTCTTGTTGTTGAGCTTCTCTTTACTTGTGATCTTGCAGCGCGTGTTGATGTTGTGTGTGAC
>JAUXWY010000177.1 GCA_030681235.1 Pirellulaceae bacterium | reverse complement strand
ACTCCAACACGGGGACTCCAACACGGGGACTCCAACACGGGGACTCCAACACTGGTTGTTCTATTTCTTTTCATTTGGGGTTCTTGCCCTTTTACTCTCTAGTGCCGCCATGAAGGCGATCTTTGTTTTCTCGGACCCGTTTTGGAACGACCAACTTCCGATTCATTGGATACTCTTCGCTTCATTGATTCCGCTTGAACTGTTGGTTTGTGTCGCCACGATTCTCGCATTGTTTCTTGTTCGGATTCGGAATACTTCTGTACTCGTTGGAACGACTGCCGCGTCGTTATTCTTGCTCGGACAGGTTTGGTTTTATCTGGCAGGAGTCGAGTCGTGTTTTTGTTTCGGGAAAGCGGAAATCCCGCGTTTTGTTCAATTTGGAGCTTGTCTTATCCTGGTGATAACGGGAGGATTTTTGTTACTCAATCCCCGGCGTAATGACCAAGTCAGATTCGTTCGGCTCCCACTTAGGCTGGATGTTATATTTTGGATTGTCGCAACATTCCTATCCGTGGTTTACTTTTACCGAACCGATGCGGGGCAGATTTTGGCCGGTTTTCAGTCCCCGAGCGACTTGAAGTTCAAATTCGTCGATGCGCAATCAACGAACGAGATCCGTGATTTCGTGTTTGAAATCCGCAACGAATCGCCGGAACCTATTACAGTAGTATCCAGCAAGACTTCATGCATATGTGTTTCGACATCGCGGTTACCGATGCGACTTGAACCGTACCAGAAGGCATTGTTGCCTTTTTCGGTGAAACTCGTGGATGGTCGCCAAGCGAGGTCGGAGTTTGTTCGTTTCTTTACTGACAATCCGCGTCAAATTCAGGTCAGACTTGAATTGCCGGCGAGTCAGTAGGTTTTCCTGTTTGAGAGGAGTTTTTTATGCGTCGAAAGTCACGTTTCTTTTCGAACCAGCTAGTCACATTGGGAGTCTTGATGTGCTTACTGGGTGTTTCCCTCGAGGTATCGGTATTCGCGAGTCCCCAGCAGCAGCCGGGGGTTAATGGATGCCCTGACCCATGCCCGTTTGCAGACGCTCTCGGTTTCTGTGGCGCTGTTCCGCCACCGGATTGCGGCAACATGAATCGCTACTGCTGGGGTAATCCGAACGCCCCGGTTTGTTTCGTATGTCTTTGCATTCCTGTACCTGGTGTCAATCCGGATGACTGTATCTGTTGGAATTAGATGTGTTTATTGGCGCGCGGAGTCGTACGACCGACTTCGGCGCCTTGTTCATTGTTCAAGATCTGTCCCATATTTGTGGGCGCACGAATTTACAAGGAGTACGGAAAATGACTAAAATGCTCAGAAGCCTTTTTCTTGTTATTTTTCTTGTCAACACGTTCAGTTGCGTCCAATCGTGGGCTGACGAAGCGGTTCTCAAAGAAATAAAGCTTGGCTGGCAGTCGGCTATTGCAGCTTCACAGAGGTGTACCACGTTCGATATTGTAGTCCGGACTCAACTACCCGATGGATCGAGTTATTCGTCGCGTAGACTTGTGCAAAAACAAGGCTCAAAGTTCGTAGTGGGAGTTAGTACCAATGGGACTGACAGAGACGCGGATCATCGAAGCGCGACCTTGCGAGTGTATGACGGCAATCATGAGGCGGTTGCCGAAGTCAGCGAAGTTGTAGAGCAAGGCTTCTCACGTCAGCAGCCCTGGATTATGAGCGACTTTAAACAAATTGGCACATCCGCTCACCAAGTCCCCAATTCGTTCCGTAATCTATCTGAGGTTGGCTTAAGATTCGGAAACAGCACCGTTTGTCTCAGTTACCTATTTCCCGATAACGACCATATACGCGTCGACAAACTGACATCGGAATCAGTAGCCGGGCGCTCGATATGGAGACTTGAATGGAGCATCGTGCCTGAAAAGAAACCGAAGGACATTCGAACTCCGTCAATAACAAATGGAATCCTTTGGCTTGACCCCACGAGATCCTACCTACCGATCCGTAGTGAAATTGGGAATCCAAAAACTTTCTGGATCAAAGACAAGTTCACGTACCGCGCCAATTTGGACTCGTATTACTGTGAGAAAGTTGAAGCCCACTACGATTCTTTTTCGGACGGGAAAACTACTTCTTATTTTATACAGACTCAACTAAATGCCCTATCTGATAATCCAATTTCCGATGAGGTATTTACATTTGGACATTACGGACTAGCAGAACCAGAAATCGTTGGTCCAAGCAAATTTCCATGGTATTTGATCATCATTGGCCTGTTGGTCGTCGTTGGAGGCGTGATCGCAAGACGCTATGTTAATAGGAGTGTGTAGTATGCCTGAATCTTGTTTTTCAACTTGCCGATTCTTGCGAAATCACCCATCGTGTCTTCGCTTCGCTAAAAACTCGAAAATCTCGCGATCGACTCGATTAAGTGTCTCTCGAATTGGGTTTTCCTTGATCGAATTGATCGTGGTTCTGGGGATCATCTCCATTTTAATGGGGCTGTTGCTACCGGCAGTTCAAATGGTTCGCGAATCGGCTCGGCAACGGAGCTGCATGAATCATTGCCGGCAATTCGCAATCGCCAATCAAAATTATGCGGGCATCCATCAGAAGTTTCCCAGAGTCTGGTCCAACGCCCGGTGGGACTCGCCAGACTACACGGCGGATCGCGGTTTGTTCGTCGTCTTACTTCCTTATTTGGAAATGGAGTCGTTGTACCACGAGTTTGACGTTTCCACCTACGCTCACAGTCCCGTAAATCAGGCCGCCCGAGCCAAGGTGCCCAGTTTCTATCAATGCCCTTCGGGGCTCGGGCTTGCGGAATTGCAAAATGTGTCCGAGCGATTCGATGGGACTGGGATTGCGGGGAACCTATCCCGAACGATGGACTACACCGGCGCCGGAGGTGTCGACGCTGGTTTACTGCCATCGAATGCGCGCACCAGTTCGGGCGCTACCGGCGCACGATTGGCGGAGATACGCGACGGGTTGTCGAATACGATTTTGGGGTGGGAAAGCAGCGGCGATCGCTTCTATCGAACCGTCCCAGGAGACACAGGGCCTATCTTGATTGCGACGGATTTCCCAGGCATGCGTGGGATTTGCATTGCGGAAACTTATGGAGTCTATTGCACGACCAAACCTGCTTCCGTAAATGCGTTCCTGTTCAGTTGGGCGGGATGGGGAGCCGGTACCATTATGGGTTACAGTCCCGATGGAGCGTTAATTCATCCTAACCAACCGGGGGTGCAAACCATCAACAAGAGCAATGTGTCCAATGCTCCATTCTCCCAACATCCGGGAGGTGTGCATGTCTGGATGGGTGACGGATCGACTAGGTTTGTATCCGAAGAAATCGATTCACAAGTTTTGTCTTTGGCCGTGATCATTGCCGATGGTCAGATCAATGAGTTTTAGCCGGGAATCGCTACCTTTTTTGTTTGGTCTTGGCAAGACGGGCCAAACCGGTGAATCGTTGCATCATCTCAGCCATTTTTAGGGGCGCGGCTCATGATCAGGGTGCCACTTTGATAGAGGCTATCACGACAGGCTTTGGCCCGTTTCAATTGGGCTTGATCGTTAGCCGCCTTGAGCTCGGCCAGTAACGATTGTGTAAATGGGCACTTGAGAACGTCCAAGCGGAAGTTGATGTAGTCGGCTTGGTCGGATTCCAAGATCCCTAGCAAATACTGCCCCATTTCCTCGCGCGTTGGCACGCCCACTTGAAATCGCCGCCAAACCGCTGCCAGAGAATGGCCGCCGTGATCGCGACGGCGGTTGAGCAGGGCCAATCGCTTCAAGAGTGCGGGGTTTGTTCGGGCTTGTTGTTCGACTTCCGCAGCGCGTACTGGGTCCAGGGCCTCTTCCAAAAAAGCTTCTAGCTCGGCATCGGAAAACTCGTCACTCATCGCGCACCCTTTACAACTATTTCCGCAACGTAACATGTAGCGTTGATTGGTAGTTTAATCGGAAGTCTCGCCTGATACCATTGAGGGTGCTGATCCCCGCCCCATACGACGGACTTCCTGGTCCGTCGCTTGTTCACAAACAACTATACTTTGTGGAAGTTTCCCTCATGGCAACCACGTCAAAATCTCCAAGCCGCTGGGGCAAGCCGCTTTTGTTGTTCGGGTTAACGATGGCCATGGTCGCGGTGGCGGTCATTTGGAACCGAATCCCCGTCGCCGGTCCTGTCGCCGGTCCTGTGACCGGTTCCGTGGCGGATCCGGTAGCGGTCCAAGTCAGCGAATTGGCCTACGAAGCCAACGGGGCGTTGGAAAATGAGAACTTTTCGGTTGGAAGAGACGAGCAAGGGAATCTGCGGTTTGGGTTGACTGAAGCCATCCGTCGGTACGAAGAGATTCTTCGACTTAAACCCGATGAAGAACTGCCGTATCGCAACTTGGCGATCGCTCGCTTGCTTGCCAATCGATTAGCCATACAAAACAAAGACGACGAAAAATCGGATGACCAGCTTATTATCGATCCTGAACAGGCGAAGCTGGAACTGATCCTAGCAATGGAAGAGTTTCTAAATCGATTCGAGTCGCCCGTCGCCAGTTACCTACACGGCGAAATATTGCATGACTTGGGGCCCGGCGGGCTTCAAGCGATGGACAAAGTCGAAAAGTACTTCGCGGCGGCGCAAGCTGAGCCAGACCATGCTCCCTTTTGGTATATGGCCGCGTCCGAGAGCATTTCATTGTTGGTATTTCCGGACGCGCCCGAATCTCTCCAGGCCATCAACACCAAGTCACTGCTCGAATTGCGCCGTTTGTGTCCGCATAATCTGTGGGTCATCCGTAAATCACTCGTCGACATGAGTGAGCGGAAAGACGAGAAAGTGGTGGAATACTGGCGTGAGGCTCGCCCTATCCTTGAGAAGGCCGGCTTCAGCAGTAAGAACTATGTCGGTCGGGAAACTTATTACGGCGATGCGTCGAAAGAGATTGATTTTCTCGATGAGGCTCTGAGCAAGCTTTCCTGGTCGGACGCTCTGTCCGGTGCGGCGGACTTGGACAATGTGATGAATGGTAGGTCACCATCGGTCAACGATAACTCGGAATTAAAGCCCAATCCGCTCGATTACTTGATGTGGCAGTTTTCAGATCCAATTACTCAAGCCGCGCAGCAAAGTTCGGCTGCGGCAGAATCCACAACTCCGATCCAACTGGTCAAAGTGAATCTGCCCGCTGCAATCAACGAAGGCGGTGTGTTGGATTTTGCGATGGCCGATGTTGATTTCGATGGCCACCAAGATTTGTTTGTGCTTCGAACAACCGGGGTCGATGTGTTTCGAGGGCCCATCACGAGGGACTCGGTTGATCGAATCGTGAACATACCGGTGTCGGGACGCTATACGTCGATTCAAGTGGGCTTCCTGCTCACGGTCGCCGAATCGACGGGTAGTGGCATTCGACGTGCGGTTACCCAGGCCACGGGTCAGGTTCCTGGCGCTAGCGCGGTCGAGTTGCCGCAAATCATCCTAACGGGTGACGACGGATTGCTGGTTCATGAACTGAAATTTGCTGCCGAGGCCGGCTATTCCGCCAAGCTCATTCCGCAACCGGATTCGCTGGCAAGTGTCGGGAGCATTCAGAAGTCTCTGATCGTCGACTTCGATCAAGACGCCGACTTGGACTTGGTTGTGATTGTCGACGGACGTTTGAAGTTGCTAATGAATCGCGGCAACAACACCTTCCTTGACGCGAGCCAATGGTTGTATCTGCCGTCGGATCTCGGAATATTGGTGGATGTCCAACTGGTGGATTGGAATCGCGATTTGTACATGGATCTGTTGGTCCAGACGGCCGATGGCAAGATCGGGCTCTTGGACAATGAACGCCACGGCGCTTTTCGCTATCGTCCTTTGGACGTGCCGCTTAGCTCCGATCGTGGTGGCTTTACTGTTGGAGAGTTGGATGGCAACGCTAGTTGGGATCTGATCTCCAACGCCGGGGCAAACTGTAGCGTTCAATTCACTGAAACAAAGGCGTGGGGGCGGGTCCAGTGGCTGGCCAAAGCTCCGGGGGTGGATTCCAACGTCGGTTCGCTGCAAATCGAGGGAGAGCTGATCGGCCCGTGGCAATTGGGCGACTTCGATAACAGCACGACCCAAGACCTGCTGCTCTGGAAAGACGGCCAACTGCATTACCATCCAACGAAATGGCAAGGAACGTCGCTCGCGCAAGGTGCTCAGCGATTGACCATTGAACCTAGTGAGACTTCGGTCGCCCTGTCATCGCGTCCAGAGAAGGGTGAGCGATATGACTTCGACAGCGATGGAGACTTGGATGTGTTGGTGCTTGTCGATGGCAAAGTAGAACTCATTCGCAATGACGGCGGCAACCAAAATCCGTGGATAACAGTCGTTCCGCTAGGCCGTGGCGATAACGCCTCACGAACAAACCACTTGGGTATTGGCAGTCTGATGGAGGCCCGAATCGGGCCGCATTATTTCGCCGAGACGATCACGCGACCGTCCGTGCATATCGGACTGGGTTCGTACGAGCGACCCAACTTGGCTCGCATCATTTGGACCAATGGGATCCCGCAAACGCTGTTGTTGCCACCGGGGCGACAGACCGTCGAAATGCTCTGCATTCTGAAGGGTTCGTGCCCCTTTATTTATACTTGGGATGGCAAGCAGTGGCAGTTCCTGTCGGACTGCTTGTGGGCCGCGCCGATCGGTTTGCAGGCACCCAGCGGTGGACTGGTGCCAACGCGAAATTGGGAATATCTACGATTGAGTCCCGAGTCTTTGGTCCCGCATGACGGAACCTACCGAGTCATGCTGACCGAAGAACTGTGGGAAGTTGCCTATTTCGACCATGTCCGTTTGTTCACGGTCGACCATCCGGCAGAAGTAGAAGTTCACATCAACGACAAGGTCGGGCCGCCCGAGATTGTCCAGCATCGTTTGTACCAAGTGGGCGAAAAGACGCGCCCCATCTCGGCAATCGACCAAAATGGCAACGATGTGTTGCCGCTTTTGCGCGAACAGGACAACCGCTTTGTCAAGAGTTTTTCGCGGCGGTTCACGCAAGGCTATGTCGAACCGCATGATTTGATCTTGGACTTCGGATCAATCAACCTTGCAAATCAGACACTGTTTCTGACCGGCTGGATTCAACCGACCGATACGTCGATCAACGTCATGTTGCAACAGAATCCCGATTTGCCTGGGCCCCAGTCTCCGGCCATGTTTGTGATCGGTGCCGACGGGCAATGGCAACCAGCGTCTCGACCGATGGGCTTCCCCGGCGGCAAGACAAAAACCATGTCGATTCCGTTGCGGGAACTATTCCCAACCTCCGATCAACGTTTGAAAATCACGAGCTCGGCAGAAATCTATTGGGACCAAGCTTACGTCGCGGACAACACCGAACAACATTCGCTGCAGCAACACGAAGCCAAATTGGTGGAGGCCAAGTCATTTTATCGAGGTACGTCGCGGCGTTTGCCGCTGGCCGAAAACGGTCCCGAGAACTTCGACGCTAACGACATTGCGACCGATTCGGTTTGGCCGCCCGTCGGCGGATCGATGACGCCGTACGGCAATGTCCTGGGACTTTTAACCGAACCGGACAATCGGCTGGTGACTTTAGGTACGGGCGATGCAGTCGAGCTAAGATTCGAAGTGCCGACAACTCCGATTCCGGCCGGGTATCGACGGACATTCTTGTTGTACACGGTGGGATACGACAAAGATTCTGACCTGCATACTTTCGAAGGTCAGCGGATTGAACCGTTGCCGACGTTAGAAATGACCTCGTATCCCGACTACGCGGCCGTTTCGCCGGTCGAGCCGCCCAACGGGGGACGCCAGCAGAACTGGAACCGATTTTGGCGGCAGATCCAAAATCCACAAATGAACACGAGCCCAGAAGAGACCAAAGTTCCACGCGGTGAATATCGCCGCTGACCCGCGCACTAATCGGAACGATCGCTAGATAGTAGTGGACCGTTCCACGGTCCAACTAATCCGTTTACCGCGCATTAATCGGAACGAACGGTCGCTGGGTCGGGCCCGTATAAATCTGTCGCGGACGACAAATGCGGTTGCCATCGGAAGTGTGCATTTCCTTCCAATGGGCAATCCAGCCCGGCAGTCGGCCCATCGCAAATAGCACGGTGAACATCTGGACGGGAATTCCCATCGCCCGGTAGATCACACCGGAATAGAAATCGACGTTGGGATACAGCTTTCGTTCGACGAAGTACTCGTCGTTGAGCGCCACCGATTCCAATTCCTGGGCAATGTCGAACAACGGGTCATGGATCGAACGCTTGGCCAGCAATTTATCGCAGGCCGTTTTGATGATTTTTGCACGTGGATCAAAGTTCTTGTAGACGCGATGGCCGAATCCCATCAGTCGAAAGCCTTGCGACTTGTCTTTGGCCATGGCGACATATTTCTTGACGTTTCCGCCGTCCGCCGCGATTTGATTGAGCATTTCAACCACCGCTTCGTTGGCCCCGCCGTGCAACGGCCCCCAAAGGGCGCAAATCCCAGCGGCGATGGAGGCGAACAAGTTGGCATTCGAGGATCCGACCATTCGCACGGTAGAAGTGCTGCAATTCTGTTCATGGTCCGCGTGACAAATCAGGAGCAAATTGAGCGCCCGAACAAAGTCCGGGTCCACTTCGTAGCCTTCGCTCGGAACCGCAAACATCATCTGCAAGAAGTTTTCAACGTAATCTAACTCGTTCAACGGATACATGAACGGCTGGCCCACCGACTTCTTGTGGCTGTACGCGGCAATCGTCGGCAGTTTGGCGATCAGACGCCGGACGCAAAGATCAACCTGCTCCGGTTCGGTCGGGTCGAGTGAATCTTGGTAAAACGTCGACATCGCACTGACGACACTCGCCAGGATCGCCATCGGGTGGGCATCTCGGGGAAAGCCGCTGTAAAACGACCTCATGTCTTCATGCAGCAGTGTGTGCTTGCGAATCGAATGTTGAAATTCGTTCAATTGCTGTTGGGTCGGCAAGTGACCGTATATCAAAAGGTACGAGACTTCGACAAAATCGCAGTTCGCACAAAGTTCTTCGATGGGGTAACCGCAATAGCGCAAGACACCTTCTTCGCCGTCCAAGAACGTAATCGCGGATCGCGTCGAGCCGGTGTTTACGTAACCTTCGTCCAGCGTAACCATCCCGGTCGCGGCCCGCAGGCGACTGATGTCCAGCCCAAGTTCATTTTCGGTACCCTCCACCACAGGTAGCTGAACTTGCTTCTGGCCGAAGGAGAGAGTTGCCGGATCGAGCGTTTTGACGTGGAGGTTCATCAACAGGCCTTCTGAAATACGGTGCGCGATTGACCAGCTCGTTGACAATCAAGGAAATTGGATCGCCATCGCCGTTTCGTGGTCGTTCAGTCTACCCGCGCCCCAAGTCGTTGCAAACCGTTGTTGCGGTTTCCCGTCGCTTTCTTCACGACGCGACCGTTACAACCGCAACGACTGGTTTACCTATCGCGACGATTACTTCGGAATTTCTGAAACAGAGACCGATTTAATCGTTACATCTTGTTTAGGACGATCTCCGCCCAACGTCGGCACGACACCGATGGCCTTGACGACCGATAAGCTGGTTTCGTCCGCCGTTCGTCCGAAGGCCGTGTATTGTCCATCCAAATGAGTGTGCCGTTCCAAACAGATAAAGAATTGGCTACCTGCCGAATTGGGACTCTGTGATCGAGCCATCGACAAAACTCCGGCCTCATGCGGCACGTCGTTGAACTCTGCCGCGATTTGATATCCAGGACCTCCGGTTCCAGTCCCCTGCGGACAACCACCTTGAATCATGAAACCTTTGATCACCCGGTGAAAAATTTTCTTATCGTAAAAACCCGCGCGAGCCAAACCGATCATGTTCCGACAGTGTTCAGGAGCTTTTTCAGGCAACAAGTCCAAAACAATGACTCCCGCTGATGTATCAAGTGTGACTTGGTAGCGATTCTTCGCGAAGTCGACGCCTTTCGTAGCCTCTTCGACTTTGGTTTTAAAACTCACGTGATTCCTTTTTGGCTTGGATAATGACTGGGACCCAATCCCTCTCGCCGGACAATTCCGGTTGCCGAGTATACCGCGCTCGGCATACCAGCAAAATCGGACTGGTCAAAGTCCACCGGTGGAAATCCAGGCAATTGGAAGCGATTCCGCAGATTAAACCGTCCTCGACAACCGTTTTCAACGTCCAGTTGTGCCGCTCGCACCCACAAATTTGAATTTCATGAAGAACCGGTCCATCCTCATTAAAGAGATTGATAGGGAAGATTCGAAACTAGTACTCAGACGGATAGCATTGGTCGTCGCGGTCGATCCGACCCGCAAAACTGCGACTTGCCACGCTGACCGTTGAATCCCGGGGGGGATTCTCCAGAACTCGGAGCGACTGCACACCCACGCCGAGCAGTCACAACTCCAAAATAACGCCCGTCTGCTGCCGCAAGGCAGACCTGAGGGGCGATCTGTGCGAGTTCTCCCCGCTCAACACGGACCCAGCCGTATTGGAAATCTGAACACTTGAAGCGAAAGCAGCAGGCGGCCGAGAGAAATGCTGAGGCGAGCATTTTTTACCGACCAAGTTCCGATCCACTATTCCGCTGTTGTTTCCTGGTGCCGAAGGAGTTGCACCTAAAAAATGTTGAAACTACAAACCCCCAATGTTCATTCCTACCCAGAAACTGATGCTTTTTAGCTGATTCGCCAATCCACAGGGATGTGTGGTGCTGGTAGCCAGCGAAGGAATTGGTTTGGGAGTGAACAGTCACACGAGCCTTGGAGCAATCCGCGACAAGTCTGGTGTGACAAGAGACGCGAAACGATGTTAGGGAGTGCCTGCGATGAAGGTCTTCACTACTGGACAGGTTGCGAAAATCTGTAAAGTGGCCCCACGCACGGTCAGCAAGTGGTTCGATTCCGGTCGCCTCAAAGGCTACCGGATCCCCGGATCACAAGACCGTCGTATACCAAGAGAATTTTTGATCCGTTTTCTTAAAGAGCACGGCATGCCGCTGGGCGATTTGGAAGACGAAGCCATGGCCAAAGTTTTGATCGTGGCTCAAGATCAAGTACTAATCGAAAACATCAAGCGAGAATTGCCACTGGAAAAATCTTTCAAGGTTGCCGTGGCTTCCAGCGGATTCGAAGCTGGGATTCAAGCCGAAAGTTTTCATCCCGACTGCATCATTACTGACTTCTCGATCGGGAAGTTGGAAGCGGTGCAAATCTGCCAAAACCTGCGTAAAAACAGCGATTTCGGCGAGACAATTTTGATCGCCCTACTGCCGGACGATGGACAACCCATGAGCTTCGACCGGTCAGCTATCAACGAAACGTTCAAGAAACCTTTCGACGCCAAGCTGTTGGCAGAACGGTTGCGAACGCTGATCGGTTCCCGCAAGGAACTGGTCTAAATGGGTCGCGGGGCACGCCTGCTTGACCCCCCGTCAAAGCACCAGACGGTTTCAGGTATGCCCCACAAACGCGAATCCAACGCCGTTTTTCGCATCTCAAAAGCTGCCGGAGTCCAATCCGGCAGCTTTTTGTGTTTATTCCTCTAGTTCCGGTCCACCAGCCACTTGTAGTTTACTATGTTTACCGATATAGTAATGTTTCAACAAGTTGGATCGAAAAGGCCTGCCCGGATGCAAGTTTCAGGATCTCGGAAAGGGAACGGTCCCAATGGCAAGCATGGCTCACGATAGCTCGGTGTCCACCAACATGGTTACGTTACCAATCGTCAATCAGATTGATGTTGCGGCCCTCACTGCTGCAGGACAGTCCCCTGTGGCGACCACTTCGTCCACACGGAGCCCTCCGGCATCTAGTCCACCCACATCTAGCCTCAACACACCGTCGGCCGAGTTTCTGGCCGAGATCGCGGAGGCCAGCCTAGGTCTGGAGTCGGCGACACCTTGGGAAATCCTGCAATGGACCGTGGACCGGTTTGGCTCGGGATTCTCGGTCGCGACGGCGTTTGGAGCCGAGGGAATGTTGATCATTCACTGGCTGGCTAAGATCGCGCCCCAAACAAAGATCTTTAACTTGGACACGGGGTATCAATTCCCGGAGACCTTGGCGATGGTCGACCGAGTTCGAGTGCGGTATGGCGTCGAAATCGAACTCGTCCGGCCTGAGCTAAGCGTGGTTCAATACGAACAACTGCACCATGGTCCCGTGTATTCGCAGGCTCCCGATCAATGCTGCAAGGATCGAAAACTTGTGCCGTTGCGGCGGCGGTTGCAAGGTGTCACGGCATGGGCGAGTGCAATTCGACGCGACCAAACGCCCGATCGAGCGGTCGCGCCAATCGTCGGATGGGACCGTAAATTTGGACTCGTCAAAGTCAGTCCCCTCGCAAATTGGACGAAGTCTTTAGTCTGGCAAACCATCTTGGAAGAAAACGTTCCCTACAATCCGCTGCATGATCAAGGCTACCCGAGTGTCGGTTGTGTACCGTGCACGCGTTGTGTCTTGGCTGGCGAAGACGAACGATCCGGCCGCTGGGCTGGGGCGAAGAAAACCGAATGTGGCCTGCATAGCAACGATTGAACGCCGTGCCGGCACACTGCTTCGGCTCACGCGCGTGATCGATCTCGCTGCGATTGACGATAAGCCGCCGGTGTCCAGAGAAACGTCTCTTTGAACTGGCGGGTCAGCGCGCTTTGATCGGAAAAACCGCAGTCAAAAGCGATCTGGGCCAGACTGCGATCCGTCGAACGCAACAACTCCGCGCTTTTTTCCAACCGACATTTCATGATGTATTTCTTGGTCGACAATCGGAACACCTTTTTCATTCGGCGATCTAATTGTTCCGCTGACAAGTCGATCAATTTCGCCAATTCATCACCCCGCAACGGTTGATTCAAATTCATCTTGATCGTGGCGACGACTTGGCTCAGGTTTGCGATCGATAATTCGCTATCGCTAGGCGCGTGCAAGTCCTGCGAAACACCGATCACACCAACAATCGCCGAGCCTTCATCGAGAAATGGAAACTTATTCGTCAGATACCATCCCATCGTTCCGTCGGGGTTGGTGATTTGTTCCAACTGATCAATCACCGCCTGCCCCGTTTCGAACACTGCTTGATCCTGTTGATCGTAAGCCTTTGCCAACTCCGGCGCAAAAAAGTCACCCGCCTGTCTGCCGATCATGGCCTGCGGGTTAGACGCGTGAACTCGCAAAGATAGGGCCTGGTTTACTGCGACGTATCGACCCTCGCGGTCCTTGATGCAAAAAACGACGTCCCAAAGCGTATCGAACAAGGCCTCCAAGAGTTTTACATTCGAGCCAAAGTTCATAGTTCATTTTGTCTGGGCAAAGTTCTACTTCGTGGTCCGTCTGTGTTGATCCAACCACCGCCAGCGCGGCCACGGGTGTTAAAGCCTACCGAAACCCTGGCCTTTGACAAGTCGCTGGGGCGTTCCGGCGGCACGCCACCCACGCGTTAAGATCGGTACGATCGCTGCCCTAGATACCCGGAAGGAGCGACTCCGGTCAAAACGCTCACTTTATCACTTGTCTTCTGAGTAGGAACCACGATACGAATGAATTGACGCTGGATTTTTGTCGAACTGGACCAACATGGTCGCGCGATGTGGACTGGAAAGTCTAACGGACAAGATGGTGGAAATGTGGATCAACGATACTACCTATCGCTAGTTGCACTGGGCGCGATTCTGGTCGTGGCATGGGTGATGTCTCAGTTTCACGACGCGTCTGAATTGGCTCCAACGACCCAACCACCGACAAATCGGGCGCCCTTGGAAACCTCGAACTCGTTGACCACCGAGATCACGCACTTGTCTGCCGACCCGACCCGCGACCCGAAACGCAGTTTGGTTGCTGCGGCAGTTCAGCCGCTGATTCCAGGGTTACTGGATGAGTCAGAACATGTTTTGGACCCTGCCTCCGCTGCCATGGAGCCGCCCAATCGCCTCGCATCAGAATCAGAAGGTGATTCGGCAATCTTAGGGCCCGTTCCGGTCGGCAACGATCCAATGCGTGGGCTGACCGGTGTTCCGCTCCGTCGGATTTCTTCCGGGCCAAGCCAGCCAACTCCAGTCGGGCCAACGGGCGAAGTGACGATTGTCACCGAAGACGGTTCGTCCCCGCGTTCAAAACCGTTGCCCTCGTTCAGTATGCCCAACACGCAAGCACTCGCTCGGGATCGACCGGATGTTCAAGGTCCACTCGAGCCAACGAGCCAACCAGTGGGAAGCCAAGATTTGCCGCCTTCATCCGCTGGTTTGCGTCCAATCGTAATGGGCCATTATCGCGAGTTGGAAAACCAGTTGGCCGACCCCAAACCCTTGCCCGGTGATCGTCATATTCTGCGTCCAATAATTCGCGCAAAAGCTCCCGTACAAGCTCCGGCACAAGCCCCCGCCGGTATTCCCGCCAATTCGCCCCTCCAAGGTTCCGAGTTCCCTCGGACCTTGGATGCGATTTGGGAAACCCCGATGCCGGGCGTGAAACGCCGAGCACCGAACGGCGCCTCGACAACCACTCCCACATCCCCCATCTCGCCGAACACTGCGCCTGCAACCGGAGCCGGACTTTCATCCGCCGGCGACCCCTTATTCGTTCGAGTTGGCGCCAATTCTGGGCCGAGTGGCGGCTTGGCGAATCAGGATCGAGATTCGACCATGCCCCTCGTCCGGCCCGAGAGCTACGTCGGTTCCACCCCGACCACGGCTCCAATCCGTTCCAGCGGACGCCCACGTCCGCAGTCGGGTGATTATATTTGGCATGTGATTCAGCAAAACCAATCGTTGGAGTCGATTAGCTTCCAATATCAGGGCGACGCCAATTTCGTTTCCCGACTACTGGAGTTGAATCGCGATCGCTTGACCGACCCCCAACTGTTGCCCATCGGCAAAGCAATTCGGATTCCGATTCGATAGCGGCCCAACCTCACGAGATACACCATGCAGTTATCTTCCGCTGACACCAATTCCGGGAGCGATGCGTGGCTGGGAAACCTGGCAATGGACGTAAGCCGTGAGATCACCAAACGACACGCGGATGTTTGGTTCGATCGCATGAATTGGACCGTTGATTCCTTGTCGGAACAGCAGGCGACTGCGCTTCGCGATATGCGCGCGTTTCTGTTAGTGGCTCGGGAGGAGATCTTTGCCCCTACCGAGTACGTCGATCGCAAAGGAAAACTTGACCAGTGGACCTACTCGCTGAGTCAAGCCTTTATGGGCCACGCCCATTCGGACGCGGCGGCTGCGATTGCGGAAACCGCCAATCGGTTCGAGGTTCCGCGAGCCTTTTTTTATGAAACGTTGTCGGCGATTGAATCGAACCTTTTCCGTGAGCGTTTGGTGACTTCCAACGACTTGCTGCGGTTGGCCTATCGGCAAAACGCGATGTTTTTTTTGGCGGCGGCCAAGATTGCGGACCTTTACGAATCGGGGAATCGAGATTACTTTTTGTGTTTGGGGATCGGCACGGGGCTACTGGATGTGATGGTTGATTGGGCCCACTGGGAGCGAACCGATTGGCTGCCGATTCCCGTGGACTGGGTGAGGGATGTGCGCGGAGGCGAGTCGGCCCTCTTCCAACCAGATTGGCGAAAACCGTTGAAGATCAGCGCCAGAGCCCGGCGAACGTTGCTGCCAAGTCTTCTCAGACGCATGGCGACCTTGGGCATCGAGACCCTGGCGCAGGCGACCCTGCCACCTGTGGTTCAATCGTCTCGCTGGAGCCAAGATTTGACACAGTGGACAAAACGCTCGCTCGATCAATTGCATTCGATTTTTAATGACCCGGAAAAATGGTTGTAGTTCGATAGGAACGTTAGCGGACGATCGATGGAAAACTCAAAAATCGCCGAGCGCCTTGAACATTTGGCCGCGCTGCTCGAGTTTCAAGGTGCCAATCCGTTTCGGCTCAAAGCGTATCGAAACGGAGCCGACGCCATTCGAGCGTCGTCGGTTTCCGTCGCGAAGGCGTTGGCGGAGCAGCAAGATCTGACCGCTTGGGCGGGCGTCGGAACAAGTGTCGCGGAAAAATGTCGGGAGTTGGTCAACACCGGCACACTCTCACAAATCGACGAACTGGAAGAGGAGATTCCACCGACCGTTCTTGATCTGCTGCGAGTTCCCAATCTCGGGCCCAAGAAAGCTGCCGCGCTGTTCAAGGAATTAGGGATCAAAGATCTTTCCCAACTCGAACTGGCTTGTGAACAGCAAAAAGTGCGAACGTTAAAAGGCTTTGGTGCTAAAACCGAACAAACTATTTTGGAAGGCGTGCGAATCGCGGCCCTGGCCAACCAGCGGATGCGAATCAGCGACGCGGATAAAGTCGTGCGAGCCCTGCGCGAACACTTGACCAACTTCTCGAAACTAGAACGGTACGAATTTGCCGGTAGCTATCGGCGGGGCAAAGAAACCGTCGGCGATATCGATGTTCTGGCCGTGACCGCGGACCCATCGGGCCTCATGGATCACTTCGCACGGTACGGCGCCTTGAGTTCTATTTTGGCCCGCGGCGAAACGAAAATGAGCATTCGCTTGGACACCGGCTTCCAAGTGGATCTCCGCGTTGTTCCGGCCAGATCTTTTGGAGCCGCCTTGCAGTATTTCACCGGCTCGTTGACGCACAATGTCGAGCTGCGGCATCGCGCGAAATTACGGCAACTCAAGATCAATGAGTGGGGCGTGTTCCGCGTCGGTTCACCAGCCGAGCTGGTCAACGATCCTCAGCTCGATGGCTGGGTGGCTGGAGTTGAGGAATCCGACGTTTATTCGGCCGTCGATCTGCCCTGGATCGATCCAAAACTCCGAGAAATGCGGGATGAGTTTATTTGGGCAGACGCGGCGCAATTGCCCCGGTTGGTCCAGACTTCGGATATTCGCGGCGATCTGCACATGCATACGACCGCGTCCGATGGCGAAAACACGCTGGAAGAGATGGTGGCCGCTGCTCGCCAACGAGGACTTCATTACATCGCCATCACGGACCATTCCCAACGGGTCTCGGTTGCAGGAGGCTTAACACCCGAACGACTCCTGCGACAATGGGAAGAGATCGACAAACTAAACCAAAAGTTGGCTGGCGAGTTCTTGGTGCTTAAAAGTATCGAGTGCGACATCTTGGAAGATGGACGCATGGACTTGCCAGACCATGTCTTGGCGCAGGCGGATTGGGTGATGGCCAGTGTTCACTTTGGAATCAAACAAACTCGCGACGAGATCACGCAACGGATTTTAGGGGCCATCGCGCACCCCAGCGTCAGCGCGATTTCTCACCCAACGGGGCGATTGATCAATCGGCGGCCGGCCTACGAAGTCGATATTCCAGCCGTGATCGAACATGCGGCCAAACATCGCAAGATTTTGGAATTGAACTCGAGCCCCAAGCGATTGGATTTGGATGATCTTCACGTCCGCATGGCTCGGTTGGCGGGCGTTCCCATCGTCATCAGCACCGATGCCCATTCGGTCGAGAATTTCGAGAACCTAAGGTTCGGGGTTCAACAAGCTCAGCGCGGCGGACTGACAGCCAAGCACGTGATCAACACACGGTCGTGGGCAGATATCAAGAACTGGCTCAACGGAGAAGCTTGAGTCGAACACTAGTGGTTTGTCACAGCTGACCTGCGGGCTCGCAATTCCGCTTGTTGTTGAGCGGTTGGAAATGAGTGATAACTGCCTTGCGCCGATTTATCGACGGCTGGACCCAACACCTGGAGGTCGGCGACTTGCCCCAAGACTTCACCCAGACGATCGGCGGCCAACTGAAATAGTTGGCCGCTAAGTTCAGCCTCGGTCGAGCCAGCGGCAATCGACATGGCGTATTGAGCAACCACGGGCCCGGCATCAATCTTGGCGATCATTTTTTGAAAAGACACTCCCGCTGTGGTTTCGCCATCATAGAGCATCCAAAACACTGGCATGGGCCCGCGATAATTGGGCAACAAACTTGGATGAATATTGAGCGTGCCAAGTTGCGGTGTCTGGATGGTCTCGGTTCGCAGGATATTCTTGCAGACACAGACGAGCAATAAATCGACATTCCGTTCGGCCAACTGCTGGGTTTCCGACGGGTTATTCAAATCATCGGTAATGGAGTGGGACAGGTGTCGTGAAACGGCCCATTCGTACGCCGATTGCGGCTGGACGAGACGTTTGAGGGGACCGTTCAACAGGACCCGTCGAACCCGACTGCAAACACTAGA
>JAUXWY010000175.1 GCA_030681235.1 Pirellulaceae bacterium | reverse complement strand
CCGGTACACCAGCGCTCGCAAAACCGATACCATTATGGGTTCTTGGATTTACCAAAGCCGGACTCTTCCAAATCGGGAAGTTGATTTGCGGCAATTCGTAAGAACAAAAAGCAGTATCCATGAGCGAGACGTCGCCAATGTGTTCGAATGACACGAGTTTTGGGAACTACTTGATAACGGTCGTTCCATTAGCAGGCATGGTTTACGGTGGCTTGATAGGCTACTGGCTGATTGCACAACATCCGGCGACCACCCGATCTTGCACCCAATTGCTCAAGGATTCCTGCAACCGTTTTGGTTTGTGATCTCCGTGACGACCAGTTGCTATGTGGTGTTCACGATCATGGAGGGGTTTTAACGTGGGTTTGCTCGACGACCACGTCATCATTTCGCTCAATGGGCGTGAACGGTTACCAAAAATTCCCTGGCCCTTGTACGATGGGCCAAAGAGACTCGTACTCAGACATACCATTCCCTTGCCAACCATTCCCCTGCCAAATCTCCCCCAATTTCCAGGAAATCACTCAATTCCACAACAAATCTGAAACAAGGCCCTAAGAAATGCCGTCCAACCGGGTCATATTGCCTGAGAGGATGACCGCAGTGTGATACGAACGTGCCAGACATCGCTACCGAGACCTCCTTTGGAATCGCCACCCGTCGTTGACGAACAGATTGCTGAACGCGTGAGTACCCTCACGCTGGAGGAGTTGTTCGCTTCCGAGGAGACGCCGCTGCTCCATTACGCGTTTTCGCTGGTGGGTCGCCGGGCTGTCGCCGAGGAGATCGTCCAGGAAGTTTTTTTGCAGTTGCACGTTCATTGGGAGGACGTCGCAACTCCCAAGGCTTGGTTGAAACGTAGCGTGCGGAACCGGTCCTACACTTACCTTCGCGATCACAAGCGAGAAGTCTTCAGCGAAACGAGCAGCGAATCACGGAGTGAAACAAGTAGCGAATCTTTGGGCCCGGAAACCGAGCCACCCGAGACCGCGCTGATTCGCATGGAAGCCATTGCGGCGGTGCGGCAGTTTATCGAGCAGTTGGATGAACGCGACCGGAACCTGGTGAAGCTCAAGTATACGGACGACCTCAAGTACCGCGACATCAGCACTCAAACGGGACTCCAAATTGGGAACGTTGGTTACCGTTTGCACCATATCTTGAAAGAGTTGGCCGCCAAGCTGCGGAAGCTCGGATTCGACGACAAGTCATGAACGAAGACAAACACAACCTACCGATCGAACCGGACCTGGAAGCTGGTCAGGACGCACGCCTAGAAGCACGCATTGTCGCGATGTTGTTGGGCGAGGCCTCGGACTTCGAAACAGACGAGCTTCAACGCTTGATACAAGAGCGTCCGGAGCTGGCCGCGTTCAAGCGTGAGATGGAACAAGTTTCTGAGCTGCTTCAATCCGTCGGCCACGATGATCGAGAAAGTCCAGAGTCCGATTGGAAACTACCGACCGAACGACGGCAAACCGTGTTGGATGTCATCCACGGTAGAGTCGCAACATCAGAAAACACAAGATCAGAAAACTCGCAGGCCACTATAGGCTCCAACGAATTGCCGCGATCACGATGGCGTCGATTCGAACAAGCTATATCGGCGGTCGTGGCAGTTTCCATCATGGCCGTGCTGATCGGACTCATGCTTCCGGCGGTGCAGATGCGACGAACCATGTCTGGCTATTTGGCAAAAGCCGAAACAGACGAGATGCCCAAGAGTTTGGAATCGGCATCAACTTCTGCCGGAGGCTCGCGAGCTATCGTCGTGTTGACTGATTCGACGTCTAGTCTCTACATGGGAGACGTTGCTGTCGAGTCGGTAGAATTGCCAAGAAATTCTAGGCAGAATTCCGCGGACGCTTTGTCATCCATTCGAGATTCGCTTCAACTATCGGTGGCACCACCCTCGGATGAGCCTCAATCAGTGCTTTATTCCACACCCCCTACGTCGGGTGCTGCACCGATGAATGCGCCATCGGTTGATAGCGAACGGTTCCGTTCATTCCAGACTTGGTCAGCGCCCAACGACACGAGTGGCAACACCAGTGGCGAAACGAATGGCATCGCCTTCCCTGAAACGGTGCCGTCCTTCGACATGATCACCGATGGTACCAGCAACTCGCTGTCTTATAGCCCGATCTTGCCAGACCCAGGATCCGACCGCCGTTCGGGCGTTGCCGCAGAACAAGACGACAAGTTCGTCGCGGATCTTCAAGCACAATTACAACCGGGAATTCCGCCGACTGGATTGAAGGAGATCATCGTTCCTGACGCTGGAACGGTTCTTCTGGGCGACATCAAAAAGGCAGAGAACAAACCCGGTGATACATTTTCGCTTGGACTGCCCGTTTTGGAATCGACTGATAACCACACGGAGTACTTTGAGCGCCAATTGACGGAGAGCAACGCGGAGTCAGGTCGTTTCCAATGGATTGAGAAACAACGCCGTTTCTCGAGAGGCACTGAACCCACCGCTCCACCACAACCCACGCAGTCCGGCGAAGTCTGGAGCGAACCACAAATTGGCCAAACCATGGCAGGGAGCGGTCCCGTCCAAAATTTCGACGCCCCGATTCCCGATCCAAGCAAAGCTGACCAAGACGGTCGTTACGACTATTTCTATGGTCGCGACATCAATATCCAAAATGGCCAAGTAGCCCCACTTGGCAATATGGGCGGTGGCATGGGCGGTGGCATGGGTGGTGGCATGGGTGGTGGTGGCATGGGTGGCGGTGGCATGGGCGGCATGGGTCGCCGTAGCGGAACGAGCGGACCGCCAACAAGCCAGTTTGGAATGGACCAAGGCGGCGGTATGCCGAGCGGCGAAGGGGAGGTTGCTGAATTTGAAAAACGTCAATCGGCCGCCCTCAAGCCCGGTTCAGCATCCCCGGAGAGAGCATCTGATTTGCCGATGGATGGCAAACGTGATGAGGCGGGACAAGCTGACAAGGAAGTTGCCGATTCTGATCGCCATGACTTTCGTGCCAAGCAACAAAAATCATCGACTTCCGCTCAAGGCCGCGAAACCGAAGAAAGCCTAGAACTAGTCACTGAAGTCGACGAGGATTCTACTCGCCCTAATGTAGTACTTAATCGACTATCTCAGCAGCCGGGCGATTTGATTGACATTCGCAAGATTCGGCAAAGCGAGCGATTGTTAAAATCTGCCGGCCTGTTTGGCGATTCTCAAAGCCCCAGCGAAATGAACGGTCCGAGCATCGCGATACGTCCTCCGAATCAAACCAAGTCCCTGTCTGTCGCTCCTTCCGCTGGCTTGAACGAAACGAACGCGGCGACAGAAGCCTTCTCCACTTTCTCGCTCCACGTCAGCGATGTCTCGTTCAAGTTGGCCGCTGCCGCCTTGGCTCGCGGCGAATGGCCCGAAGCGGCAAAAATTCGGATCGAAGAATTTGTCAACGCTTTGGACTACGGCGATCCGTTGCCGGGTACCCATGAAAAAGTCGCGTGTGTTGTCGAGCAAGCCATTCATCCCTTCCTGCAACAACGCAATGTGCTCCGTGTGTCCATGCGAACGTCTGCCGAAGGCCGGTCTGAAAATACTCCACTCCGTTTGACGCTCGTCTTGGACAATTCGGGTTCGATGGAACGAATCGATCGCCAACAAGCCGTTCAGCGCGCCTTGTCTCTGTTGGCTCAGCAATTGTCACCGAACGACCAAGTGACTTTGATCAGCTTTGCTCGCCAACCACGATTGCTGGCCGAAAATGTGTCCGGTCCAGACGCCGCGAAACTGGTCGAAATGATCGCCCAATTACCCAGTGAAGGCGGTACCAACCTCGAAGCCGCCCTGAAATTGGCATTCGAAAAAGCCGCCGCCCAACAAACTCCGGGGGTTCAAAATCGCATCGTGCTGCTGACCGACGGTGCCGTCAACCTAGGGAACGCCGATCCCGAAAGCTTGTCGCGGATGGTTGAAACGATGCGCACCGCTGGAATTGCGTTTGACGCCGCTGGCATCAGTGCCGAAGGGCTCAATGACGAAGTCCTGGAAGCACTCACTCGGAAAGGCGATGGGCGATACTACTTGCTCGATGGTGAAGAGTCATCCGGCGGTCGCTTCGCTCAACAGATCGCCGGAGCTTTGCGTCCGTCAGCCAGCAATGTCAAAGTGCAAGTCGAGTTCAATCCCAAACGAGTTGGACAGTACAAGTTGCTGGGTTTTGAAAAGCATCTCTTGCAGAAAGAAGACTTCCGTAACGACGCAGTCGACGCGGCGGAACTTGCTGCCGCAGAAGCGGGTGTGGCCTTGTATCAGTTCGAAGCCAAACCGGACGGCGAAGGAGACATCGGTTCGGTATCGGTGCGGTTCCGTGATCTGGCGACTGGCCAAATGGTCGAGCACCGCTGGCCCATTCCTTACGAAGCCCATGCCCAACGGCCAGATCAAGCGTCACCCTCGATTCGCCTGGCAACGGCCGCCGCCATGTTGGCCGCTCGGTTGCGCGGCGAAACGCTGGGCGAAACCGTCGATCTGCGAACCTTGTCTGATTTGGTCGCTGGTCTTCCAGACGCTCAGCAGCTCGATCCACGCGTGCAACAGTTGAAAGCCATGATCGAGCAGGCTCGACAATTGAGTGAACAATAAACTACCCCATCTCATGCGAGAAACATCCATGACCGCCTTCATTCGCTTTTGGTTTGTGATTTTGACATCGCTAACGGTCTCGGCCACGATTGCCCAGGAAATCACCAATTCCGCCAGCGTCAATAGTTCGATTGGCGACGATGGAACTGGGACAATCATTGTGGAAGCGCGGGGAAATCTGCCGAAGCCGCCGGTCTTCTTTACCGCCGTTGCCAACGCTGCGGTTGAAGTCGGACCGAACCACATCGAACAAACCATCTTTGCCAACTTGAAGGTCGTTCAAGGCGCAGCCACCACACTCAGTTTGGGGATCAACGGCGATGACCGAGTTATTGAAGTCCAAGGCGAATCGTTGAAGTCTTGGTCCGTGCGGCAAGAAGGCGACCGTCGATTCTTGGATCTCCACGTGATCGAAAACACCCAGGAACTTCGTGTTCAGATCAAGCTTCAATCGCGAGCGCTCCACTTAAGAACTGCCGACACTTTGGACCTCGCTCATCTCGCTCCTGGCGATGCGATTGGTTTCACCTCGCTAATCGCCCTGCAATACGCCCCCGAAGTCGAAGCCATCGTCACCAACGCGACTGGCTTCGCCCCGCTGAGCCAGGACGACAACACAACAGTCGGTAAGCCGAATCGATTTCAATCGACGACTGGGGGTCAGTTGCGTTTGGTCGTGAACCGAGCCGGCGCGGCACCCGCTCC
Source organism: Pirellulaceae bacterium (assembly GCA_030681235.1). Taxonomy (GTDB): domain Bacteria; phylum Planctomycetota; class Planctomycetia; order Pirellulales; family Pirellulaceae; genus M30B19. Next base: position 604 of record JAUXWY010000175.1, on the reverse strand, counting down.
CGTAGAGCTTTCCGAAACCAAACTCAACGGCGATGTTCATGCCAATGGAAATTCGATCAACTTTCAATATCGCAGTCTCGCGACCGCAACCGTCGCCAACGCCGAGATCACGGTTCTCGCCGGCAACGCGGCCCTTAGCCTCGTGCCAACCGACGTCAATTATCGCATCCGATTGGTTCAGGAAAATGGCAGCCCAGTCTACAAACTTTCATTTCCTAAGATCGGGACGTTTCCCATCGCCTTGGATTTTGTGGCGGCTTTGAACCAAGCATCCGCCGATGGTCGCAGCATGGACTTTGCCGTTGCGGCCGGCGCCGTGGTGCCACTGACAATCAATGGCCTTGGGTCGGATATCGACTTCCAACGCGACCAAACATCCGTCGTCCCGCAGCGCATCGAACAAACATGGCTCGGGTTCTTACCCGCCTCGGGACGAGCCGCGTTGCAATGGAAATCGATGCGGCAAGCGGGTGAAGGCAAGTTGTTCTTTGCCTCCACCGGACGGATTGAGTCTCAAGTCGCGGCCGGACTGCTGAGGCAGGACCATCACCTAGATTTTCAAGTTCTGCAAGGTTCGTTGCCAACGATTCGGATCGCACTGGAT
>JAUXWY010000168.1 GCA_030681235.1 Pirellulaceae bacterium | reverse complement strand
ACTCCACCGAGACCGCAACGGTTCACGCTCGTAAGTTCGGACGTTCGGACCCAAGAACAGACCCGATCGGCCGCTGTGTGGCGGCTGGATTTTCTTTGCCCATCCATTTTGTTTGCCAAGTCGATCCCTGTCGCAAGAGTTGACCAGCTGGCCGTCATCACGTCGCGGAAGGCGCTGCGCGGCAAGCTGTGCCCAGTTGCTCTACGCGCTTCCTGACGACACAATAAATGGGCTTTTAGCCATTTTTAGTAGCTTCGGAGTCATCTCTCAGATGCAGCAGATTAATCTCAGTGATCGTTTTCCGCCGGTTCATTCTCAGCGAGGGTTGTTGTCCTGTGTGCCGATCGCTTTCTGCGATGCCGTGTGGTGGGAAATCCAGCGGGAACGTGTGCCGGGCGTGAAAGCCGATTTCAAACCATCCGTGCAGTTTGTGTATTACAACGCTCGGAAGCGGGAAGGGGAGCAGAACAGCAACGCCCCGGTGCCGCCCTCAACCGTGATGGAGGCACTTAAGGAATGGGGAGTTTGTGACGTCGAGCTGTGGCCGGATGAGACTCGACTCTACCGGGAGCGACCTCCGACAGAAGCGTATGACGAAGCGGTTAGGATGAAGGACTGGGGTTTTGAAGAAGTCCCCCAGACACTGGAGGGCATTCGGGAGTGTCTGAAGAGTGAGACGCCGTTCTTCTTTTGTCTGCGTTTCTGCAGGTCCAATTCGTGGTCGTTTGAGGGCGGTGAGACGTCCCGCACGGGGATGCTGACGCTTCCCGAATCGACCGAGACACCGTTTCGCAACCACGCGATGCTGGCGGTGGGACTGGATGAGGAAACCGAGCGTGTGCAGGCACGAAACTCCTACGGTTCCGACTGGGGGAGTCAGGGACACGTATTCATACCGCTGAAGTATCTCCTGAGCCGCGAGTTGGGCTACGCATTGTGGAAACTGGTTCCGCCACCACACGAAAAGTAGAACAAGCGGGGCGGATCAAGGAGCGTAGCAACGCTGATCCGGCAGTTGTGCCAAACCGCGCGAAGCGACGTTGACATGATGCCCTCCGGATGTTCTGCATCACGACACAACAGGGCGAAGTTGCGGCTCGGCAATGGTGTACTTGGTCCGGCCTACGATAGATTCTTACCGTAGGCCGGACCAAAGAGCACAGCCATTCCGAACCGGCAATCCGTCCAAAGTCCCGACAATTGTGCCGGAACTACTGGGCTGGGGCCGGTTCCTATTCGTTGGAGATGAGTTGGCGACCGAGGCCGCCGCTATAGTGCGTGGATATGAGTGCAAGCACGACAACGCCGTCGACAACGCCAAGTGCGATCGCTGCTATCGGAGTCAAGATTAATGGATTCTCCATTGTAGGGATGTTAATAACGTCCATGGCCAGAAAAGCAAGGCAGGCTTGCGCGCCGGCAATACAAGACATGGCGAATTCGCCCTCGCTCCGTCCTGTTTCTTTGTTAGCCCCATCAAGAAAGAGTGCAATAATCGCAACAACGCCAAGTACAATTCCGCTAGCTTGCAGCACGGGAATTAACCATGGAAAACCAATGCCGCCAGCGATCCAGGCAGAATAACCCGTTCCAGCACAGAGCGCAATGGAAGCGATCAAAGCGAGTAAGCCGGTACCGTTGTCCCAACTGAGAATCTTATCTCCAAGGAGTGTTCTGTAAGCCGTTTGCGCGGCCACCATTATCGCACCGAAAACGACTTCAAAGACATTCAAAATGGCCGAGAGATTGCCTCGGCTTTTCTGCTTTTTCAATGCTGGTGCGGCTCTGTTTGCGGCTCTTTTTGCGACTGCCCGTGCTCTTGCCGCAGTGCGGTTCGCTACAGGCACTGCGCCAAGGCCTTTAGGAATCGCTGAAGCATAGCCACCTGCAATTTCACCAGCTACCTTTACACCTGTCCAAAGAAACGCGGACACCGCCCAAAGGAGGCTCGTGAACCATGCCCAACCACGATTGTTGCCTGCGCCGGCGGCGTCCGGATGGGGTTTCTTTGCCGTACGAAACAAGTCTCGGGCACCCTGCTGAACTCCTGCTTTTTCTGCGGCCCAGTCGAAGCCCGTAACGACCAGCACCAGATTCAATGGTACGGCGAGAGCGAGGCACGCCACATCCAACAGGCTTAGCTCGTTTCCAGTAAGAGTTTTGTAAAGCGAGCTGACGAACGGAATATAAATATCACCCTTCAATCCATCCCAAAGTAATTCGAAGACCGAGTCGATCGCTTCCACGATTTTCAAGGCAAGCATTTCCGCGGTTTCGATGACGAAGTCAATAATATCTCTCAACAAATGCTTAAACGGATCCAGGGTCATGTCCGCAGGTGAAGCAAACGATTTGAATACGTTGAGAAGGTCGTTGCCAATCGCCTTGGCCCGGGCAATCAGATCGGGGTGCTGCGGTGCCTCACTATCACTATCACTTTCTTTCGGGTCAGGCATACCGCTTGCCCCCTCGGCATGTTGGTCGACTTTGTTCTGCATATGTTTCCCTTTGGTACTCTTCGTATGGGAAACAACCTTTGAAGCATGTTCGTTGGGAGTCTGCGCCCTGCTGCTTAACGATCCGCCGGTATCGATCCCCAGCAGGTCGTCCACCTTGTCTTTCAGCTTTTGGGCCATGGCATCGATTTTTTTGGGGATGCCAACTTTCAACTGGCGCTTGACGGCTTCCATGGCTCCGGTCATGACATTTTTCAGGACGTCGTGAACTTCCAGAATTTGCTTCCAGTTGAACAGCGACTTGACGAAGTTGTAGACATCTTTTATCGCGGAACCGATTTTCTCGATGAAGGCGACCACATGATCGGCCACGTCCTTGACCGTGTTGATGACCCATGTGCCGATTGCCCCGGCCGCACTGACGATTGCGAGTTCCACCCGGCTCACGATCTCTTTGGTCGCTTCGACCACAACTTGCACGGTGCGAACGACGACTTGTGCGACCTCCTGAACCGCATGGCTGATTCCGACCGCCACTTTTTTGAACGCTTTTGCAACGGAAGAGAACCAACCCCAGCCTCCCGCCGCATCGTCCGAGCCAAATCTTGACGCGGATGCGAACAACGTGTTGGCCGTTCCCAGCCGGTTCAGGACCAGGTACCTATCAAGGTCTTTGGCTTTATGAAATGCGGTATACTCCATCCGCCCGTTCTTATTTAAGGCCATCGCGAAATGCGGGGCGGGCATATGATCCGGCGAGACCGGCCTGTGGATATCGACATGCGCATGATGGTGCAGCGACTGCACACTGTCCGACGATGCGAATTGCTGATTGAGGTGCGTGGCTTCGGAAGTCAGCCGCTTGCCCCGGGCCATGCCCGCCGCCTGTACGCCGGCTGGCCTGGCTTTTTTGGTCAGGGCCATCATGTGTTGCAAAGTTTTTGCAACTTCTTCCGCGTTCTTTGCGTTGTCCCCTTTGAGCAGCACTGATTTCTTGTTCTCTGCGTGAGGCAGTGCTTCTTTACCCGTCAATTGTCCGGCAGTGACGTTCTCCAAAGCGCTGAGGGAGTACTCCGCC
>JAUXWY010000161.1 GCA_030681235.1 Pirellulaceae bacterium | reverse complement strand
ATGTTGCTTGGGCTATGTTCGTCCGGCTCGGCAATCCGCCCCGACTTCAAGCAATCGAGGGAATCCCGGCGTTGGGTTAGACCGATATTTAAGCCCCGAACTGCTGACTCCGTTGGTGACGGACGTACTTAAGGACAATTGAGAACGCTGCGATTCTTCAAAAATGGCCGCCAAATAAAAAAACTTGAGAACTCAGTCGATCGATAGCGAGTGTTTAACAGTCAGCCGCAGGCGTACTCGTGCGGTGGCGAGTACGCCTACAGCTGACTGTTAAACGACTAAGTCAACGGTCCGTAAACCAGCAGGGGCGACGGAAAAAGTTTCTTTTTATTGGCACCGCACGCAGAGTGCGTTGACCGTTTCATTCTCGAACCAAAAGTTGAATGAAGGTTGCGAGCAGCGGCAACACGGCAACGGCTCCATCGTATGCAGCAGCGCGTTGTAATAGACTCGGTAATTTCGCGTGACCGCTTTGCGCTGAATCTCGCAGTCAACGCCCATCACAGGCAATCGCACTTCGGCCAGCGCGATCGGACGGACTGTTGCTGCAATTTGGTATCGATCGTCCAACTCTTCCAGCTTTCGCATCAACTCCAATTGAATCACATTCTTGCGGGCTTGGAATTCTTCTACGGACAAAGAAACTTTGGTTCGGCGATTGGGCTTTGTTGATTCGTCGATCATGGCTTTGTAATAATCTCGCAGGCGTTTCTGATCACGCTGGCGGCGACTATCGATTCGCAGCAAAAATTCTGCTGCTCGATCCATTGCTATCTCTTGAACCTGTCGACCCACATGAGGCAACGTCGCTTCGATATCGACATCAACATGGACTTGCTTTGCCGGTCGCAACGATTCTAAATCGATAACGTTTTCGAGCGGCACGACGCATCCGGTGACGGAGTTGAGCGACAGCGGTACAATTGCTTCCCAAGTTTCTTCCGACTGGAGGGTGACATGAAACCACCATAGTTGATAGGGGATTTTCATCGGGTGTGTTCCGCCAATTCGGCAACGAGCGTTTTGCCAGCCGAACGTTTTTTCGATTATCGACGCGAACTCCGATTTCCGCAACGCAACTTCTGGGTACTCGAATGAACCGACCGCAGGAATAAACACTTTCAACGTTCGTGACGCCAAATCCAAGAACTCACCCGCCAACGACAACGTCAGCGAGTTATCGGCGGCCTCGCGGGTCAGGCGAAACGCTTCGTCGTGTTGCCCAAGTGATTGAGCCAAATCTTCGGGGGCCATGACCATCGCAGCGGAATGATCCGGCGTCCAATCGACGATTCCTCCCGAGTGCTCGATCATGGTCGTCGCAAAGTCGGCCAATTCCGCCTGGACATCGGTACTGCTCATTCGTAGTCGTCTCCAAACAGGGCTTCGTCAAGTTTCTTAGAATCCAGGTACTTCTCCTGAGCGGTTACTAACGTCTGCCCCAATTGCTCGAACTCTTGATCCAATTGGCGACTGTCGCCGGAGCGTTGCCACATTTGCATCACGATCGATTCGAACTCTTGGCCTTCATCCAGATTGCCGAGAATGGAACCAACCTCGCCAACCACCAACTCGAACATCCGAATTTTATCATTCAGCAGACTCAAGATTTTTGATTCGACGCTTCCCGCCGTACAAAGATTAAAAATGAACACGTCTTGTTTCTGGCCATAACGATGGATACGTCCGATTCGCTGTTCGATTTTCATCGGATTCCACGGAAGGTCGTAGTTAATCAGCGTATCCGCAAACTGCAAATTTCGCCCTTCGCCGCCGGATTCCGTACACAACATCACATCGACGGAATTTTTCAACGCCTGGACGGCAGCGTCTTTTTCAGCGGAAGTTTCCTCGCCGGAGAACGTCGAAAATTTAATGCCGGATGTCTGAAGCAGCGACTGCAAACCGTGCAGCGTGCGAATCGAAGCCACAAAGACCAGCACCTTGTGCCCAGCACTGTCGCGCAGCAACTCCAAAAGTTTCTCGTCTTTCGCCGACTGCTTCAGTGCCTGCGCGCGGTTCCACAACTGCCGCGCCGAGTCGTCACCATGAATCAGCGGTTCAATGGCACCGGCGACCGCCGACGGGTGACTGCCCAGCGAAAGCAAGATGGACTGCATTCGCATGCGGGAGAGAGTTTTTGGTTCGGACTTCGTTCCGGAACCGCTTGGCGAATCGGCAACGTCTTGATCACCATCCGCTTCAGTCAGGCCAACGGACGGTTCGGGGTCGCTTTCTGGATCGTAGCGGTTCGGCAAGTCATCGAAATCGGTCGACAAATCCTTGGTCGATTCGTCTGTCGAATCATCGGATCCATCGCCACACGAGGAATTCATTCGTCGCCGTAAATATTGCTCGACATCGATTGCGAATTGTGCTTCTTCGTTTCGTGGCGTCGCCTGAATGGTTTGGGCGTAACGCGGAGGGAGATCGATTTGTACCGAACTGCGAGTATTCCGCACCATAACTTCGCTCAACAATCCCCGCAAGCGTTCTCGGTTGCGAGGGTCTTGTGGATTGCCACGAGTGACGAATTGCCGTTTGAAATCGGCTTCCGTTTTCAAATGTCCCGGTTCGAGCAATGTCAGCAAGTTGTACAGTTCGACTAGATTGTTTTGCACCGGGGTCGCCGTCAGCAGAAACATGTGTTGGCGTTTCAACGAATTGACTAATTTCCACAGTTTCGTCGAGCGGTTTCGGCAATGATGGGCTTCATCAACGACGACTAGATCCCAGTTTGCCGAAGCGATTGCTTCCATCCGACCGCCAGTTCGGGCGAACGAAGTTGAAACGAGAACGCGATCATGCGATTTCCAATACTGGGGCGAACTACTCGTGTGTGTTCGTGGCGGCACATCAAAAGTTAATTGAAACTTGGAACTCAATTCCTCCTGCCATTGACTGACCAGCGGGTTGGGAACCAAGATCAAAACACGTTTCACCAACCGTCGCAATAGGTACTCGCGCAATAATAAACAGGCTTCGATGGTTTTTCCCAAACCGACCTCGTCAGCGAGCAAGACACGTCCGCGAAATCGACGCAGAACTTTCCGCACCGTTTCAATCTGATGCGGAAGATGCTCGACCCCGCACAATCCATCCAAACACAACAATTCGTCAAACCCGCGCAGCAACTGCAACCGGGCGAGCGTCAAATGCAATTGCAAATGTTGAAAGAGTGTCGGAGCCGAGGAAGATTGAAAGCCGCTGGCGTCCAAGTGAAAACGAATCGGAATTCCACCTGGTGAATGCGTCAACGGATCAAAATCCATGCCGCTCATCTCGAGATCACGATCCGCGAATCGTTTTTTTTGCGGGGCAGCCAAATCATTCGCGTTCAGCTGTTTGCCACGGCCCGTGTCTTGCGGAGGAGAAGGAGTGCGTGCCGTGTTGGCCTCTGGTTTTGCCGACGATATTACTCCCGGTTGGGTTCCTTTTACCATCCAATAACCTCCATGAAATTGTCAGCTTGGTCCTTTTGTGCAGATTATTGCTAATCGGCCCACAATCTAACATTCCACAGGTAGAGTTTCAATCGCAGCCTGCTTGATCTTTGTAGAAATAATTTCCGCGTTTTTTAGGGGATGACATCGCTATCTCCGCCCTCGAAACCGCCTTTCTTGAGCGATGCCTTCGAGAATCGAACAGTAGATTTCCAGTCGGCGGGATTGGTCGTTTCCACCATAGTCTACCGCCAAAGTTCGAGCCATCTGGGCGGCCCAAACAGGATCGACTCGTCCGGCAGCCAGCAATGCTTGATTGCGGAACACCGATTGGTCGTACTCGATTCCCAAATGCCACGAACCATCCGAAAACATAGGTTCCATGAGGTTTTTGGCCAAGTCCACATCTCGCAGCGCCAGCAAACAAATCAAGTTGAGATGCACCTCAACTAAAAATCTGGTATCTAAAGGCGATGGGGCTTTGCGAATCGCTTCAAAGAGCAATGCGTCCAGTTCCGCGATGGACAGTTGCTCGGTCCGGGATAAGATGATCCGCACGTCATTGGCCGGGTCGCTTTGGCTAAACCAACTAACGACTTCACAATCTTGCCAAATCTGCAGCACCTCCTGCAACCGTTCCTGGCGGGTTTGGCCCGCCGGTAGCGATCCCATGGCGGTCAAGGCCACGACGATCCGTTCGCGATCCGTCAAGACATTTTCCGCAGTCTGCTTTGCCTCAGCGACTTTCTGCAGCAGATCAAAGAACGGTCCAGGCTCCAACCCAATCGTTAGAAAATCGTTGATGAAGAAGTTCGGTCGTTGGGCGGCACTCGTTCTGTCACTGATCTCCGCCTCACGGGTCTCTGCCAATGTCGTCATTTGATCACGCGAAACGATGGCAGCCATTGCTAAACATTCTTGGGTCAGGATTTGCTGTTCACTCTGCGACGCCGTCAACGGTATCAGGCGCAGTGCGACCGGCAAATCCACAATCGCCAACATCGGATACCAAGAGCGACTCACGCCTGCATTCGTCTGGAATTGATTGTGTTCCAGAGCAGCGTGCAAGTTCTGGCACCTGTCCCATTGGGATTTGATCAAGTCCTTGGCTTCATCGATGTAGCCCAGCATCAACATGCGTCGGGCTACAAACGCGGAAAGTTCAAGTTGGTCCGACAAACCCTGGAGGCGACCTTCCTGAATCAACAAAACGGCTTCGGCCAACAGCTCACTCCGCCATTCTGGGTCAGTTGCACCGGCCGCTGCGATCGTCAGGGACCGAATCTGAGTCGGAACAGATAACGAACCGGACCGAATCGTGTCCAAGAACTGTTCGGGATCCGCCTGTTTGACCGCAGTCAGTGCCATCCCCGACAAGGATTCACGACGAGCGTAGGGGAAATCGGGTTGAGACGAGAATCGCAGCGCTGCCATCGGATCAGCCGCAGCCATCGCCAAGATATACAGGCTTTGACGGAAGTACGTCGCTTCGCTGGCAACAACGTCCAGCTCCGAGAACAACTGGCGTGACGTCGTCGGCCAAGATTCGCCTTCATCGCGATGCCAGTTGCTCGTTACATCATCATAACTTGTGTTGCGCGGGTGAAGCTGGATCACCAAGTCTTCTCCCGGATTGCTCACAGGCACAAACGCGATCTGGTACTTCGGATGTCGAGCCGCAACCAACTGCGGTCGATCGCTCAAGAAGACCTTGATCTTTCCCTGCACGTCCGTGGTCCCAATCTGTCGGTCTGTGTATTGACCCGTACAGACGACCTCGACCTCGGCTACCGCTTCTGACGTGCGAGCATCGACGACTGTCACGTTGACGGTTCGTTGGAGTGGAATCGGGGACAGTGCATGGGTTCCCAGCCAGAGCTTTTCCTGCATCATCTCTCCGAGGCGTGGCGAGAGGAACGGAGTAAATCGCGTTTGGTATCCGTGAGCATTGATTTCCAGTCTCAATTTTTGACCGGTCTCGACGACACCAGAGAACTCAAAGCGTCCGTCGTTATCTGTTAGCAAGAACGAATCATCGAGCGACAATGGTTCTGCTTGCAGAAGCTCGCTTAGCCCTGCTTCGGCTCGCCGCTCCAGCCCACGTTGAATGGTGACGCGAGCACCGGAGATTGCTCGACCCAATGCATCCACGACTGTCCCAGCGACCGTGGTCCCAGGAAATTCTGTTAGGACCAAAGGAATGGGCCCAGGATCGCCGGAGATTCGATCCACAACGGTATCCGAGTCGGTCTGCCAAGTTCCAAATCGGGCTGAAACCTGCACGCTGGTCGCGGGCGGCAAGCCTCGCAATTCGAAGTGGCCCGAATCGTCTGAAAATGTTCGCCGCCGCTGAACAAATGGACCGTATTGGTAATTGAACAGGACTTCGGCGCCCGCCACGGGAATTCCCTGATTGTCTGTGGTTTGACCAATTAGGGATCGAGCCCGGGCCAAGGTAATCGTCTGCGGAGTGCCCTCGGGTGCCAGTGACAGATTTCGCAAGTCGATGCCGCCGAACTTGGGGCTCAAATAGCGGTTCAATGGATCGGCGGGGAACCAATCCCCAGACACCGCCACGCCTTCGATTTGCAATTGTCTCAATTCTCCCGGAACTTTCATTCGCAATTCAGCGGACTCGACGATTTCGTTTTGATCTGAAAATGCTAACACCGAGACGGGCCTTCCGTCTGAATCCAGAATCGAGTAACACTTTTCAACCGCCGATTCTAGTCGCAGTTTTACGTCGAGTGTTTGACCTGCGGCATGTAGTACATGGTCTTCCAAAATCTGGTGGCTCGATTGTCGAAGTGGGAGATCTGCAACATTCCTCAGTCGAATTTGGACTCGGCCCAGGGCCAAGTTCTTGGCGACAAATCGGCCATTCGCATCGACCGAAGACCGACTCCAAGATTGAGTGCGTGCCGCCGCTTGATCCGATACACTGAGAGTAAACACGTCTACATGACATTCTGCCAAGACGCTGGGTTTGTATCCCGCCGGCAATTGAATTTGACCGACAACATTCCCGACCGGGCCCAAACGACAAAACAAACGCAGGCCATCGGGCGATGGGATGCCTTGCAATGGAACCACATGGTTGCCATGAGTGGGCGACACCACGTACACATGTTGCATCCGATTCGGAGCATACCCCAACAATTCGACCTGACCTTGATCATTGGTTTGGGAACCCATGTTGGCCGGGAACATGCGAGGCAGAAACAGGCCGTCGTAGTTGGCGACATGTACCAGAGCTTGGGGGACCGGAGCGCCACTCGAGTCCAAGACTTGCAGTTTTGTTGACTCGAAAGGTAAAAGCGTCACGGTCCATGGCAGTCGAACCGTCAGACGATCTGTCTCGCATGGTTGAACCTTGGTGACGTAACGCGGGTGTGAGATCACGACCCACAGTTTGTCGAAGTCGGTTATAAACGCCAAACGAGGGTCCGCGTGGTCGATGGAAATTTTAAACGAGCCGAGTTCGTCCGTCGTTGCGTGGAATACAGGAAAGGGCTCGGCACCAAACTTGCTGCCCAAGAAATTGCTGCCCAACGGGCAAATGAGCAACACCGAGGCCTGGCCAATCGCGTTCCCTTGAGTATCTCGAACCACTCCTGCCAATTCAAATGTGACTGGAGCTTCGGTCAACCGTTCCTGCGGTTCTTGCGTGGTGAAAAGGCACGCAAATATTCCCAGCCAGACATGAAGGCCCAGTGTGTGCATTCGATCGGCTACTTTCTCAAACGACCAAGTTCATGGATCACGCTGTTGTACAGTTCCAATTTTCTCAGCGGTTCATAGCGGCCTATCTCATCGCCGTAGCGCCGAGCCAGATCGGCGGCCCAGGCCGGATCTGCCCAGACGGCCGCTGCCAGAATTGGATTGTGGAGGACGTCGAACCGCCCCTGCCGGCCAGCGGTCAACCATCCCCCTTCCCGAAAGTACGGCTCCAGTAAAACGCGGGCGAGGTCCGCATCTCGCATGGCCAACAACTTGACGATGCTTCCCAGCATCATCTCGGCTTGAAGGTTGCCGAGCGACGTCGGTGCCTTGCGCAGGCATTCGAACACGATGCTATCCAGTTCATACGGAGACAGCGTATCGAATCGCATCACTTGACGCACAGCGGATTGCATCATTTCCATTTCCATAAATGCATGTGGCGGCGTGTACTCGCGCCATACCTGAACGATTTGCTCCATGAGTTTCTGACGTTCGATGGCAGACGAGGTCTCACGCATGGCCAGCAAGCTAATGGCGACTCGTTCGGTTCCCGATGGAAGCTCCAAGGCCGTCGAGCGTACGAATTCTCGAACCGATGGTCCGGTCCGACCGTATTCGGCAATATAGCGAAGTAGGGAATCCGTTCCGCGGCCATCGTACGATAGCTGGTACTTGCCACAGATATCTCGCATTTGTGGGAGATCGACGATTCCCAGATAGGTGAGACACTCTTGTAACAAGTAGTCCTTTCGCACGGAGTCCGCGGTCAAACGAATGAGTTGAATCGCGGCGTCCGGATCATGAATACCTAGTATCGGCAACCAATAGCGGCTTTCAGGACGTTCGGTCGAAGCTGTTTGGGATCGTAAAATTTCATGAAGTTCCGTATATCGAGCCCAGGCTTGCGAGACGATGGTTTGAGCCGCCTCGGTATAGCCCGCAAACAACAAAGTCTGGGCCAAAGCGGTCGTCAGCGAGAGATCGTTCTTGCCTCCATCATTTTGCCTTAGAAGCAACACGCACTCCGAGAGCAACTCTTCCTGCAGAACTGGGTCGTCAAGTTCCAATGCTAAAGCAGTTAACAGCGTCTGCTTGTAGCCTGCGGAGAAGTTCGCAGAACCAAAAAATGCGGCCGTGCCTTCGGCGTCCAAGGTCGCGATGAAAGGCAAGCAATCTCGCCACAAATTGGTGGGATAGGGATACTTCGTATCGGGAGTTCGCAACGCATCGAGGACTCGTTGCGGGTGCGTGATGGCTTCGGACAGCAAGTACTGCTGGAAGCGGTAAAATGTGGCGTCCGGAGCGATCGGGTCCAATTCATTGAACAACTCGATCGCTAGTGCCTTATCCTTCACGACATCCCGATGGAGACCCGGTAAAGCATGTGGGGTCATGTATTCTTCCGAAACGGTCGGCAACTTCACGGTGATCTGGTGCTTCGACGGAGACACCGAAAGAAAGACCAGTTGATAGCCCTCAAGCTTGGCCGCCAAAATCGATTCCGAGTCCGCCAATCGCAATGTCGCAAGTCCCTGCGAGTCCGATTGAACGGTCTGTGATGGTGTATGCATTCCCATCGCTAATAATTCGACATCTGTGAGAGGCTTTTCGGTTTGCGAGTCAACACAGGAGACTGTCACCATTCGCTCGACCGGCAAGCGATGGAGTTCGACCTTCCCCAAGTCGATACAACCTTCGGCGACGTCTCGTCTTGTAACGTTGAGATAAGGCGTTGTCACGGAATGGTATCCCGGAGCCGACACCTCCAACTGCACGTAATCGCAGTCAAACACAGGTGGATGCACGAAACGTCCATTGATATCGGTTCGGTAAGATAGATTTTCTTCGCCAAGTGGCGATTCACGCATTGAGGCCGCGGAATGCGATTCCTCCCGAAAAACTTGTCCTTGATAAAACCGAACACGAGCGTTGGGAATCGGACTGCCGTTCGATCTTTGAACGACCCCAGAAAATCCTAACGCCGATTGTTGATGTAGTACCAAGTCGATGTCGGCAGGATGACCCGATCTGCGATCGAAGATTTCATCCTTTGCGGTTCTCCAGTCATATTTGCTGGCGGTCAACTGAACGACGACATCGGGTGGCAACCCAAAGATTTGGAATGCTCCCTCGGCGTCGCTGATCGTCGAAAACTTCAGAACGCCGGTGCTGAAAGTGTACGAATACGAGACGGTGGCGCCGGGAATGATCTGTCCCTGTGAATTGATGGTCCGGCCTTGCAGCGCACGACTGCGTACCAGCGTGATGGGCGATAAGTCGTTCTCAATCACAGTCCGTTTGTTGAAGTAAAAAACAGAAAATTCGGGCGAAAGATAGTTCCACGAGGCAGGACTGAGGAAAACTTGTCCCGTTAGCTGTCCGTCGGTGAATCGCCAGGAAGGCAGATGCCCCAATTCGTCCGATACTTGAACGGGACTTGTTCGCTGCGAATAAACCTCTTCGACACCCATCCCAGGCACGCCCAATCCTTTTTCGTCCACAAAGGTTAGTCGCAATGGTAGAGCGTGCTCGAAGCGCATCTCGATCGTCGAGGGTTGGCCCCCGCTCTCCAGCGAGAATGTTTGATACTCGACGTTTCTATCCTGGCGAAACGGCAGGTCGTGCCAATCCAACAGCTTGGCGTTGAATTTTCCCAGCCCCATGTTTCGCGCGTGAAATTTCCCTTCCTGGTTCAAGGTCGTCAGGCACCATGTTCCATCGCGATTGGCGGAAGTCGTTGCGTATCGCATCAGCAGAACACGGCGGCCTGCGAAAACTTCCGGCGACGCCCCAGCGGGCAAACGCACCGTTCCGAATACCTGGCCCACCGGTATCAATCGACACACATGGCGGTCACTTGTCGGAACAACTGCCGCGACTTGATTCCCCAATTCTTTCGAGACAACATAAACGCCAGCCGTTCGATCGAGATCGATTCCCGGCAGTTGAACGTAGCCATTGGAATCGGTGGTCTGCTGCTTTAGCGGCGTTGTCAGCCGTGGCATGAGAATCCAGTCGTACTCGGCGACAGATACTTCCGCATCTCGAACGGGTTGCCCATCGGCGGCCAATATTTGGAGTTGTTGCTTGTGGCGGGGCTCCAATTGGAAATCCAACGGCAAATGCACGGCCATTCGCTGCAAAGGCAAAATTTTGGAGCCAGTGAATTTCTCAGGATGATCGACCGTCACGAAGGGGATTCGCGTGGACAGAACCGGAGAGAAACTGTGCGTGAGTCGAGGATCATTGGACGACAATTGAATTTCATATCGTCCGTTTTCGTCGCTGGTTGCTTGCGCTTGCCAAGGTTCCTGCCAAAAATCTGCTCCCGTGTAATGAAGTCCGTGATTGGGGAAAACGATGGTGACGGTGGCGTTGGCCAGCGGTTGCTGTTGGAGGTCGGAAATGGTTCCGAACAATTGAAAGACCTCGGGGGTCTCCGTGAATAGTTCCTCGGCGTCTTGACGCGACCAGACACTGCTTGTGTTGGAACACATGAGGAGGGCGCAGGCCACAAACGCGAGGCAGTGATTGAGAATCGCCATCGATTTTCTCTTTGGTTAAACTACTGACCCACTTGTTTGAAGATCGGCCCGCCCAAAGGGCCGGAATCGAACTCCAACATGGAATGGACTTGAGAAGGCGCGATATCGTTGGGAACCCGGACCGGGATCGGGCAGAAAGTGCCTCACAAAAAGCCCGAAGTCCCTGCACCTAGGTACCGCGTCCCACCGTAGCTGATGCTGCGTAGATGATTCTCCGATTCAGCTCGCTTCGGTCCCACTCGCGATAAGATCAAATACATGCCGGACTGCGAGTACAGCGAGGGCGTGATCAACAAGGTCGTTTGCTCGCCACGATTGAAGCTCAGCTGGGCGGATAGTTTCAGTTCGCCCAACAATTCCATGGTCGTCGCCTCTTCAGCCGTCACCGAGGTCGCAAATTGGCCACGGGACACCGCTGCAAAGCGGAAGTAATACGCTTGATCCCCTTCCGTCAGTTCCACTTCTAAAAACGAGACCTGCCAATTGCCGATCGGCACTTCGATGGGTTGTCCCAACTGGGCATCGGAGACATCGACTCGCATCCCTTGCTGCGATACCAGTGAGGCAGACAAGCGAGTCACTCGGGCTGTTTCAGAATCCAAAGTCAGTAGCGGCACCAATCGGCCTCGTTCGCGGACTTCGTTGATCGCCAGCGACCGGCCCGTGCGGTCACCGCTGATCGCGTACAAGGTTCCTCCCAACTGCCGCATGCCACTGCCCGCCATCCGTTCGGTGATCGAGTCGATTTTTCCGTCGCCATTGAGATCAACGAACAGCCGATCGTCCAAGTCGAACCAACGGCCGTTGGCATCGCGATCTTCGTAGCGAGCCAAACGCGATTGGCCTTGAAATACGACCGTCCCTTGCATCGTCCCGGCGGTTGCGATCCGCAGGGACTTGGTGTTTGCATCCCAGCGTCCTTGAACTTGCAGGGGGAGTTGAAGCGGAGTTTCTTCATCATTCTGATATTCAGCGTCTAAGGTAAAACGCCATGTGCCATCTGGACCTGCTGCGATTTGTTCGTCGAGCGAAAATTTCTGATCGCGATTGAGATCGATGTGAAGCGTGGACGGGCGGTTGTCCTGGACCAGAACGGCGACCCGTCGAGAATCGATATCGCCGTAGGAGAAGCTCCCCAGCCAATAGGGCACGGGTTCCTGCAAATTCGGCTCCGGTAAATCCAATGCCGCCATCAGAGCGGGGATTTCGATGGTCTCGGGAACACCCGCTTCAACCAATCGTTCGGTCAAACGAAACCCCGACTCGGGGGCCGGGATAAATTGAAACTCTGGCGGCGACCCGTGCTCGTTTGTTCCCGGAGCTTGTGCCAAACAAACCTGCCAACCAGAGCCCACGGGCACGCTGATAAATAGTAAGACGACTAGCGCAACGACAGGCACAACATGTGGGAAGTTGGATCGATTCCCAGTACTGAATATCGAACGATTCATCTTCGATCCTCATCACATTTGGGTGGACCACCAGAACCGCAGCCAACCGACCACAACGACAAGGCCATGACTGTTCTAGTGAGATCGTACTAATGTCCAGGCCGGATGTCAAGCTACCGAGAAATTCTGGTACGGGATCCTTCGTCATTTCTTCGGACCAATGTACTGGGTGGCGACAACGATGTCGTCGTACCAGACGGTGCGGGTGGTGCCGCCGCCGGCGCGAGAGTAACCGGAAGGTTCTAACCACAAGGATAGTTGGACTTTGTTGACCTTCAGCGAGTCGGTCGAGCGCCAATTAATCTCACGGAATTCGCCGCAGTGTTGGCCATCGATCCAGTAATCGAGTTCTCCGTTGTCTTGACCCGCCGAGTTCGCTTTGACTCGCCATTCGATACACGTCCAGGTTTCTAGCTTTGGAACTTGATCGGATGGCGGTTGAAACCAATTGCCCCAAGAATTTCCGCGACCGTCCGGCTTCATCTTCCACCAATAGGCATAAAAAATCAGGACACCGGGTGGGTCCCACTGGCGTGGACCGATGGGTTCGAGCGTCGCCCAGAAAAACTTGTCGCCGTCGGGGGCTTTACCTGCACCTTTGAATCCACCTTTTCCGGCGTCGGCCATGAAGCCACCACCGCCATGTCCGTGATAGCCGTAGTCGTTTCCATATCGCACGTAGTATCGCATGTACAATTCGTCATGTCCCGGTTGCAGCCACTTCACCAGGGTCACATCTTCATAGCCATCTTGTCTCAGTTGCACTCGGGCGGACTTTTTTCCTCGGACAATTTTTGCGTCGGTTTCGAACTGCAGCGGAGCGTTTTGATCGGTCGCGTTGCGGACCAAGCGGCGATTGACTTCATCCCACTTGTCGCCGGGTTCTGCGGATTTCGAGTCCCCCGATTCAAAGTCATCGTGAAATAGCACGGCCGGGTCTGTGGCGATTCCGTCGTCAGCGGGATACCGAATCGCCAAACTCGGCTTGGTCTCCGTGGTCGAGTCCTGAGCAAGAACGTTTGGCAGATGGCCAAAACCCGCCATACCCAGTGCCAGGATCAAGTTCAGCAATTTCATGGTTCAATTCTCCTAAAGACTACATGCCCTTTACGAAAGCCAGTGTAACAATCGGATCGTCCGTTGTCCAATTTTGCCGAGTGGTCGGATACGATAGCGGAACTAACGGGCGAATGTGCGTGATCGAAAGCTCGTACGATTCGGGAAATAATTGATCGAGGAGTTCGTTTTATGAAGACTATAATCTGCGTAGTGACGTACATGGCAATCGCTTTAAGTTCGATAGGATTAGTCTCTAGTTGTTTTGCGGGATGTCGTGAAGACGACAAGCAGCGCGTCGACTTCGATTTGCGCACCAATGATGAATGCCTGCAGTCGATCAGCAACTTGACTTTCCAGCTAAAAGACGATCGCGGGAATCTGTTGCCAGTTCAAACGTGCGAAATCATTGCCCAAATCAGTAGCAGCGAGAATGCCGACATGCTGGATAAGCGTCTAACGCTTCGATTGGAATCGAATGGCGTTTTGACGATTCCTGAACCGTATCCGTCGCAAGGCCGCATCAGGATTTGGGTGACCGTCGACGATCCGGAGTTGGGTGCGTTCAAGGGTCATCGAAACGTGGCTTTTAAGTATTCAAATTTGGACGACCAAGAATCATCTGCGGCCAACGATCTTGAGTTATCGTCGTGCCCGGTGATATCTGGAGTGGTCACCGATGCGGCAACAGGTGAACCTGTGATGAACGCGGAAGTGACAACAATCCATTGGGGGCATCATTCCAGCTACGCCAACTGGGACGACGCTGTGCGAACGGATTCTCGCGGGAGTTATCGAATATTGGACAGTTTTCACAAGGGAGTCGCCGTCCGACATCCGGACTACGAAGAGAACTATTACGAGACCGAAAAACGTGAGGTTGATTTCAAACTCGATCAGCTTGTTTCGTGTCGTATTCGAGTTGTAGAACCCAATGGGACGGCAATCCCCAACGTCACACTTCAGTCTGGTGTGGTCACCGATGCTGAAGGACGGGGCGAAGTTCGCGTCTTACCGGGTAGCGACAAGAGTTTCTCAATCTATCATCCGCATTTTCGAACGGAGGATGTTAGTGTTAGCAGATTGCATCCGTCCGAAGAGCTAGTCGTCGGGATGTTGAAGCTTCCCAGTCTCAGAGGTCGAATCTTGGATGAAACTGGATTGCCGCTGGCTCAGGGAAAGGTTGAAGTGCTATTCGAAGGCGGTTATATGCTTGGCGACTATCATGATGCCGACGGTCCACAGGCGGACGGTACTTGGTCGCTGAAGGGTTGGCAATTCGACTCCAATAAAACTGTTGGGCGATTGCGTGTGAGTGTTGAGAACCAAGTTCGTCTTGTTCAGGCTTTCAATAGGGACGAAGCCAGGGATAGGTTAATCGAATCACGCCTGTCAACCGGGCATCGGCTCCAAGCCAAGTTGGTCGCGAAACATACGCTGAGTACAAAGTTACTCCCCGTGGCATTTCTATACCAAGCGGGCTCGGGCGCGTATTGGTCCGCTGTGAAACCGAGCGACAACGGTCGAATCGAGTTCGGCAATTTGCCGAATGGCAGTTATACATTGAGACTAGCGCATCCCGAAAAACTGACTCTACGTGGGTTGTCAAGCGTTAGTTTGGCAGACGTCATGCGGAACGGGCCAGTCCAGCCCATTCGTGCCATCAGAGTGGATTTCTCAACTAACTTTCAGATTCAGAACGCGGACGTCGATTTAGGAGAAATCGACATGGATGCCCTTGGATTAACGCCAGGTACTGTTGTCGGGCAAGTATTTGCCACGCCTGACGAGTCCACTCCGTTGCCGGGATGGTTTGGTTATCTTTGCCAAGAAAATCCCGGCTTTAACACCGCTGACATTCTCGAATACTATCTGGAATTCCATATGGACCAACAGGGACGATTCCGAATCGACAATTGCCCTCCCGGAACCTACATGATCCGAATCTCGGATCAGCCAGACAGCTCGTCGGGGGAATTTCAGGTCACGGTAACATCTGGGAAAACAACTGAAGTTCAGGTCTTCAATTCGGCCGACCGCAAACGGTAGCGAGAAGTTCTTCTGCGATTGAATCTCCGACAGCGCGACATACAGAACACCAAGCGAGCGGTTTTCGGGAAACTGGATGGTTCTGACCGAACCGTCCTTAGCGCGATCTGATTGACTCGTTGGACTATTGTCCATTACGATGGCATTGCAGAAAGGTTCAGTGGGCGGAGTGTTGTTGGGATAGGGTTACTTTGTTGGCTCTATCCTTCCAGTCGCGTCCGCCCGCTAACGTCTTGCCAATGGAGCAACGTAGGTGCATTAGACCGAGTCTTCACGCACTTGAAAACACAGGTTCTCTGCGAATATCGATAAGTATAGAAAGTGAGTGCATGTCATGGCAATTTGGAGTACTCTGTTTATTGCTTTTATGCAGTTAGTTGCCTCAATATCAAGTGCAAATGAATTCCAGGAAATGGATGAGCCCCGAATTCAAGAAGTTGACATACGCCGTGCTTCAGAGCATTTGACGGATCAGCGAATATTTGATTGGTCCGAATCGCAGTTGGGAATCGTTCGTGAGCTTGGCGGAGTTGTATCGCTTGATCCTAACGGCGTCACCACGGGATCATCGGTTCCAATCAGTTCCAACACGGAACGATTTCAACGACTGTGCGAAATTGCCACGGCCGAGCAACAAATAATGTTGCTTCAATTGGTTCTCAAGTCGTACTATTCGAATAACGCTCTTTCGCATTTTGAAATTCGGGAAGGCGACCCGCGAGTCATAGGGGCAGTTTGGCTAAATCCGGAACTTGCAAATCGTTTGTCGGTTTCCAGTAACCAGAAAAATGCTGCGAACCGGTTTATAGAAGATATAAAAAAGTTACCTGAGGTTTTCGATGAACAACGAGCAGAAAGACTTCAAGCGTTTCATGAGGAGTGGCAGGCGGAACTCGAGGCGGAACTAATTCCTGCTCAGATGCAAATGTTCCGTTACGCAACCGGAAAACCATTCAAATTGCCGAATGAAATACAGCAGCTCCTTTCGTTTGTTTTCTATGAATCTCACAGTCCCGCGGGTCCGCTCTTCTACCTACCAGCTAACCAACGCTTCCGTCTGCAGTTGTCACAAGTCGATCACTTAACAATGATGCTTGCATCGGAACCACATCTCGATTTTTCCTTGCCATGGGTCAGTGTCTTGGCCATCTTGAACATGGCACAAATTCAAGAGGAACTAGAATTATCGGATCGTC
>JAUXWY010000157.1 GCA_030681235.1 Pirellulaceae bacterium | reverse complement strand
CCGGTACACCAGCGCTCGCTAAACCGATACAGTTACGGGCTCTCCGATTTTCAAAGTCGGACGCTCTCGCACGTGGCGATTTTAATTCGGGATGATTCCCAAGTCGTTACTACCACCATTGTTTCAAACTTTTTTGGAAGGCACCGTCATGGAAATAAATTCTGACATCAACGGAATCAACCGACGTCAACTGATTCAAGCGACTGGCTGCGTCGCGGTAGGTGCAATTCTGCCCTCCCATGCTTTGGCAGCCGAGGACCCTGCCCCGGTACGGCTTGGTTTCATTGGCGTTGGCAATCGAGGGTCAACGCTGTTGCGACTGATGGCTCAGCAGCCGGGCACCGAAATCGTTGCGGTCTGCGATAACGAACCGGATAAGCTGGATCGCGCGGAAAAGATAGTCAAGGACGCTGGAAAGCCCGCGCCGGCGGTGTTTGAGGAGTGGAAGAAACTACTCGAGCACCCCGATGTGGATGTGGTGGTCAGTGCTTTGCCGGTGGATTTGCATGCGTCTTGTTATGTGGACGTGTTGGTCGCCGGCAAAGATCTCTACGCCGAAAAGCCGCTGGGTTTGACCGTGGCCGAGGGAGACGCCGTGCAGAAGGCCGCCGACCAAAGTGGTCGGATCGTACAGGTCGGCTTTCAACGTCGCTCCGACCCGCGTTTCATACAACCGATGCAGTTGGTACACGACGGCGAGATCGGCACGTTGCTGGAAGGCCGTGTGCTTTGGTCAAATTCCTGGGGGCCGCTCACAGGTTGGTTTGGCCAGCGGCACCGGTCGGGTGATTGGATGGTCGAACAGGCAGTCCACAATTGGGACGTGCTCAATTGGGCGACTGGCAGTTTGCCCAAACGAGCCGTGGGTTTTGGCCGCAACGATTTGTTCCGCGAACACCAGGCCGACCGTGACGTGCATGATTATTATTCGGGTGTGTTGGAATACGAGAACGGCGTGTTTGTGAATATTATCCACTCGTGGGTGCCGCCTACGAAGTTCAACGAGGAGTATACTCGGCTGATTGGTACCAAAGGCGGGATTGATTTCAATTCGGGTACATTTTCGTACCGGCCCGACCAGAAGCTGCCGGACCGAGTGGCCTTCGCAGGCCCAGCCAATTTGGACAACAACGTCTTGGCCGTGGAGTCATTTTTGAAAGCCATTCGGGAACGCAGTCAGCCGGTCGCGACGCTGGCTCACGCGCGGACCGCCTTGTTTGCATGCTTGCTGATGCGGGAGGCTGTCGATCGTGGAACGGTCGTCACGATGAAAGAGATCGGAGCATAAGTCGCCCTTTCGAAGAGCGATCGGCCGGTAAACCCGGCGAGTTGGCGGTTGACAGCCGTCGGGCGGTCGCTAGAATCTGGTCACCCACGGGGGATTAGCTCAGTTGGGAGAGCGCTTGCATGGCATGCAAGAGGTCATCGGTTCAAGTCCGTTATCCTCCACTACCTTAAACCGTTGCTGAATCAAGACTTACGTTACCTGCCTCCGTTGGCAGCGCGGCAACTTTCGACAGGACAAACCCGGACGTCCGGGTTATTTCTAACGAAAGGATGGCTGCGCTATGCCAAAACTCACAACAGGCGTTCCAAAGTATTCCCGCCACAAGCGTTCTGGAAAGGCCGTTGTCTACCTGAACGGGGCCGAGGTCTATCTGGGGACCTACGGCACCAAATCCAGCCGCGACCGCTACGATGCCGCTATTGCGGAATGGCTCGCCAATCAACGGAAGTCGTCGGGTCCACCCAAACAAACGACCGTTGCCGAGTTGATCTTGGCTCACATGAAATGGGCCAAAGGCTACTACCCAAAGAACGGCAAACCGACGTCCCAAGTCTGCCTCTTGCGGGCGACCCTGCGGGTTCTCAGGCGGTTCTATGGTCACTTGCCTGTGTCCGAATTCGGGTCCAGGAAGTTGGCGGCATTCCGGGATCTGTTGACCAAGGAGCCGAGCAAAAAGAAGATGCCCGACGGAAGCCCGCACTACCTTTGCCGGAACGAGATCAACCGACGGGTACGATGCGTCCGGAAGATGTTCAACTGGGGGGTGGAACACGAATTGACGGAATCCGAACACGTTGCCGCCCTCAAACTTGTCTCGCCATTGGCGGCCGGCCGTTGTCCGAACGTCCGAGAGGGAAAAGTCGTGCTGCCGGTCGAAATCGCTGACGTTGATAAGACCATACCGCACTTGCCGCCAATGGTGGCCGATATGGTCAAGCTGCAATTGGCGAGCGGTGCGCGGCCCACCGAAATTTGCATCATGCGGTTGGCGGATCTGGACACCACATCGGGGGAAGTTTGGATCTACCGTCCGACCGACCACAAGAACAGCCACAAGGAAGGCATGGACCGGGTTATCGCTCTTGGTTCCACCTGCCAAGGGATTCTCGAAAAGTATCTCGGGGTTGAACCCGAAGAGTTCATCTTTAACCCCAAACGTTCTGAGTCGCAACGTCGGGCAGCTGCGGGGCTCAAGCGAAAGACGCCCCCCCACGTTGGTCATCGTCCTGGCGACAATCGCGTCCGCATTCCAAAGCGGAGCCCTGGCAAGCGATATACCGATGCCAGTTATCGCCGTTGCATCGAGCGGGCCTGCGAAAAGGCCGGTGTCGAGAAGTGGACGCCCTACCAACTGCGACATGCCCAAGCGACCAGAATCGCCGATATGTTTGGTCTGGAAGCCGCGTCACAGGTTCTTGGCCATGCCGACACCAACACGACTCGGAAGGTCTACGCGAAAACCTCGATGGGCGCTGCTGCTGCGGTCGCCAAAGTGCTCGGGTAAACGGCTGAAATTAGCGAAAAACAGGCGGATTCTGGAAATACTTACAATGTAAGTATTTCCAGAAAAGACTACGGTAACTCCAAACGTTACATCGAAGAACGCCTGCAACGTGACCACCCGGAAATCTGAAAAAAGTATCCTCAAACGTGGGTGGACGAATTTGTCCACCCACTTCTATTTCGTCTTAAAGTCTTGTTGCTACTTGATTTAAACACCTGTCGAAATCAGCAGTTGACAACTGTTTGCGCGGATGTTCATTTCCCGCCAATCCTGCAAAGGATAAGACAGACGCTAGGTAATCCTAAGTTACGGAGTTATAGCAATGATGACAATCGACGACACCTATGTCCCACTTAAAGACGCACCGAAGTTTTTACCCACTCGCCCACATTTTGCGACCGTTTTTCGCTGGGCGACCAAGGGCGTTCGCGGCGTCACTCTCGAAACCTTGATCGTCGGTGGACAGCGATTCACCACCGAACGAGCAATTCAGCAATTCTTGGCGGCACTGAACGGTCGCCCAGTTGAAAGTCGCTCCGATCGGGCAAAGCAGTTGTCGGAAACGGAAAAAGAATTGGACGCGGAGTTAGGCGAGTAGACTCGAAAACGATGGATCGGGTTGATCTCGGCTAGGGTGTGTGTGGTTGGTTGGCCGGGACAAGAGCCGGGGCGGTTTGGGCCGCCACCGGCTAAACAAACAAAACACGGACGACATTATGCTAACCGACCAAAGTCGATCGGTCAAACTCGACGACTACCCAGCGCGATCACCATTCTACGCCCATCGAATAACCCGCTTACTTTTTAAAAGTTGTGCGGCCCAATCGATTGGCCAAGATGCGGTTCTCTTGGTTATCCACATCGCACACACTGAGGACGCCGCACGCTACCAAGGTCCAGTCCGTTTCTGGAATTCTCAATTGAACGAAGTCCTTGGGTTTCGCTCTCCAAAGTCACTAAACAACGCAAGAGCGAAAGCGGTAGAGGCGGGTTGGCTTGTTTACTCGCGAAAGAATGATCGATCTGACGGACTCTACTTCACCACGATCCCCAAGCACGTTTTGGGATTCAACGATCTTCCAATAGAACCAGTTGAATCACGACAGGCATCTGTTCCCGTATCTGTTCCCGCATCTGTTCCAAGTACGGAAAGCGTTCCAAGTACGGAACAGAAAACGGAACAGGAAAGTTACGCATTGCGGAACGGGAAAGTTACGGGAAACGACCCACCTCCTAACCCTATCCCTATTCCTAACCCTACTCCTGCTTTAAGCGGAGTAGCAGCGGATTTGCATTCGATTGGTTTGGCAAAGCCAATAGCAGCCCGTATTGCATCCCAATTCACACTTTCGGAAATTGCCGACGCAATCACGGAGTTCAAGTACCCGCCCAATCGAGAAATTCTAAAAGACGTTGGGGCGATCGATTATTACTTCAAAAACATGGAGTGGCCCGCGAAAGGCATACGAAAGGCCGCCGAGATCCGAGCAAACAAGGCCGCCGCCAATAAGGCCGCCGCCGAACAGAACGCCGCCGACGAACGCAATAAGGACGCCGAAGCCAAAGCCGCCCAAGAGGCCGCAATGCTCGAGGAGGAATTCGGCACCAAGTTCGACGCCATGCCCAAAGATGAGCAAGACGCTATCGCCGAGGCCGCACTAGGCGAAGCCATCGAAATTTGGCGCGACAAAAAACGGAAAGCTCTTGCAGCGCTACATCGTCCCGACATCCTCCGCCACATGGCCACAACGACAAAACCGACGGCCACAGCCGACAAAACACGCGGAACCCGCCCTGTCCCGCACGACCGTGCTGCTACCTTCGCAACGGGGGCACGATGACCACCACCCCGATCACGATCACCCCAGCCATCACCGCCAACCAGGTGCGAGCTTGGTCGATGTTCGCGGCGAGCCGTGGCCAACGCTACGCCCGTTGCCGTTTCTCGAACTGGCAGGCCGATTTGTACTCTAAACAATTCGTGGCGGCCCAAACGGTCGAACGATACGTTGCAGAATGGCGAGACACCGTGGCGGATGGCCGTGGCCTGATCCTGATTGGCCCATGCGGAACCGGCAAAGATCACTTGTTGGCGGCCGCTTCCTATGAGCTTATTCGATTGGGTGGTCTTGGCGAGTTCGGCCGCATTGCTTGGACATCGGGAGCAAACCTTTTTTCTAAAGCAAAGCCAACCGCCGAACAAATGAAGCTTTTCAAGACCGCTACCGTGTTGGCTGTCTCGGACCCATGCGAATCGGGGCACAGCCTGACGAAATCCCAAACAGATCTGTTGCAATCAATCATTGACGCCCGCTACAGCGCCGCCCGTGCCACATGGATCACAACCAACGCGGATTCGCGTGAACACCTCGACGGAATGATCGGCCCCGCAATGGTCGATCGCCTGATTGATGGCGCTACCATCATCGCAACAGACTGGCCAAGTTTCCGAAAACCAGCCGCCACCACAGGAGCCGCCACCGATGCCAGCTGACCACTTCGAGGCGTTGCTAGATTCGCCATACCTTCGCTGGTTTGATCTTCAAGGCCGCCCCGCGCTGGTGGAGATCAAGATCATCCGACAAGAGGAAATTTGCGTCTCTGGTGGCGCGAAGAAACGTTGCCCGATCCTGACGTTCAAGCAACTGCAAGGCCGCATCGAAACGATAAAGCCTTTGATCATCAACAAAACCAATCTGGAATCTATCGCCGCGATCCACGGCCCAAAGCCATCGCAGTGGGTCGGTAAGTCGATCGTCATATTTGAGGATTGGACCGAGTTCCGCAAGGAGCGCGTCAAGTGTATTCGCGTTCGGGCCCGCAAGCCCGAGCCAGAACGACAACCACCAACCACCGAATCAACCAAGGACACCGACGAATGACACGTTACAAGACCCACCCGGCCGCCGATGTTTTCCCGATGATGACAGCCGACGAATACAAAGGTTTGCGGGCGGACATTGCCGAGAACGGCCAACAGGAGGAAATCGTTATCTGGCGCGGTCAACTAGTCGATGGCCGCAACAGACTAAGAGCCTGCGACGAACTCGGAAAGACCCCAATCGTCAAGCACTTGGACGACGACGTGGACCCGTGGGCCTATGTCGTCAGTCACAACCTACATCGTCGGCACTTGACGACAAGCCAACGGGCAATGGTGGCCGCAAGTCTAGCGACGTCGCAAAACGGAACCAACCAGCACACGAAAACAGGCGGGCAAATTTGCCCACCCACAATTGAAAGTGCGGCGAAGTCGTTGAAGGTTTCACCGCGAAGTGTGAAGGCCGCCAAGCAAGTCCAGAAACACGGTAGCGACGAAATGAAGGCAGCGGTCACCAATGGAACGCTCCCTGTTTCGACGGCCGCAAAATTGGTTTTGAAAAAGCCGTTGAAGAAACCACAGCCACCCGCAAGCAAAGAATCAGCGTCGCAAATCCGCGAAGTGGTGAAAGCGTTTTCCAAATTAGAAAATCGAATGTCAGCGCTGAAAAAGATGCTCAAGTCGCTGGAGCATCACGAGCTTTGCATCCTCAAGGATTGGATAGACGATCACCAAGAACAACAAGGAAAGGCCAAGCCATGAACACCCACACCCACCACCCCGAAATCATGGCCCCAACACGCGAACGCACAGAACGCGAACAGCGGGACACGATCACCCCAGCGGAGCAACAGACTGCCCTCGAGCTCGCACTGGCAGCAGCTGCGGAGCGCGAGCGTTTGGAAGCGGAACTTGCACGGATCGAAAGTTGGCAGCGCGATCGAGAGCCACTGCGACAACTGGCAAACTATTTGACCAACGTAGAATTACCGATGGCCCACTCGAGGGAGACGGCGGACGTTTTGTTTTTGGTCAAGCGGCATCTCGAAATTGCGGTGCGGGCGTTGCGTTTGCGAATTTGCGAATTCTGAAAAGTTTGTTCATCGAAAAGGGTGGACGCTACATCGCCAAGTGTGCGAAATTACGCCGACCCACACAGGGAACACATTTTCACACCGCCCCAAGGAGGCAAACACACATGACGGAAGCACAACAAATCGCGCAAGCAGCGGCCATCGGAGCGGCCAAGGGTGCAGCGCTGGCAGGCCAACGGATTAACGTGATCGGCACCGGCCAAGATCGATTTACGGCCGATGCGGTCGCGACTTTGAAATATCTGGCGACCGGGCAAGGACAGCCCGCCATGCCTACCAGCCAAATCGGCTTGCGGATTGCGACGACGTGCTTGGCAAATTCGGGCGTGAATACTTTCGCTATGCCGCAAGATTTTGTCGCGGAGCAAGCCCTGGGTGGCTCAGTCAATCGTCCGGGCGACTTCCCGGCCATCATGTCGGCGGCCGCTACGTCGATCATGGAAGATGCGGCCCAGGGTGCTGCAACCACGTTTGAGCAATGGGCGGATCGCCTGCCCGATTCTGACACCATCGACCCGGTTTCGATCGGTGGCGCTGGAGCGATCGACGACTTGGACGATCACGTTGATGGCGACGACGTGAAAGAACGGAAAATGTCGTCCGAGCATAAGGGCTGGATTCAGGTGGAGCATCAAGCGAACGACATCGTGCTGACTCCGTTGATGGTGGTGGATGCGATCAAGTTCCAAGGATTCCTGCGGATGCTGGCCCAATTGGGAACGGCCGGCAAGCGTTCACTCAATCGTAAGATGATCGCTCTTTTGGGCACCAATCCGACGTTGTTCGATGGCGTGGCGTTGTTCCACACGTCGCACGGAAATTTGGTTGCCAGTGGTGCGGCACCGAGCGACACATCGCTGCGGGCCAATCGTGCTTTGCATGCCGCCCAGCGAGCCCCAGGCTCAAGCAGTCAATCCGGTGTCGATCCGATGATTGTCCTGGTTCCCGATGCGTTGAAGATCACGGCGGAGACCGCGTTCCAAACGATCCTCTTGGCCATCGGTCGAGCCGTTGCGAATGTCGAAAGTTCGCAACAATACTTCAAGGACCGGATCAAGGTTCTGAGCGACCCTGAGTTGGACAACTACTCGGCATCCGCTTGGTACTCGATGGTTGACCCGACGTTGATTGGCCTTCGAAGTTTCGTTTATCGATACATGGCCGGCGATGGCCCGAGTGGCCGCCCGGTCCAATACTTCGACCACCGGAAACGCGGCATGGTGTTTGGCATCGACTTCAAGGCCGGTTGCGCGATCACAAAGCATCGTGGCGTCGTGAAGAATCCAGGCTAGTCGTGGTCGCTGGTTGGGGCAGTTTTTCTTTCCGTTCACTTTCCTGGTAGGCAAAAAACATGGTAACGAAATCACTGGAACGGCATTGGACGTTCGAGACTCGCCCCGATGATGATTCGGTTTGGTCGCACGCAACCGTCGGCGATGCAACCGTCGAGCGCGTCGAGGATCACTGGGCTTTGTCACTGACAGCCACGGATGAAGCCCAACAAGCGCGGGTCGATCTTGGCGGCAACCTAATGTTGGACGTCACCCGTCTGCGGATGCTGACGTTCTTGGTCCAGTTCAGCACGATCCCGAGCGGGGTGAATGCCTACCTTGGCTTGGCGTTGGCAAACAATGCGACGGTCAACGACATCGCCACTCGCGTTTTGTTCCAAGCCAACGGCTCGAACGATTTAGTGCTGCGGCTGGACGATGGCGTCATTGATACCGGATCACTCCCAGCTGGTGTGACGATCCTGCCAGACGAAAAGATGGAATTCACAATCGATTTCGCGAGCGGAATCGACGGAGCGATACCAAACCACCTTAGCAAAACCGGCAAGGACGCTTTGCGGTTTTACGTCACCCGTGGATCGGCCGGACGTCGTGAGCTGCAACGCCGCGGAGTTGGTTTGTCCAATTACTCGTTGGGACTCCAACCATTCATCCGAATGGACAAAGCGAGTGGAACGGCTGTTGCCCCACCCCCCCCTAAAAGGTACTGTCCCGGCCCCCCAGGATCTGCGCGGTTAGGGACATGGCAGATTTCGGGCGCAAGAATGCGAAATGGGGGGCACCATCATCATCATGACATAATTCACGAACCGGGAAGTAAGCACGACAAAAAATGCCTGCTCCAGTTGATCAATTTTCTCAAATGTAGGACAGCCGCACCAAGGAGCAAGGCGATCAGGCAGAATCCCG
>JAUXWY010000155.1 GCA_030681235.1 Pirellulaceae bacterium | reverse complement strand
GTGGGTCGCCAGTCCCCTGGCGGCCTGGGGTTGGAGAGACTTGTTGTTTGTTTTTTGCTTCGTGGGGAGGGGGCTTCTTGGCCGGTGACAATGGGTTAAAGGGTTCTCGGTGGAAAGTAGTAGTATTCGCCGGTTGGTAGATGGGCTTTCATTGGGTTGTGTGCGATATAGCGACGAAGGTAGTAGAATTGGTTCACCGATCGAATCACGTGGTCAAAAGGTTCGGCTTGCCACAACGGACCTTTCCGTCTGAGATGCTTGTTGATCAGTCTCGCCGAATATCGCAGCCAACTGTGCCCGACGACACTGAGGTCGTATCCCGGCCGAAATTGGACGATGGCATGTCCATGATTCGGCATCACCACAAAACAATCTAAGTCATACCGCTGGCCGTCGAAAGAGTTGATACAGTCAGCCACAATCTTGGCAACTTCGGGTTGGCGGAAGGGGCATGCTCCGTGACACTCGTCCAACGATCGATGCAGCAGTTGGTTCACTTGCTTGAAGTAGTTCGAGCGAACATGGGGTGGTAAAGACTCAATGATCCGCGATTGTTCGGGAGTTCGGCGGCTATCCCAGACATTAGCTAGATTCTCCGGTAACTTGTGAATACGGAGCCACTCCGATAACGAACTCTGCATTTGTTGGATGACAGGTTTCGGCAGGGAATCATCCGTACGAAAGGTAAGAAAGATCGCTGCACCTGGCTGATACCAATGCGGCAGGTGGTG
Organism: Pirellulaceae bacterium; assembly: GCA_030681235.1. GTDB lineage: Bacteria > Planctomycetota > Planctomycetia > Pirellulales > Pirellulaceae > M30B19. Next base: position 4,116 of record JAUXWY010000155.1, on the reverse strand, counting down.
TCCTTCGGACTTAAGCACTTGTTCCGAATCGAACAGCCCAAACTTGATCTCTTTGTCCATGTCGTCTGCCTTTGACAAGGTGATAGAAGAATTGCTTGTGCGAGCGAGTGAAATTTTAACGAGTGAGTGATGCTGGGTGCAACGTGGGTCGCCAGTCCCCAGGCGGCCTGCGGTTGGACAGACTTGTTGTTTGTTTTGGGTGTTGTCAGGATAAAGCCGCCAGAGACTGGCGACGCACAGTGGGTCGCCAGTCCGCTGGCGGCCTGCGGTTGGACGGCCCTGTAGTTTGTTTTGGGCTTCGTGGGGGGAGTTTGTAGTTTTTTTGTTAACGTTTTTTGTAGGTGGAGTGTTGTTAGGGTAAAGCCGCCAGGGACTGGCGACGCACAGTGGGTCGCCAGTCCCCTGGCGGCCTGCGGTTGGACGGCCCCGTTGTTTGTTTTTGGCTTCGTGGGGGAGTTTGTAGTTTTTTTGTTGACGTTTTTTGTAGGTGGAGTGTTGTTAGGGGCAAAGCCGCCAGGGACTGGCGACGCACGGTTACGGCCGCCAGGGACTGGCGACGCACAGTGGCCGCTCCTATCGAAGTTGGATTGAATCTTTGATAGCTTAGGGGTTATGGGGGGAGTTGTTGAGGTTGATGAATTCAAGGAAGGTGTTATGGCTGGTGTCTCGATAAAGGCAGCTCCGAAGTCGCGTGGAAAAACGGCGACTGGCAAACGTTCTAAGAACAAAACTCGCGAATCTGCGAATTCGGCGGCGGTGACTCGGGATAAAAGCACTAACGCAAGTCGTCGCTTGTCGAGTGTCGTCGCCACGAAGTCAAAATTGTCTAGCCCAACCTCCACTAGATTTGCTGGAGCCAAGAATCTCGCTGATAAAGCGGGTACCAAAAAGGGCCGTAGCAAGAACATTGGCAGCAAATCAAACGAGCGGTCACCTAAAGCGAATGACGTGCCGCTGCGCCGCGAAAAAGCGAGAAACAACAAAACGAGCCCGACCAAACTTGGTAGATCTCAGAATTCGGATCGCATCAAAAAGAAGCACGGCGCAACTACGACACAGAACGAAAAATCGACAACGGCATTGATCGCCCAAACCAAACCTTCGCGAACGGCCAACACAAAATCTCAGTCGTCTGCTCGTCAAGCTACTTCGGAACCGAGGTTCAAGTACCGACCCGACTCCAAAGCGACCTATAAACCTGGTTCGGCATTTCATCAGCGCTTGGGTTCGCTGACGTATTCACAGGCTTGCGGGCTGTTGGGTGACGATGGCAAGACGCTCTTGGCTCAAGGTGGTCAGATGGCTGATATCGTCCACGAACGCGATGTCTTTCTTGGCCATGATTTGTTGCGATTCCGAATCGCGGACCCATCGGTCAAAGATGGTGTGGCGGTGGTGACATTGACCAATAGTTCGGTTCGGGGGCGACAGGTTGCCGTATCTTGTAGCATTTGCGATCATCCGTGCCTTCACCAAGGAGCGGCGATTGACTATCTGCTCGAATGCAAAAGTGCGTTAGGGCTGGCGATGCCGCCCGACGAAAAAGTTCCACTCGAACTGCTCACTCGCGAAGAACTGATGCAACGAGTCCATGCGGATCGCAAGAAACGGGCGGCTGAAGAAAAAATGCAGGTGCGCTCGCAGGCTCCCGCTCAACCTTGGTCGGATTATGTGGTGACCAGCCACACGTCCGGTCGCACATATCGCACTTCGATTCGCGGGTTCGAGTCCGGTCAATGTTACTGCACATGTCCCGATTTCCGGACCAACTTGGTTCAGACTTGCAAACATATCTTGCATGTGCAAGAGCGGATCAAAAAGAGATTCTCGAAGGCGGAACTAAAGCGTCCGTACCGACGTCAACGACTGTCGGTAGGTCTCAGCTATGGGCCAGACTTTGGGTTGGTCTTTAACCTGCCACACAATCCATCGCCAAAGATGTTGGAGATCGTCGAACGAAATTCTCTGCCATTGACGGATGCCCGCGTGGCCATGAATCGAATTTCGGCCCTGGAGCAAGCTGGTGAACCGGTCCACCTTTATCCTGATGCCGAAGCTTACATTCAGCGCCAATTGGTTCAAGCCGAGCTTCAAAAGAAATGTCACGAGCTTCGCAGTCACTGCCACGATCACCCGCTTCGCAGCCAATTGCTCAAAGCCACTTTGATGCCTTATCAATTGGATGGTGTCGCGTTTTGCGTAGCAGCTGGTCGAGCGATCTTGGCGGACGACATGGGCTTAGGCAAAACCATCCAATCGATTGGTGTTGCCGAATTGTTGGCGAAGTGGGCAGATATCAGCCGTGTCCTAATCGTGTGCCCCGCGTCCCTCAAGAGTCAATGGCAAGCCGAAATCCAACGCTTTAGCCATCGCACCTCGCAGATCGTTTTGGGAACGGGCATCGAGCGAACTCAGCAGTATTCCGGGACGGCTTTCTTTACCATCTGCAATTACGAACAAGTCATACGCGACTTGACTCCGATCGAAGCAGCGCCGTGGGACTTGATCATTTTGGATGAAGGACAACGAATCAAAAACTGGGAGTCACGCACCAGCAATGTGATTCGGCAATTGCAGAGTCCATTTCGCTTGGTGCTGTCCGGCACACCGCTCGAGAATCGTTTGGGCGAGCTGTTCACGGTCGTGCGTTTTGCCGACGATCGGCTCTTGGGTCCGGCTTACGAGTTTTTTCATAAGCATCACATCGTGGACGAGGGTGGTAAGACACTGGCCTATCATCGCTTGCAGGAACTTCGTGACGCCTTGAAGCCGATCTTGCTGCGTCGAACTCGGGACGAAGTCGCCAAACAATTGCCCAAGCGAACCGATGAATTGGTATTAATCGAGCCGACTGAAGAACAACGCGAATACTGTTTGGGGCAGCTGAAAATTGTTTCGCAAATCATGAATAAGCCGTTCTTAACCGAAATGGACTTGTTGCGAGTCCAGAAGGCGTTGCTGATGGCTCGGATGGTTTGTGACAGCACGTATCTGATCGACCAACAGGAACCGGAATATAGCAGCAAGTTGGAACGATTACACGAATTGTTAGAAGGACTGTTGGCGGATCCGACTCGCAAGATTGTCTTGTTCAGCGAATGGCGCCGGATGCTGGATCGGATCGAGTTGCGATTGGCGGAGTTTGGCGTTGATTGGGTTCGCTTGGACGGTCAGGTGCCGCAGAAGAACCGGGGAGCGATCGTCGAGAAGTTTCAAACGGACGAAAACTGCCGCGTGATTTTGATGACCAACGCAGGCTCGACGGGCTTGAACTTGCAAGCGGCCAACACAGTAATCAATGTCGATTTGCCGTGGAATCCGGCGGTACTGGAACAGCGAATCGCTCGGGCGTATCGCATGGGACAAAAGCAGCCGGTGCATGTGTACAAGTTGGTAACGACGGGCGGAACCATCGAAGAACGAATGCTCGAAACGTTGGCGACCAAGCAAGAGTTGGCCAACGCGGCAATCGAAATGGCCAGCGATGTCCAGCATGTGGAAATGACCAGCGGCATGGAGGACTTGAAGAAACGTCTGGAGGTGATTCTGTCACCGAAGCCGGCCTTCATTGATAAGAGCCAAGAACATCGAGTCGTAGAAGAAACCATTCGTTTGGCAGAACAGCGTCAGAAAGTGTCGGAAGCCAGTGGGCAGTTGGTCAGCGCGGCGTTGGGCTTGGCTGGTCAATTGTTGTTGAAGCAAAACTCGGCGCCCGCTGATCCAAATGTCGTATCCGAGATGACTCGGAAGTTGTCCGAATCGCTGGAAAAAGACGAGCAAGGACGACCGCAATTGAAGATCACCTTACCCGATCAATCCGCTCTGCAGAACTTGGCCGAGACGCTGGCGAGATTGTTGAGTTAATGTGGGTCGCCAGTCCCCTGGCGGCCTGCGGGTTGGACGGCCCTGTTGTTTGTTTTGAGCTTCGTTGGGGAGTTTGTTGTTTTTTTGGAGACGTTTTTTGTAGGTGGAGTGTTGTTAGGGTAAAGCCGCCAGAGACTGGCGACGCACAGTGGGTCGCCAGTCCCCTGGCGGCCTGCGGGTTGGACGGCCCTGTTGTTTGTTTTGAGCTTCGTTGGGGAGTGTGTTGTGTTTTTGGAGACGTTGTTTTTAGGT
>JAUXWY010000150.1 GCA_030681235.1 Pirellulaceae bacterium | reverse complement strand
ACTCCAGGAGACGAGCGACGCCGTTCCAAGAACGGTTGCTAAGCAGGTCTTCGGAGCGTAGCGAGCCCGCGCCTCATGGTCTCCCTTCTCCCCTTTTTTGGGGGAGAAGGGCCGGGGAGGAGGGGGTTTGGAGTTAGGTTTGCTTATGAACTATAAACGTTTAGCGGCGCGTGTTCGGTCGGATTCTCGCCCAACCACGCGCCGGTACCGCTGCCATCCGGGCCGCTTAACTTAGCGGTATTGGGCTGAAGCCGGTACACCAGCGCTCGCTAAATTGCCTTTGTATCGGAGAGCCATTGAACTCCGGAACTTGTTGCCGGACAAATCCTAAGGCTCGGCCGGGACCAGCTCTTGCCCGTTGATCGTACTGAGTGCCTGCCAGGTTTCCGTTTCGATCAAATCGGAAACCGAACTCACGCTCCCGTCCAGTCGCGCCACATTGACTGAGCCAGGATGAAAGCTGCGGCTAGTAACCGCCGCGTTCGTCGGACGAGTCGTGCCCAACCCTTCTTGTTGCGTTGTCAAGTCAATGTTGTAGACTTGTCCGCCATTCCAATAGTTCACAAATGTGTGCGGAGTGAAGGTGGCCGTACACCCAGTATGCTGGACGCGTCCTTCCGGCCACACGGTCTGGCCCGTATTATGTTCAACGGCCGGCCCAAGATGATACACCCCAGTCAAACTCGCCAAGTCGGCTGGCAGGGACGGCATGTTGGTAGGTATCGTGTCCGTGTTCCGAACGTAACTGGTGTAGGCTTTCACCTCCGCTGCGGCCAAAGTGTTGGATAGCCCGTCGGCTACTTCCGCCAAGCGAGTCGTGTGATTGACGCGGAACGGCCCGTCTCCCGAGCGGTTGGTCGTCGGGTCGTAAATAAACCAACGACCCATGTTGAATCCGTAATTGCTCGGCGACACATACGGCACGCCATTTTTTAAACGCGGCTTCGAATTCACCTCGGACGGGCATTGGTAAAACGGAACCGTCCACTGTGGAATGCCACCATCAAGTTGAGAATGCCAATCCCGACTTAGATCGATTTTGCTGTAGGCGTTGCTGCCTTCGAAATAGGGTAGCAATCGACCATGGATGCTCCAATTCCCACGCGCGTCGGCACCAGCGCCCACGCGAAATGTCGTCGGCAGTACTTTCTTGGCAGTCTCCATGTTCAGGACCGACATGGCGATTTGCCGGAGATTGTTCCGGCACTGCATCGATCGTGAAGACTCTCGAGCGGCTTGAACGGCCGATAGAAGAAGCGCCGTCAACACTCCAATGATCGCGATGACGACCAATAACTCCACCAACGAAAATCCCGACCGGCGTGATCGCTCGCCAACACTTCCCGGAGACGGTTGGTTGTAAATCCGACGGTCCATCATACTAACCCGCAACGGAAACGCTGCTTTGAACAGGGCCCCAGCCCTAGAAGTCTTCACCTGGTTCCGACGACAAAGGTTCCATGACTTTCGTATTGCGTTCAATGGCCAAAACGGTTGTGTAGGTGAACGACCCGTCAAAGCTTGTCGAAGAAACTGGGAATACCTGACGTTTGTCCGGCAACCCAACCCGTACCGTAAACGATCCGTCGTCGCGAAGCTTGACCGGTTCGCCCGAAATGGTCACCTCCGAACTGCGATGGGTCTTGCCAAAGATCAATAGCTCGGCATCCACGACAAAGTCGCCGCCCGTTGGCTTGCCAGGAATGTCGGATGTTCCGTAACGCGACAACGCCGACCGAGTCATCGGACGACTCAGTTTTTCCTCGAAGACTTCACGTAACGCAATCGAAGCCCCCTCTCCAAAACCCCCACTCAGAGAAAACACTCGATCGCCATTATCAATAAGATCCGTCCAGTTGTGATCGACGTGATCGCTCGTTCCTGGCGTCGGCGTGTGAACCACGTTGCTGTACGCAATCGAATGGAACCGGTTTCCCGGGGCCAAGTATCCAATCACCGCCCGGAACGTGTGCGGAGGATCATTCACCTCGATGTACCAATTGTTGACCCCTCCATGAATCTTGATTTCCCGAGCAACCTGCTCGGTGGCGCCCGTCACGCCATCCTCTGGGTTCACCAACAGTCGCAAAACAGGGACCGCCACATGCCAATCTTCGGCCAAAGCGGCCTTCGCTCGTTGGACACCGGTCGAAGTCAATTCCCAATAGGCTTGCAACCAATAGGGATCCCGGACAAAAAGAACCAAACGGTCCTTCTTCGGCTCCTCGCTGGTTGATAACTGCTCCCGAAAAAATGCTAAATCCTTGGCCGATGCCCGTTGTTGTTGAACCGATCGAATCTTCCCGGCCACCGCTGGATTGGTTGGACGAGGCTTCGGATCGAGTTTCATGGGTGCCGCAACTGCCTTCGGCTGACTTATCTTCTTGGCGGTCGCTTTGACCGTTCCTTCATGGCCAACGGGAGTCGCTACCGCCGGAGATTTTTTGGCCAAACCTGACCGATTGTGCTGTGATGACGTTTCGACCGGCCCAGCCGGCGCTGATTTAACGGCCTTGGGCGTGCTTGCGAACGGCTTCTCAGTCTCCTTCCGCAGAGTCGCCGCCGGTGTTCGTTTTGAAACCGACTTGGATTTCGCGATGCTAGCAACCACAGCCAGTTTCGCGGCTCGTTTGCCAATCTTCGTTACGGGAGTTGGCTTGGCTGCGCTGGCATTGGGTTTCGCTGCGGCCGTCGACTTCGCTGCGGCCGTCGACTTCGGGGTGGTTTTCTTGACAGAAGACTGTTTAGCCGACGACTGTTTTGCCGCCGGCTTGCTTTTCGCCAACCCCATGAGCTTCTTGATCAACTCGTCTTTCCGCATGCCAGCCGCCCCAGAAATCCCCTTTGCCGCCGCCAATTGGGTGAGCTTCTTTGCGGTTTCGGACTGTAGTTTTTCCTTCGAAATCAAAATCAAGTCTCCGCAATCGCCCGTCGTTGATCGTTGGCGGGTTGCCCCGGTCAACGAAATACCCGTTACACCCGGTCTAATGGTACTTAACAACCCGAAGCTCCGCAATTAACGCACCCCCCAAAAGAAGTGCTTTTTGTCGATTTAATTGTCACAACTTGGCATTCCTCGTCCTTTATTCGGAACCGACGAAGCACAAATCGGAGGAATCTTGAAGAATTTCCGACGGAATTCGAACTGGACACTTTGTAAATGAGAGAAAATGCTAGTGCCTAGAATTTAAGCAGGTCGCGCCGCCGCTGTTTTTTTGGGCTACTGGGCTTGTTTTTTGGGCAAATGGGTGTTGTGCATGCAAGCCACTGCTATCACTGGACTTAGGTCGTTGGTTTGACGAGGTCGGATGATGGAATTGTTGGATCGACGACGTTGGCCAACCGCGATTGAAGTCACTTGTCCGTTTGAAAGGAGTCCCTCCGCATGTCATCTGAAGTCACAAACTCGGCGTCGGCCAATCCCATGCCGTTCGAAACCCGGTGCCATCGAGTTTTGCAGTTCGCCCGCGACTTGTATCGCCAATCGCCCGACTGGGTCAAGTTCTTCCGCGAAGTGGTGGGCGTCGACGGAGCCGCTCGGAAAGTCTTCACGACCCAAGACGAGTTTATCGCTTTTGAACGCTCCGACGCGTTCCATACCATCAAGCGGATGGTCAACGCGCTCCGCAGCAACAAATCGACCAGTCATTCCGAAGAGGAGGAGACTCGAGTCATTACCGTCCGGCTGCCTGAAAGTGTCCATGAAGCCCTGAAAGCCGAGGCGGAAGATCACGGGACCAGCATGAACAAATTGTGCATTTCCAAGCTGCTGCAAGTCCTGGACGAAGACGAAGCCGCCCAAAGAGCCCGGACGGCCAACCGGCTAGGTCCAAAAATCGAGCCTCAGCCGATGAATCGCTCCATTACATCGCCGTCCTATTCAAATGCTAGCACCGTCTCCGGGGGCTCGCCATTTGTTCAGGAAAGCCCAGCCGTTCCTGTCGGTCAACCGGCCCAAGCAGTGACCCCGCCCTATCGCCCCAATTTCAGTTGATACAAAACCAGCTGGCAACGCAACACTTCGGAGGACCCGCACGCAAGTCAATGTGGGCCCTCTTCGGAGTTGAACCCACGGGCTAACCGCGCAGCGGAGCGCGTCGGAAGCGGGGACAGGTCCTTCGTGGAACGGCATTGCGTTTAACCGCGCCGCAGAGCATGGTTGGGCGGGTATCCGCTCGCCACGTGATATTGCCATGAAACGACAGATTGGAGAAGATACGCTTGTTCCCGAGAAACCAATCGACGGCTGTTTGCGAATGCTTGCGATTACATTGCCGCGAAGCGTTTCGTTTGGCCTTCTTTTTTTTCAGCGTTCGCCGAAGAGTTTTTTGGCAACGTTTGGATTGCGAGCCATTCTTGCACTTTAGCGTAACGACCTAGCCATTACGTGAATCGTCCAGTCGCTTCCAAACCTCCTCGTGGGTCGACCCGAGACTGGGGTCGGCCAACATCTCGTCACGCCGCCGAGTCGCCTCTGTTACTGCCCAATCGGGCAGCGGAAGAGGCGTGTCTTCGGCCGCAAGAACGAGTTGATTTCCGAAGCGAATCGGACACCCGATCCAATTCTGTCCAACTTTCGAATCACTCGGATTCACTATTTGTTGTCTGTTGGGCTTGCGAACGCGATTGGTCCCGACGCAGGTGCGAATTTCCATAGCTGGGCCGTTTGGGGATCTCGCAAGGCAGGAGTTACGATCCGCCAGGAAGATCGCGACCAAGCCTCCCGCGACGCGACATTGGTGGCGGGGACCGTGGGAGCTGTTGTGGGAATCGGAGTGGGCTGGGGGTTGTCGTCGTTGTTCCCATGGTCGCTGCCGTGGTCGATTGCAGTTTGGACACTCCTGGGTGCCGCGGTCGGTGGCTTTTGCGGCTTTCTGCTCGTCGGATAGCAAAGTTCGGCACGAATGCAACTACTTTGCGAATTGCCTGGCGGTCCTGCACGAACACATCAAACTTCAGCCTTACATCGCCCATTCGCTGCCGTTCTTGATTCGTAAATGCGTCACGACTCGCCTGATGACATACAACGTGGGCGAGAGCGTCCTGGCTGTTCATCAGGATGTGCCGCCGTTGGGTGCGGTCGCCTTTCCCACAACTCTGGAGAAAATCGAGAACATGAAACTGCGGGAGTTTCTCGATGGGCCTTTAGGATGGGATATCTCCCGTGGCAAGCTAGTCAACACTGCCGCAAAAGACTGGACCAAAATCCGCGAACGAATGGGCTATATCGTCAACCTATTTCGTACGCGGCACTTGCAGCCTGATTTGATGGCCGCGCCTTATTCGGATCTGCAAATGGAACATGTCTCTGCGGGACAATTACCACAACGACCCTGGTGATGTCCGTGCGGCGCGCTGTAAACCAACCCTGCAGGTCGATTCTGACGAATATTCCCGGGGGTTCTTCTTGGCCAAAGCGGCTGCTCCAGCTTCTCACGACACCATAGCATTTGTATGCTGGTTTAGAACACGGTCGGCAACGGTTCAGAGATCCAGCGACACGACCTACAATGCACCCACTTGCAACTCGAGTCCGGTCGTTCTTCAACCTCCTACCAAGCGACGCATGCAAGAACAATTTATCCAAATCGGTGACCGGCGCTTGAACACTGTCCGGTCGACTCAGGACGCACCACCCCTGGTGATGTTGCACGGCGTCACGCGTTGTTGGCAGACCTTTTTACCGATGTGGTCGTCACTTTCCCAACGCTGGCAGCTGTCCGCGATTGATTTTCGAGGTCACGGTTCTTCCGACAAGGTAAACGGCGAATACGGAGTCTGTGATTACGCTGCGGATGTTATTGCCTACCTGGATTCGCAGTTCGATCGTCCTGTCGTACTTTACGGACATTCGTTGGGTGCAATGGTGGCTGCGGATGTGGCTGGGAAAGCAAGTGACCGAATCTCTGCCGTCATCCTGGAGGATCCTCCGCTCCATACTATGGGCGTGCGTATCGAGCAAACTGCACTTTTGAGCTTCTTTCAAACGCTACTGAGGCTCGCTGGTGATTCGCGGGACGCTTCAACGATCGCGCGCGAGCTGGGTGACGCGATTATCCACGATCCTGTTCGAGGGACTCAGGTTCGTCTCGGCGAGCTGCGCGATGCCGCGTCGTTGCGGTTCACCGCCAGCTGTTTAAAGCGTCTAGATCCTTCCGTGTTGGAGCCAGTCGTTCACGGAAAGTGGTTGGAGGGGTTTTCGATTGAAGCCGTTTTCCGCCGTGTGCAATGCCCAAGCCTTTTGATACAAGCTGATCCCACCGCGGGCGGCATGCTGACCAATGAAGATGCCGACTCGCTTGAGGCCCTACTAGTTGATCCCGTGCGAGTGAAGTTTTCCGGGTGCGGACATTTGGTTCACTGGACCAAGACCACTGAGTTACTGAACTGCGTCCACGGGTTTCTGGAGTCGATTCGGGTCGGACAAACAAGTGACCGGCAACCACTACGTGAAAAGAGACTGTCATGAAAACTGCGATTGGCACAACGGTTGTTCACAACGGCCAACTTGTCGATGGAACCGGGGCACCGTCTATTCCCAACGCGATTGTCGTAATCACGGATGGGCGGATCACATATGCGGGCCCGGCGGTGAGTGCTCCGCCTGCCGCGCCGCATGCCCAAAGGATCGATGCGCTTGGTGGTACCATCCTGCCAGGTTTGGTCGAGGCTCACTTTCACGCCACTTACTTCAATATCCTGGAACTCCAGGATCTCGACATCAAGTATCCGGTTGAGTACGTGAGTATCCTCAGTGCCGTGAATGCAAAATTGGCGCTTGAGTGCGGCTACACAGCGGCGCGCAGCGGTGGATGTTTGTTCAACATCGATGTCTGGCTGAAGCACGCCATCGAAAACGATCTCATTCCAGGGCCGCGACTGAGCACCAGTGGTCGCGAAATTTGTAGCGCCGGCGGTCTGATGGACTGGAACCCAGAGTTTCGTAAGATCGGCATGGAAGGCTTGGTTTTCATCATCAACGGTGTCGAGGACGCCCGCCGTGCCGTACGAGCTTTGGTGAAGGACGGAATCGAGTGGGTCAAGACCTACCCGACTGGTGACGCTGCCGCGCCGGATACAAACGACCATCACACGCTGTGCATGACATTCGAAGAAATGAATGCCGTCGTCCAGACCGCGCATAATCATAAACTGAAGGTCACCGGCCACTGCCGCGCCACGGAGGGTATCAAAAATGCCCTCCGCGCCGGATACGATTGCATCGAACATGGGACCTTTATCGACGACGAATGCCTCGATCTGCTGTTGGCCCGCGACGTGCCGTGCGTACCAGCCCTGTACTTTGAAAAGGCCAGTGTCTTGTTGGGAAGAGAGTTTGGCTTGTCGCAAAGCGTCATCGACGGCCATCAGGAGACACTCGACGGCGGCATGGCCTCCGCGCTACGAATCCTTCGCGCCGGTGGCCGGATCGGTCTCGGCGGTGATTATGGCTTCGGTTGGAATCCGCACGGCGACTATGCCCGTGAAATCACTTTCTTCGTGAAAGATGTAGGATTCACTCCGTTGGAGGCTATCATGTGCGCGACCAAGACCGGCGCGGAGATCATGGGGCGGGCAGACGAGTTCGGTGCAATCGAAGCCGGGAAGTTGGCAGATCTGCTAATTGTCGATGGTGACGTGTTGAGCGATATCACGTTGCTCGAGAATCGCAGTCGCTTCATCGCGGTGATACAGGGCGGCATCATCAAGGCTGGCCGTCTCACTCGGACCGTGCATACGTGGGACAATGCCACCAAGATGGGATAACCAATCCCAACTCGTGCCAAGGCGTTGACACGGTTTACCGAATGTCCAGCACGTTGCCAAATTTTCGGTGCTGTCGAAGGACGGCGTTTACCTGCGAGACTCGGTCCTCCAGTGCTCCGCTGATTCTAAGAAACGGCACACGTCTTTCAGCCAAATCGCCCAAGATCTGTTGTTGAAACCACTTCCGCTTCTGATCCCCACTACGATCCCAGGTGTCCGCGTACGGGATATCGGTGTCACAGAGGAAGAACAAATCGTATCGCTTCTCCGCTTCCATTGCCAATTGAGTCAAAACTGGACCGGCGGTTCCGTGGTAGTCCTTCGCAAAGAGATACGTGGTCATCGGGTTCGTGTCGCAGAAGAGATAGTTGCGGGACTGAAGCCTTAGCGCATCCTCCCTCCGGTTATGTTCCGGAGCAATCTCCTCAAACTGATCCCGAGTGATTCGTCGGTTGGTTTGGTGCTCAAGCCAGAATTCTGCACCGTACTCGGGCATCCACGCGGTATTGTGCCGCTCGGCCATGGTCCGTGCGAGGGTCGTCTTGCCTGTCGAGGGGGCGCCCATAAAACATACCCCGCCAACGATCTTTGCCCCCATGTGCCACCGCCAATACCCATACAGAGAATTCAAGAGAAACAGCGACCACATCAGGACCATCGTGTCTCCTGCCTCGCCCCCAGAACGGTAACGCATGACCCACATGCCGATCGACACGATGTTCAGCAGGATGTAGAGCAGCCACTGCTCCTTGTACCGCCACATCATCAAAAACGTTGCCACGACCGAAAGCACGTTGGTCGTGGCGTCGATAAACGGGTTGTTTTGCCGAGTGTCCAGGCCAAGCAGAAATCCCAACCCGGCGGTGCAAGCGGCGCAGACAAACGCAATCGCGGCCCGCTGCATCCAACCCAGCTGTCTCATCACCACCGTTCTGTCGTGCTTCGTGTGGCTAGACCACATTAAATATCCGACAACACCGGTCGGAACGAAAAATAGGAGGTTGAGATAAACTTCTCCAAAAAGCCCATTGCTGTAGGCCAGGATCGAATACGAGAGACTGTTGTAGAGTCCGATAAGGTAGCCCTCGCGGCGGCCAATCGCAATCAGGCCGACGCACAGAATCCCAGAAATAGAGACCGTCGCAGCGAAGATGCTTTCAGCGAGGTAAACGCTCAAAGCGCCTCCCGCGACCACCAAAAACGCCAGCCACACGCGGTCTAACCTACCGCCTCGTGCTGCTTCAGGCGTCATTGATTATCCTTCGAGTCATTTGCCACGGCCAAAACCGAGTATTGCACTCTGACGATTTGATTGTAAAAGTTGCGGTTGGCAAGTGCAAGAAGACATGACGTCGGAATCAATCAACTAAAAAGAAACACACTAACAATTGGCAAACGGGGCGTCGAACCGAGTTCGCAAGAGACGAGCAACTCGAATGCCAAGAATTAAAAACCCATAGGCAAAACGGTTAGAGATCGTGATCCGAGGCAAACGTCCCCGGGCTTCTTGAACAAAGGCCTTGACCTTCGGCTACGCTCCTATCGCTCCGCGAAGTCAAAGCCATATTGGTTCGCCGTAATTTCTGGAAGTTACGATCCAGCCATACCCTCGTATTCACAATGCATGAATTGACGCAGTTGATCTACAATTTGCTCCCAGTTGTGTCCGCAAACCGAAGCAACACGATCACGGATGCCCTTTTCAACTGTTGCGGCATCGAAGCGGTCGACCAGTATCCCCGGCACATTTCCGCCGCGCTTGATTCGACCAACGGCACGTGGTGTTGCGACGCAAACGTGGAAATCATTGCCACCAGCGACATCAGAAGAGCCAATCGTCAGGTGGAACCAGCCGAAGTCATCGTACGGATCTGGTGACTCGTAATGAACGAAGTCGTTCCAGTCGACATAGTCGTTTGATTCTAAGTGGTGGATTTCAGCCTGCATCACATTAGGTTTTCCGAATTTGTTTCCTTCGGCGAACGGTTGCGATCAGCGGGCGGCGGGAGTTGACTCGGCGTTGTCAGAAACGTCGCCACCGCCGCTCCGTTGCATCGCTTGGTTATTTGCGATTCTCCGCGACGGCCTAGTCACATACGTTCGACCTGATTCTGATTGACGACGCTGGATGTCGGCAAAGATTCGATCGAGGTCGTAATCGAATTCTGCGCCCAAGCGATGCCGTATCGCTTTGATTTCTTCGGTAGGGTCAGGTATCATCATATGTCACCCAAAGTTGTTCCGGTGTGCAAATTGTTGCGGACTCAATGCCAGCATTGCGGCAAACAGCGTCAATTAAATGCTGGGTCGATGGATTCATTATATGCTTGAAGTTCCAAGTAGCCAAATAGTCGATGCCGTTGATCGCAGCTAGGGCAATGTGCAGTGCGTCACGCGGCTCCGATTGAGGCACTGCGTGGGCATCAATCAGCTCTGCTGCGAGCGCATTTGCTGCAGCGGAGGTTTGCAACACGTCAATCCCATCCACAATTCTAAGGCGTTCGCTTGCAGCATCACCATCGCCATCAGCGCATTCGGCAAGGACAAGGTCAGACACAAACAGCAAATACCGATTTGAGGCTGAGTCCCACCATTGTCGCGTGACCTGCTGTCGCGCAAGTACGGCCGCGATTGGATGGAGCCGACCAGCGATGTGCCCAACAACAGTAGTTTCAAGGTAGACGCTTTTCATGTGTGCATTCTACCGCAAATAACGTCAGCCGTCATCGGGCGGCGAAAGGAAAATTAACCATGTCAAACGATTCTGCCGCCGCTCCGTTGCACGGCATTGTTCAAGTAAGCCGCTATCGCGGCGGGGCGGGCGTCATCTTACCCGAGGTTGGTTGCCAAGTCAAACTTTTTTTCTTCTCCTGAGTGTGGTTGCGGCGGCGTTGGTCGTCGCTTTTGGTTTTTACCTCACTTTCAGGAGTTCATCCTCATGGCCAACTACGAAAAACCTGCTCGTTCGAAGTACTTCAATGGTCCGATCTACGATCAAATGGCCGAAGATCTACAACTCACCGGAAAAGCCCAACGCACGGTTCACGGCTACTTGCGGGCCGTGTGGCAACTGGCCGATCACTGCTGCAAAGCACCCGATCAAATCACCGAAACGGAACTGCGGCGGTACTTCCTCTACCTACGCAATCAAAAGAAGTCGGCCTACGGAACGCTCCGCGTCGCGCTCTCGGGCGTCCAGTTCTTCTATCGAACCACCTGCGTGCGCGATTGGAACGTCCTGTCGATGCTCAAACTCAAGAATGAAAACACTCTGCCCGAAGTCATCACTCGGCAACAAGTCCGGCAGATCATCCTGGCTGCCAATACCCAACGCATGCGAGTCTTCTTCTGGACCGTGTACTCGCTGGGCCTACGACTGGGCGAAGGACTGAACTTGCAAGTCGGCGACATCGACAGCCAACGCAAGATGGTTCACATCCATCGCGGGAAAGGTGCCAAGGATCGCTACATCCCGATCAGCCAATTTACGATCGACGCGCTGCGGCGGTACTGGGTCACGCATCAACACCCCAAGTTCCTCTTTCCGGCCGACGGTCGCAATCATACGCTCAAGCCGGGAACCGTTAGCGTCGCCAAAACCCCGATGAGCATGACTTCCGCTCAAGGCGCGATCAAGAAGATCACCAAGGAACTGAAGTTCGGCAAGAGGGTCACGATGCATACCTTGCGGCACTCCTTCGCCACACACTTGCTGGAAGCCAACGTGTCCCTGCGTGTCATCCAGCAATACCTCGGACACTCCTCGCTGATGACCACGATCGAATACCTGCACCTGACCGATACGGCCCAGCAAGACGCACGCGGCACGATCGAAAAACTCTTCGCCTGGAAGATCGACGAAGCGAAGTGATCCCCCGATGCCCTCGGTAGCCCTGGCCCTGCGCCAACACGCAACCGAGTTCCTCAATCGACTGAAGGCAATGAATCGCGGGGTGGCGATTCGCAAAGCGTTTGGAGCGATCATGCGTTGTCGCACCGGTGAACTGGGCGGAGTTCACTGGGGCTGCACCAAGTGTGAGCGTTCCCACTGGGTTGGACGCAGTTGTGGCAACAGACATTGCCCGACCTGCGGCCATGACAAGACCCAGAAGTGGCTCGAAGGTCAGTCGAAGAAGTTACTCGCAGGCGTGCCTCACTTCCTAGTCACGTTTACAGTTCCCAGAGAACTGCGGGAGGTTCTACGCACCTACCAACGAGCGGGCTACGAAGCCTTGTTCCAAGCCAGTTCGCAAGCGTTGATGGCGGTCGCGTCCAAGACGAAATCGCTACAAGGTTCGCAACTAGGCTTCTTCGGAGTCCTGCACACGTGGGGACGGGACCCTGAAGTCTATCATCCGCACGTGCATTACTTGGTGCCCGGCGGTGGAGCCGAGTTGGATTCCGGCGGAAAAGTGATTGCGTGGAAGTCAACGTCCAGCAACTTCTTAGTGAATCATCAGGCCTTGATTCGCGTCTACAAAGCGAAGTTGGCCGACGCGTTGCGGGCGGTGAATCTTTATCAAAAGGTCTCGCCGAGTGCTTGGACCAAGAAGTTCGTGGTGGATATCCAAGGGGTGGATGATGGAAGGAGTGCGGTTGCGTATCTAGCTCCGTACGTGCATCGAGTGGCCCTGAGTGATCATCGGATCAAGGCCGTGGATGAATCTTCGGTAACCTATCAATACAAGCCGAAGCAATCGCAACGAGTCTTGAGTCGTACGGTGTCTGGCGAGGCGTTCGTCAAGAGCTTCGCCCAACACATTCTACCGACGGGCTTTCGGAAGGTGCGGTACTATGGCTGGATGGCCAGTAACTCGAAGGCGAAGTTGGAAGAGTTGCGGATGGTGGTCTGGTTCTCGGTGGGTT
>JAUXWY010000140.1 GCA_030681235.1 Pirellulaceae bacterium | reverse complement strand
TTAGCCGGCGGGTAGTATGAAAAAGCTCTTTTTCTGCTACCCGCCGGCTAAAGCCGGTACACCAGCGCTCGCTAAATCGATTTCCTGATGACTCTTTGAATTAACTCCCGGCAATGTGCCCTCGCCCTACTTAGGCCTCGTCCTTCTCATTAAGTTTTGCCAATACCGAGATATCTTCTAGGGTCGACGTGTCTTGTTTGACTTCCGTTTTGCCTTCGGCGATGTCGCGCAACAATCGCCGCATGATTTTGCCACTGCGAGTTTTCGGCAACGCGGCGGTAAAGCGAATGTCATCGGGAACTGCCAAAGCTCCGATCTCCTTGCGAACGTGTTTCTTGAGTTCCTGTCTCAGTTCATCGTCGGGTTCTGGACCCTTGACGGTTACGAACACACAGATCGCTTGACCCTTTAATGCGTCCGTTCGGCCAACGGCTGCGGCTTCGGCCACTCGCGGATGTGAAACCAAGGCGCTTTCGACCTCGATGGTACTGAGTCGATGTCCGGACACGTTGATCACGTCGTCGATTCGCCCCATAATCCAGTAATAGCCATCGTCGTCGCGCCTCGCGTTATCGCCGGTCAAATACATGCCCGGAACCGCTTCCCAGTACTGGGCATGGTGTCGAACTGGATCGCCCCAGATCCCTCGCAACATCCCCGGCCACGGTTGGGCGATGCACAACTTCCCGCCTTGATTCGCGGCCGTGACTTCTTCGCCAGCGTCATCGATAATCGCGGGCACAATCCCTGGTAGCGGCATGGTGCAGCTGCCCGGTTTGGTTGCAATAGCGCCTGGCAACGGACTCATCATGATTCCGCCGGTTTCCGTTTGCCACCAAGTATCAACGATTGGACAACGCTCGCCGCCAACTTTCGAGTGATACCACATCCAAG
Source organism: Pirellulaceae bacterium (assembly GCA_030681235.1). Classification (GTDB taxonomy): domain Bacteria; phylum Planctomycetota; class Planctomycetia; order Pirellulales; family Pirellulaceae; genus M30B19. The sequence continues at coordinate 23,078 of JAUXWY010000140.1, read as the reverse complement.
CTTCGGGATTGATTCCTTCGCCGACGCTCCCTAACAATCTCAAGCTACTGCGATCGTGCTTTTCGACGTGTTCGTCGCCCCATTTGATCATGGCGCGAATCGCCGTCGGGGCAGTGTACAAGATCGTGACTCGATGGCGTTCGACGATATCCCAGAAGCGATCTTCAGCGGGATGATTCGGTGCCCCCTCGTACATCAAGACCGTCGCCCCGTTGCTCAACGGACCATAAACAATGTAGCTATGCCCTGTGACCCAACCGCAATCGGCGGTGCACCAATAAATGTCGTCCGGTTGCCAATCGAACACCCAGCGGAACGTCAATTTCACCCACAAGTTGTATCCCGCGGTTGTATGTAAAATGCCCTTGGGTTTGCCCGTCGAGCCACTTGTATAAAGGATGAACAACGGGTTTTCGCTCGGCAATGGCGGGGCAGGGCATTCCGGACTGGCGTTGGCCATCACGTCGTGCCACCACACATCGCGGCCTGCTTGCATCGGCACATCCGCTTGCCCGGTACGTTTCAAAACCACACATTTTTGCACCGTCGGAGATTTCGCCAGTGCCTGATCGACCGTCTGTTTCAGTGGCAGCAATTTGCCTCGTCGCCAAGCGCCATCGGCCGTCAATTGAACTTTCGCGGAGGCATCGTTGTTGCGATCCGCGACCGCTTCGGCCGAGAACCCCGCAAACACCACCGAGTGAACGGCCCCGATCCGAGTACACGCCAACATGGCAATCGCCAACTCGGGAGTCATTGGCATGTAGATCGACACGACATCGCCGCGCCGCACACCGAGTCCCTTCAGAACGTTGGCGAACTTGCAGACTTCATTCAACAATTCTGAATACGTGAATCGAACAATATCGCCGGGTTCCCCTTCCCAAATGATCGCGGTCCGATCACCCCGTCCCGCCGCCACATGCGCGTCCAGACAATTGTAAGAAACATTGGTAAAACCACCGTCGAACCACTTGACCGTATCTTGATCGCGTTGAAACACACTCGTGAAAGGTTGCATCCAGTGCAACTCAGCGACGGCGTGCTTCTTCCAAAACGCCTGCCAGTCACCCGTGGATTCGCGATACAGTTCTTCGTACGCCTCGAACGAGGGAATCCTAGCCTTCGCGCGAAACGACTCGGTGGGCGGAAACAAACGCGTTTCGTGCATCACGTTATCGATGTTCTGTTGTTCACTCATTCGTTCAACTCCCAATTCTGACCGTTAACGAACTCACGTTGTCTTAGTTTGCACGTCAGACGTCGTTTTGTGACGATCCACAGCCCTGGCTTGAGCATATCAAAATCGGCCTTGATCGGCAATCAAGGTGGACGGCTGCAAATATGCCAAACTCGCCCAGAGTTTCGCTTCGAGACAGACTGAAAAACTCTTGGCGAATTTCGGGAGCTACGCAATTTTCTGAAGCACTTCGATACCGCGATCCAATTGCTCGTCCGAATTTGCAAACGACAGTCTGAAATGCGTATCGTGGCGGCTGAAAATGTTGCCGGGGATCACCAACAAATCGTGCTCGATGGCTTTTTCGATAAACGCTTGGCCAGTGCCCCACGGCAGCTTCGGATACATGTAAAAGGCTCCGTCTGGTCGAACGATTTCGTAGTGATCCTTCAAGCCCTCGTAGATCCGATCACGTTTTTGGCGATAATCTTGAGTGAAGCTCGAGATGTCGCAATCAAGGGCCGAAAGTCCAGCCCATTGAACGGGTTGTGGAGCACAAACATAAGTGTACTGTTGCAACTTCGTCATCGTCTCGATGACCTCAGTCGGACCGTGCACAAAACCCAATCGCCAGCCCGTCATCGCGTGACTCTTGGAGAACCCATCGACCACAATCGTATCCGGATTGAATTGGGCAGGCGAAACAAACGGGGCGTCGAAACAAAAGTGACGATAGATCTCGTCGCTGATCAACGCGATGTCTCGTTGGACACAAATCTCGGCAACTTCTTTGACGGACGCCTCGTTCAAACAAACGCCCGTCGGATTGCTAGGACTATTGAGCAGCACCAACTTGGTCCGCTGGGTCAAAGCTTCGACGAAACGCTGCAAGTCGATTTGAAACTCGTTGTTGGTATCGACCAGAACCGGAATTCCGCTCGCCAGCCGAACCAAGGGAGCGTACATCACAAAATAGGGGTCAAAAATGACGACCTCGTCTCCCGGATCGATCATCGCCAACATCGCCAAATTCAAGGCACCGCTGGTGCCGGACGTCACCAGCAGTTTTCGGTCGGGATTCGGCAACTCCCGTTGGACGTCAGCCAATAAGCGCTCTCGAAGCGGAGCGATACCCTGCGTTGGCGAGTACCCGTTCTTTCCGTCGTGAATCGCACGGATCATGCTCTCTTTCACTTGATCCGGGACATCAAAATGCGGTTGCCCAATCGACAGGTTGATCGGATTCTTTAGCTTCGCCGCCAGGTCAAAGACGCGGCGAATGCCACTTGAGTCAAAATGAGCGGTTCGTTCCGCAATCCACCGGGTAGTGTTGGTTTTGGCAAGGGATGATGGGGTCATTTGCGAAGTTCTCCTGACTTGGGGCCGCCACTTCCGATCTGGCACGGCATTATCGAGGATCATAACTCGATTTGGAACCGTCGGGGACGGGCCCTTCCCGACCGGAAGCCATCGCTTGGAACCTCGGCCAGGCGCAGCGGGCGGTCGTCACGGCAAGGCCACGGCACGATCTCCGGGAAAATGTGCTGAAAAATCCGGATTTTCGGAGTCGCTACCGCTCGCGGCCGCGCTCTCCTGCACGAGTTTTGAACGTGGATCGCGGCTCGTGATACTGTTCAATGTTTTGCTGTGACGGTAGACTGGGCGTGCCACGTGCGGGCTAGGTGCCTGACCGACGCGCGGACCCTTCCAGCAAAGAGCCCGGGATCAATGAGTGAGATTCACGACGAGTGTGGCGTAGCAGCGGTTTACTGCCTGAAATACTCCTCGGAAAGTGCGATTTGTAACTTTGCCGACCAAAAATACTGCTCGTACATGATTCCGCGAATGTTGCAGGACATTCAAAATCGCGGCCAATTGGCCGCTGGGATGACCAGTTACTCGCCCACTCGCGGACAATTATTGGTGACGCACAAAGAAGTCGGTGCGGTGTCGGAGGTATTCCGCCTCAGCCACAAGCTGAAGAGCGAAAACTTGATGAAACGTTTTGCTGGAAAAGCGGCCATCGGACACGTTCGTTATGCCACGTGCGGGACCGACGACGCTTCTTACGCCCAACCATTCGAACGGCAGCATATTCAAAAAGCCAAGTGGTTTAGTTTTGCCTTCAATGGGCAATTGGCTAATTATCAGCAACTGCGAGACGAGTTATTGAAGGAAAACGAGAACCATCTAGCTCGCGAAACCGACACAGAGATCATACTGCACGAAATCAGCCGGGTCTTGTCGCGTGATCCCAAGGCGAATTTTCTCAGCGTGATGCAGCACTTGAGTCGCCGCTTTGACGGGGCTTACGCGTTGGCGATGCTGACCGCCCAGGGCGATATGTTGGTGGCTCGGGATCCCTTGGGGATCAAGCCAATGTGCTATGCCTTTGATGGTTGTGTGTTTGCGGCTGCTAGTGAAAATGTGGCCCTGTTGAATCTGGGCTTTGAACCGTCGCAAATTCACGACTTGGCGCCTGGTTACATGGCGACAATCGTGGATGGCGAATTTTCGGTTCAGCCCTACATCCAATCGAAGTCGCGGGCGCACTGCTTCTTCGAATGGATCTACTTTGCGAATGTCGCCAGTACCTTGGATCAACGCAGTGTCTATTTGACTCGGACGCACTTGGGCCGAGAATTGGCCGCTGCCGAACGAACGCATCCGATGTTCGACTGGACCGACGGCAACACGATCGTGGTCCCAGTGCCCGACACGAGCAAGGCGGCCGCCGACGCGATGGCCTTTTCCTTGGGAGTGCCGTCAGTCGAAGGTTTGATCCGCAATCGTTACTCGGGCCGAACGTTTATCGAAAATACCCCTGAGCAGCGGATGCAACGCGCTAAAGCCAAGTACACGCCCCTGCGCGAAGTCTTGGAAGGCAAACGCGTGATCTTGGTCGAGGACTCGATCGTTCGCAGTACGACGATGAAAGTACTGTTGAGCCGGATCTACGACCGAGGTGGAGCCAAAGAGGTCCATGTTCGCGTGGCTTGCCCGCCCATTGTTGCTCCGTGCTTCTACGGGATCGACATGCCAACGATCAACGAACTCTTTGCGCCAAAGTACTTGAACGATCTTACAGAACCCGATGATCAAGTCCATGCGATGATGGCCAGCAATCTGCAATGCGATTCGCTGCGGTATTTACCCCGTGAGGCGATCGCTCGAGCCATCCAAATGCCGGCCGACTCGTTATGCCAAGCATGCGTTTCCGGGAAGTACCCGACGCCGGCCGGACAACAACTGTACCAATTGGTCTTGGGCGGCGCTTATTCGGCGGCCGGCCGCCCGCTGGACAAATAAAACATCACTACAAACAACAACTGGGAAAACCAATGGCGGTTGAACGCGGCATGTTGGAGACGTTTGAAAACCGTTTTCCACATCGGGACTACGAGATCAAGCACACGTGCCACGAGTTCACTTCGATGTGCCCGAAGACCGGACATCCCGATTTCGGGACGCTACATTTTCGCTACACGGCCAACGAGAAGTGCGTCGAACTCAAGAGCCTGAAACTGTACATGCACCAATTTCGCAACGAAGGCATCTTCTACGAGAATGTCGCCAACACGATCATGGATGACTTGGTCGCGGTACTCAAGCCGCGATGGGCAGAATTGAAAGCCGAATTCACGGTGCGGGGCGGTTTTAGCTCGGTCATCACCGTCGAGTATTTTGACGACCAAGCCACGGTCTTAGGTTAAGGAGCCCTCCAATGTTGATTCGCCAGTCCGTCGACACATCCAGCAAAGTCACGTTGTCCGGTTTCTCGGACGAGGCGGCGTGGGACAAAACCGTCGATCAACAATTCGCGGCGTTTGCCGCCTTGGGGCTGCGGTATACTTCGCTTCGTTTTATCGACATGGGCAATGCCGTCAAGAACATGATGCTGTTGACCGATGCCGAGGTCGATGCATGCGTTGAGAAGTTGGACCAATACGGGTTGAGCGTCGCAACATTGGGCTCGCCAATTGGCAAAGTCAAATTGATGGACGAGGAAGACGGAACCAAGAACCGTTACGTGCCGTTTGCGAAATATTTGCAAGGAGACGTGCAGCACGCGTGTCGCTTGGCGAATCACTTGGGGACTCGGTTGATTCGCGGGTTTTCGTTTTATCATCCCAAAGGTTCCGATCCCGCACAACACTTGCCGCAAGTCATCGACCAATTAGGACAGATCGCTGATGTGTGCGCCCAGCATGGCTTGGTGTATGGTTTGGAAGTGGAAGCGAACTTGGTCGGGCAGACCGGCTTTTGGATGGCGCGTTTGCATCAAGGTGTGGGACGCGACAACATGCTGTTAGTTTTTGACGCGGCCAATCTTTCGACGCAAGGGTATTCGGGACAAGAAGTGTACGAACACTACTTGGCAATGAAGCCAGGTTTGGGTTGGTTGCACATCAAGGACTACAAACATCCTGGCCCAGTGAAACGTTTGGAACATGTGGACGAAGAAGCGCTGAAACACTTTGTCCCGGCCGATCAAGGTGACAGCGGCCACGAATTGATCCTGCGTGACTTGGCTCAGTATATTCCAACCGTTCGCCAACGATTAGCGAAGTTCTCGGTTCCCGAAGTCTTCTTGGACCTCGAGCCACACGTTCGCGGCGGCGGTCAATTTGGTGGATTCAGTGGGCCCGACGGGTTTGGGATCGCTCTGCGGGGATTATGCCGAGCCTTGGACTATTCGGGAATCGACTACAGTTTCCGCGAATACGCCGACCTAAAAAAATAGTTGTTCTCAGAATGCAAACCGACCTACCAAGAGAGTCAATTTGATTTATGTTGAATTATTACGACCTTTCGCGAGTATTCGTCGCGATTACATGGATGATTGTATTTTTCAACTCAGGTTGCGGTAGCCCGCCGGAGCGGTCCCGAAGTCAGGCCCCGGTCATCGGTGTTGATGATAACGACGAGCGGATGAATTCGGCCATCGCCAAGGCCAAGGAATCGTTTCCTAAGTTTGTGCAGAATTGGCAAAAGCCAGGTATTGATGCCGTCAGCGTCAAGATTGCGATGGAAACCGACACCGACGGTTTAGAATTCATTTGGTACACGCCAATCAAGATTGAGGGTGATCAAATCACAGCTCTCTGTGCAAACGAACCGGAACACATTCCTGGCCTTCGTCTCGGAGATGAACGAATCGTTGATCTTTCGAAAGTCTCTGATTGGATGATCATGCAAGGTGGCAAATGTTACGGTGGGTACACCATTCAAGTCATGGCCGAAATCGATCCCGACAATGCTCCGCCATTCCAATTCGCCGAATATCCGTAGTCCCTACTCGTTGGCGCTATCAACAGCCTCGATAATGGACTGGCTCAAAAAGCCGGAGAACCTCTTGTTGACGGACGCGGTCGGCGCCGTTGCGACGGCCTTGGCGACAGGGCTATTTCTCGCGACTTCGCTCTTGCCAACCGGAATACCGTCATGGATTCTGTGGGTGCTTTCGTTGGCCGCCGCGGGCTACGCTGTGTTCGACATTCTGTCGTATCGTTTGGCCCATGGCTCGAGTTGGCCGCTGGCAACCATTGGCGGATTGAACTTGCTGTACTGTGCGACGGCCATCGGTCTCTGCCTCGGCCATTGGTCGTCATTGACCGTCTTCGGAGCCATCTACTTTGGATTAGAAAGCGCCATCGTGATCCCCCTAGCCATCATGGAGCTATGGGTTTCGACTCGAAATCTGAAATCTCAGATATGGAATATGAAATCTAAACGCTGAAGTCTGAAACCTGCCCATCAAGATTCGATCGTATCCAAGTACGGATCTTGACCCATTTCGCGTTGCAATTGTTGGCGGTGGCCTTCGTGGAACAGCAATTGTCGACGAGCTTTAAAATGGCGGCGTTCGACTTTTCTTTGGGCGCGGCGAAACACACTGACGTCGCCACGAACGATCACGCCTTGACGAATGGCGGCTCGCCATCCCTCGGCGCGTTTGCCGAATCCCGCGACCAAAATGTCGTCTTCCCAGCAATGAAAGTGTTGGTACGAGCCGGGATCACCTTGTCGTCCGCAGCGTCCGATCAATTGGCGATCGATGCGCGCGGATTCGTGCAGCTCGCTGCAGATCACGTGCAGGCCGCCAACATCGAAGGCTTCTAGAGAAAGTTTGATGTCCGTTCCGCGGCCGGCCATGTTTGTGGCAACCGTGACCGCGCCAACTTGTCCCGCCAGGGCGACGATTTCCGCTTCCGCTGCGGCATGCGTCGCATTCAATACTTGGTGCGGAATCTGACGAGCCCGCAGACGTTCTGCGAGGCGTCGGCTCAGTTCGATGGACCGCGTGCCCACCAAGACCGGGCGCCCGGTACGGTGGATTCGCTCGACATCTTCCGCGATGGCGTCCCATTTTTGATCCGAGGTTTGGCACACTCGGTCGGGCAGACGTGCGCGTTTTGGCGGACGGTTGGTAGGAATATCCACCGTCCACAGTTTGTAAATGGCGTGAAGTTCCGGACCACTGGCTGCCACAGTTCCGGTCATTCCGGCCAACCGCGGATAGCGCAGAAATAGATCCTGGACAGTCACGCGCGCGGCCTCGCCAGTTTCGTGTGTGACTTTGACATGATGCCGAGCCTCAATGGCTTGGTGCAAACCAGAGCGCCACTTGCGACCATCCGCGACTCGGCCGGTAAACTCGTCGACGATCTGCACTTCATCGTCTTTGATCAAATACTGCCGTCCATCTTGGAAGTATTGTTCGACCGTGATTGCTTGTTCGATGAATTGATACAGTTCCAGAAGCGGAATGGTGGCCAAGTCGTTGGGGCGAGGCAATTGCCGAGTTTTGCGACGACCCGCGGAGGTCAATTGAACTCGGCGGTGTTGGATCTCGCGTGAATAATCCACTTCCGTTTGGAACTTTGCCGTCGCTGCGGCAGCCCACCGATACAAGGACGCACGTGGATTCTCCGAGTTCGGAATGGGACTGCTGACGATCAGCGGCGTGCGTGCTTCGTCGATCAAGATGCTGTCGGCCTCGTCGATCAACGCAAAATGGAATTCTCGTTGCACGGTCGACGGACCTCCGGCAGAATTTGTCATCCCGCCGATCATTGGCAACTCGTCGGCCAAGCGCTGGGCGATTCGATCGCGGAGAAAATCAAAGCCGATTTCTTTGGCGGTCGAGTACGTGATGTCCGCTGCATACGCGGTGCGACGTTGTTCGTGAGTCGATTCCGCGGTCACGACCCCCACTCGTAAACCTAACAATTCGTACAGGGGCCGCATCAGTTCCGAGTCACGTTGGGCCAAGTAGTCGTTGGCGGTGATCAGTTGCGCGCCGTGTTGGGACAAAGCCGCCAAGTACAACGGCAACGTTGCCGTCAGCGTTTTGCCTTCGCCGGTTTGCATGACCGCGATGGCTCCATGATGCAAGGCAATGCCACCCAGAATTTGCACGGGGTAATGCGACATTCCCAAGGTACGTCGAGCCGCTTGACGCACCAAACCAAATGCAGGAACAAGCAGTCGCTGGGATAGTTCCCCGCTCAACGCGCGATAACGCAACGAGAGACTGGCTTTCTGGAGCTGAGAATCACTGAATTCCGCGTAACTCGCGTCTTCAGCTTGTACCTGCGTGACCAACCTTTGCCAGTTCCGCAGACGCTGCCGAGACCACATTCGCCGGAGAAATGACATCGCTCAGCGAACTCCATTCGCTTGCCAACCGGTCTGCAAGCCATTGTTGTCGGAAGTGCGAAGAGGTTGCCCGGAGGAGCGAAACATCGGCGGAGCTTGGCCGGGCTGTGCTTGACCGGAACTGCCCATCACAGGCGGAGCCCCATAGTTTGGGTTGCCGGGTGACATTGGCGGAGTGGTCCAACCGAATCGATTCTGATTCTCTGCGGCGCGCGAGGTCGAGTTCTCGGCCAACACTTGATAACCTCCGGCGCCGGGTCCACTGCGAAGCGCCGCCGCTTGCGCCATTTGTTGATTCATCAGCTGCGCTTGCTGCCACGCGGCCTGTTGCCGAGCTTGGGCTTGAGCCGCGGCCTGCATCTCGCGCCACCGAGCGTAGCTCAAACCGTTGCCTGGTGTCCCGACGGGTTGACTTACGTACGCAACCGGTTGAACCGGATAATTCCCAGCCATTGGCTGCGGTAAATAATTGACGCCTTGAGTCACGGGGATCATCGGGTTATCGATCGGTGCCGTGGTGGCGTAGCCCGTCAAGTTCGCGGGTTGCAAACGCCTGCTGCCGAATACACTTCGCAACCATTGCCCGGACCCAAACCCCGTGTTCCCCGGGCTTCCCTGCGATTGCAATTGGCCTGGCCAAAACCCTTCCTGCGCTCCCGGTGGCGCCGTCGGCGAGGATGTCGTCGCCAGGGCGTTCGTGCCAAACCCCGAGGGACCCGTCGCGGACCACGTTGGAATTCGCGACGTGTCGTATGGATCAAAACCGCCGGGCAATAGCGATGGCACGTTGGTTCGATCGATACCAAGTGTTGGATTGACAGCGACCGCCGAGCCCGGCACACCCGTTGCCGTGCCACGGTCCGGGATTTGCGAATAGGTTGGTAGGCCGGTATTTGGATTCACTGATCCCAGCCCACCGCCAGCCCCCGTCGTCGAAGTGTTCCACGGGCTAGTTCCGATGCCCGGTACATTTGGAGGAATGGTTGGGTTCGAGAATCCTGGATTGACGATCGGTGTTCCACTTGGGTAGAAGGCACCGGGATGGGTCGGCGACATTCCCACCGGGTTGGTTTGGCCCATTGGGGCAGTGCCCAGCACTGGGCCAAATTGTGGGATATTGAGTGAGCCAGTCCCTGGCGGTGGAACGCGTTCCGTGCGACCAAAATTTAATAATCGCCAGCCCGCAGGTCGGTTTTGACAACCGGAACAGATCAACAAACAGAGCACGACCGACCAACCGCCAACCTTCATTGGAGTCGTTCCATCCAGCCTTCTGAGTTTACAAAATCGCATCGGGTGCTTCCTACCGGCGACGTTATCCCGAACCACGAGCGGGACCGTAGCATTTTTCGCCAAAGTCTCCAAGAGCGATCGGCGTCGGCCCCGGAAACTTGGGGACCATATGGGTCAGCCGCTGCTAGAAAATCCGGGGTCAGGTTTCTGCGGGGGCCCGATCCAGCACCAAAGGTCGCGTACCGGCCAATTATCGAGGACGTTTCGGGGCCAACTGATTGTCGTACGCTTCGGGCAATGGTTTGCCGAACTCGCGTGGGCGTCCACCGACGATGGCTGGTCCCATGTGATCGATGGGATAGGGATCGAACTGAACAGCTCGGTTACGTTGCTGCCAGACGGTGCCGGGTGGCTGAAGATTTTGTTGCAGGCCATTTTGACAGCCCACTAACAACATCGAAACGCTCCAAATCCCCGCCAAACCAATCAGATTTTGTGGCAACAATCGAGTGCGCATGATCGCTTCCATTTGGCTAACCTGAAGAAGCTGGGAATCGAAGCGACAACGCTCGAAAACCCACGACTTGCGGGATTCGTCCCGTCCAGGCGCAGCGAAGATACTGGGATTTCCGGGCGGCGTCCAGGTCAACTGAGGACGTGTCGTTTGGCGTTCGGCCGTACAGTTTCAGAAAGGCGGATTTCGGGTGTCCATCCCGAACAAAGGCAATTGAGCGAGCGCTGGTGTACCGGCTTTAGCCGGCCGGGGTGTGAAAAAGATCTCGTCAGCTAAATGCCGGCTAAAGCCGGGACACCAGCGCTCGCTAAACTGGCGCGTTAAGAGTTCTCGGATTTTCCCCAAATCCGCCTGTGAAAAAGGCAATTGAGCGAGCGCTGGTGTACCGGCTTTAGCCGGCCGGGGTGTGAAAAAGATCTCGTCAGCTAAACGCCGGCTAAAGCCGGGACACCAGCGCTCGCTAAACCAATACCGTTACGAGTTCTCGGGTTCGACTCGCTGAAACTCTTAGCGATTATCGCGACCGGCTTAGGCCAGCGACCCGACCGCAACTTGATCGCCGGTGTGCCATTTGGAAAAGTCGTTCTCATCTCGAATCACTTCCCGGTAGAGCGTGTCTCGTTCCACTGGGTCGCGGCCGGCTTCTCGGATCAGTTGCCGCATTCGGTCGACGCTCAGCAGTTCCGGGGTCGTCGCACCGGCATCGTGGTAGATCAATTCGTGGCGGACCGTGCCGTCGATGTCGTCGGCTCCGTAGGCCAATGCTGCTTGAGCGGTCTCGATTCCCAACATGATCCAATAGGCTTTCATGTGCGGAATATTATCCAAAATCAACCGACTGACGGCCATTGTCCTCAAGTCCATCAACACCGATGGTTTTTTGATGTGACTAAGGCCCGTGTTGTCCGGATGAAAGGCCAACGGAATGAACGTCTGAAAGCCGCCCGTCTCGTCTTGCAATTCACGAAGCCGAATCAGGTGGTCGATGCGGTGAAACGAGTTTTCAACGTGCCCATAGAGCATGGTGCAGTTGCTGCGGATCCCCATCCGATGAGCCGTGCGGTGGATCTCGATCCAATTCCGCGAATCGGCTTTATGTTCGCAGATCTTATCTCGCACTTCGGGATGGAAGATCTCGGCACCGCCGCCCGGCAAACTACCCAAACCAACTTCGCGGAGGTCTTGCAGTACCCATTCGGTCGATTGTTTGGTCAGGAATTCGAACCAATTGATTTCAACGGCTGTCCAGCCCTTCAAATGCAGATCGGGATAGGCTCCATGCAACGTCTTCAAGATTCCCTTGTACCAATCGTAGTCTCGTTTGTGATGCAGGCCGCCCACGATGTGCATTTCGGTGCAGCCGTTGTCCAGGGCCTCTTTCCCGCGCGCCAGGATCGCCTCTTCGTCCATCACATAACCTTTGGGGCTCCGCAAGTCCGACCGAAACGCGCAGAACACGCAGCGATAAACACAGACATTGGTCGCATTCAAATGCGTGTTGATGTTGTAGTATCCGCAGTTGCCGTTGATCCGCTCGCGAACCAAATTCGCCAACTGGCCCACTTCGTTCAGCGGAATATCGTCCTGATACAGCAAGATCCCATCGTCCAATGAAAGTCGCTGGCCGGCTTCCACTTTGTCGCGAATTGCCTTGAGACGTGGATCGACGGTGTACAACATGGTCGGGACCTTCGAATGGAAACGGTTCAACGATTTCGGACGTCTCAAGACATTGTCTCGCGGAGCAGGAATGCTCACTTTTCAAAAAAAAGTCGAAATCGACTCCCTGCTGAGGGACTTACTAAAGTGTACGCCCGAGGTGGTTTCCCGCAAAGGGAGCCAAATTGCAACCAGCCGCTCGAGGTTGGCGAATGGCCGGCCAGGATCTAAACTGGTCGGGAGTGGAGAAAACAGCTGAAAGTTCGTGATATAAAGGTGCGTTGAACTTGGATGCGACAAATTGTCAAAACGATGATTCGGCCGCGCAGAACTCCAGTCCTGCCGCCCCATGGAAATGGGTCGTGCCGCTATTGGCCGTGATGGCCATTCCGATGGTCTTGGAGCGGTTCGGGGTCGTGCCTGTCAGCAAGTTGCAGTTTGTCGGCAATCAACGGCCTGAAGGGTCCGATTGGCCTTGGTTGGGAGTTGTGGCAACCCAAGCGTTGCTGGTCGGGGGCCTGTTGGTCGTCTTTTGGCGTGAATACACCCGTAGCTTGCCGTGGCGAGTGTCTTGGTGGACCGTGCCGGTTGGTTTGTTGGGCATGCTCGCCTGGGTTGGAATTTGCGAATTGGGCTGGGAGCATGCGATTTATCAAATGTTGCCGGGGGCCGATGAAAAAGCCCTGGCCCGGTCCAGCATCAATCCGAGCGAATCGTTCCCCGAACCATTGGGATACTCGCTGTTTTTGTTGTCGCGTTTTACCGTTTTGGTCTGGGTTATTCCGATTGCTGAGGAACTTTTGTTGCGAGGGATTTTGCTCCGGATGCTACAACGAGACGATTGGTGGGCGATGCCGATGAGCGAATTGAGCTGGGGGTCGATTGCCATCTCAGCAGCCTACGGCGCGCTGACGCATCCCAACGAGATTTTTGCGGCGATCGTCTGGTTTGCCGCCGTGACTTGGTGGGTTCGCTGGACCAATCGTTTCTGGGATGGGGTCATGATCCACGCCGTCACCAACGCGGCTTTAGGCATCTATGTGCTGATCTACCACCAATGGCATTTGTGGTAGACCCTGAAAATTCTCCCTGGCTTCTTGGCCGTTGGATTTGAAGTACAATCCCAACTCCGCATCGGTCAACTTTCCAAGAAAGGCAGTCGTTCCATGTTTCAAGTTTATCAACCGTCAGGTCGTTTTTCACTACTGGCAATTCCCTTAGTCGGAATCGGCGCGGTCTTAGTCGTCGCGGCTGCGTATGTCTATCAACTTGGTTTGGAGTGGATTCCGTTCATCTACGTCAACGTCCTGCTGACGTGGGTGATGGCGATGTTGATTGGCAAGACCACGGAGTACGTGATCCACATCGGACATGTGCGAAACATCGCCCTCTGTTTGCTGTTCTTCGCGCTAGTGGTCGTCGCGGGACTTGGCGCGAAATTCGGGTTCCAATACATGCACGCCAGAATAAGCCTGGAAAGTGAATTGGCGAATATGACGCAAAGCGAGCTTCGCATTGAAGCGGATCCTCCGTTGACTTACGAGGAGATGAAAGAGGTTAGGCAAGAGATAATGGCGGGTTTTTCCTTCGTCGATCACATCGAAATGCGAGTCGCAAACGGCTGGAACATTGGACGGGCCAATGCTCCGATAACGGGTCCCTTCGTTTACCTGGTCTGGGTGGTCGAACTGGGAATCATTCTCTATTTTGGCAGCGCGATTGCCTTGGCAGCGGTCAGAAAACCCTACAGCGAGAAACGGAACCGCTGGGCTGATTCAGTCACGATCGAGATGACGCTGCCGATCACCAATCCATTGATGGTCGCGAAAATCAGTTCGGCCAAATCGGTGCAAGAGCTACTGGAGCTTCCGATTCCCGACACGGACCAAAGCAACAAGATTGCGGTTTACGAAGTCCATAGTGTACCGAACTCGCCGGAAGAAGACGCGTATCTGAACGTGGATCTGCAGACGCACTCGGTGAACGCCAAAGGCGAATTGGAAGTTGCCCACGAATTCTTGGTCAAGTTGGCGATCATCACCGCCGCGCAACGAGCCCAGTTAAAAGAAAACTCTGAGCTGATGCAAGAAGCCCTGGCGGCCTATCGAGCCAGTGTGGCAAATCCACCGACCGAGCCCACCGGCGATCAAGCGAGCACAGACGATTAACCGCTCGTCGGTTCAGTTATCTCGATTCGGAAACGGCCATATTCGACGCGATCAGATATGTTGAAGTAAATCCGGAAAAAGAAGGTCGACCCCGTCAGCATTGGCGTTTCGTCACCAGATTTCACGGCCTGAATGCTGGTTCTATTAGCTATCCCGGTTAGCTTTTCCATGGTGCTCCCCACGGATTAGTGATGTAAAGTAGGGGGTTCAATCGGCTAACCACGCGCTTGGCGACGCATGGTTGGGCGGATACCCGCCCAACCATGCTCTGCGGCGCGGTTAAACGGAACGGACCATGCTGTGCGGCGCGGCTCAACGCGGTGCCGACGAATAGACATGGCCTTGGACCGCCATCAGTAAACCGATCATGAGGTACAGCATCATGTTGGTCATGACGATGATCGCTACGTCGTGAAACAGCCCGTTGACGACGAAGCCAAAAATTGCCGCAAACACGACGAAACCCACATTTTGGATTTCGTCGGGCAATGTTGGGTTCAACCAAAGTCGCAGGCTGTACCATGTGGCTGGGACAACGACCAGCAAGAAGCTGCCTAGGCCGACCAAACCCAACTCCACGGCATAGGCCAGGAACGTGTTGTGCTGGACATATTTCATCACCCGTTGCAACGGTTGGTCGCCTTCGACGGCGTTGAAGTGATACGGCCGTGCGTGTTTCGAATACTGAGTAAACCCAAATCCCAACAACGGGCGATCGGCCACCATTTTCTTGGCCACAACAGCGAGAAAGGGCCTCAGTTCTGCCGATTCGGACATGTCTTCGACGGAAACGGTTTTATCGCGTTTGAAGGCATTGATCTTATCGCCAAACGTGACGTAGCCGAGAATCAACACAAATGGAATCGCCAAAATACACAAGCCGCGAAACTGCCAATTGCTGTACCGCCAAACATACATCCCTACGAGCGGTGCTGCGGCCATCCAATTACTGCGAGTCAGGGTGGCCCAAATACCGACCAACATCAACAGCACAAATCCGACCACCAAAACTCGCCCTCGGCGACTGGCGTTTTTCCACATCACCATACCACACGCCAGCGCCAGAATTTGGAAGACTCCATTGGCGATAGGATTCAAAAAGGGACCGCGACCGCGACCCAAGAACTCGGACCGAGCGGGGTCCAAAATGTATTTGGGAAAGACGAACCCGGTCAGGTCACATGCCTCGCAGAATCCCGTGAACGCCAAATAGGCGCCCAAACCGACAAAACTCCATTGCAGGATCTTCCAAGTCCGTCGATCGTGCCCCACACAACGGACCACGAAGTAAAACGCCAACGGAACCAAATAATAAAAGATATAAATGATCAGCGGCTTGTTTTCATCGTACCGCCAATCGGTCACCAAGAGACTGAGTCCAATGAGCCCGACGAACGCCACCACAAAAATGTCGAGCCATTGCAAAGCCGGTAATCGCACTTGCTGAGTCAACAACAAGCCGAACAGCCACAACACAACACCGCCCACCAGCACTCGATCAATCGAAACCGCAGACTTATGGAAGAACTCGTAGCCGAACACACAACCACACAACATGGTGACCGCCAGTCCCCAACCGATGTGGGGCACTTTTACCGCCACGGTTGTCCGAGTTGACACTGCGATCGCCGTGGCAAACAACAGGAGCAGACTGGGAATCATTTCAAATGACTCGATTGGGTAGGGCGGATGTCGACTTGTGCGTCCGGTCAACGTGGCTCGAAGATGAAAGCCCGACCTGGTCCTCCGACCTAAAACGTCGGATTTCCTTGAACGGTGCCACGGCTTTCATCGGCCACTTGCCGCAATATTCGACGTTGAAAACAGGCAACCGCCCACGGCCGGGGCCCTCTTCCCAACAATGGTAACGAAGGTTCACTTGATAACACTCGCACCGACCGATGTTGCCAGCCCGGAGTCGCCCGGTCGTAACGATTGTAGCGAACACGGATCGATCCGCTGTTGTGCCGACGGGTGCAAACTGCTCCAATGGGCCGGCCCGTTGGTTTTGAATCGAGGAGTTCTGTTGTGAGTGAATTGGATCGCTTGGATGCTGCCACCCCACTCGAGTCGATTTCACGCTCGTCCATTGCATGTCACCACCCGACAACGGCCGAACATCGCCGTTTGAGTGAAGACGATGCCCGGACTGAAAACTGGAAGCGATGGGGTCCGTATTTGGCCGAACGGCAATGGGGCACTGTTCGAGAAGATTATTCCTCCGACGGAGAACCGTGGCATTATTTTTCACATGACCATTCTCGGAGCCGCGCGTATCGCTGGGGCGAGGACGGCTTGTTAGGTATTTCGGATCGTCAGTGTCGCATCTGTTTTTCCTGGGGACTTTGGAACCAACAAGACCCGATCTTGAAGGAGCGTTTGTTCGGTCTGACGGGTCCCGAAGGCAATCACGGCGAGGACGTCAAGGAACTGTACTATTATTTGGACTCGACCCCGACCCACTCGTACATGCGGGCTCTTTACAAATATCCGCACGCTGAGTTCCCGTACGGGGACCTGATTCAGGAATCAAAAGACCGGTCGCGAACGGAAACCGAATACGAAATCGAAGACACGGGGATATTCACCAGTGGAGCGTACTTCGACTTCCATGTGACTTATGCCAAACAGTCCGCCAATCACCTCTTGATTCAAGCCGATATCGTCAATCGTGGTCGGCAGACCGCTCCATTGCATGTATTACCGACCGTTTGGTTTCGCAACTCATGGACCTGGCCGACGAAGTCGGAGCAACAATGGCAACGCCCTCGGCTGTTCTATCGAGCGGACTTGGACGGCGTCGCGTTGCAACACGATCAATTTCCCGTGGCCTACGCGCTCCGCTGCGGGGCCCCCGAGTATCTGGGGCCAATCGGCAGTTTGCCGTTGTCCGACTTGCCGATCCGGCCCGCAATGTCGGCTCGGTACGGCGGGAAATCAAGCGACCATTTCCCAAGTATCTCTGCGGATGCAGGATGGCTGTTTACCGAGAATGAAACGAACCGTCAACGACTCTTCAATTACCCCAATGCAACGCCGTGGGTTAAAGATGGTTTCCACGATCGAGTCGTACACGGTCGCGAGCAGGCCGTTTCGCCACACGCCCAAGGAACCAAAGCCGCGCGGTGGGTGAAGTTGACCATTCCGCCCGGCGAGGTCCTCAGGTTGCGTTTGCGACTCGGCCCGGCCGAGGAAGTTCAAGGCGCCGACTTTGGCGCGTCATTTTCGCAAGTTGTGTTCGACCGTCGGAGCGAGGCCGACGAGTTCTTCGCCGCCCGGCAGCCGCGCAATGCCACGGACGAAGTTCGTCAGATTCAGCGACAATCCGATGCGGGGTTGTTGTGGACCAAACAGTTCTACCACTTCGTGACGGAAGAGTGGCTGAAGTCCGATCGCACCGAACCCGCGGGACACCCCGCGCGGCGAACCATCCAACGCAATGAAGAGTGGCCCCAACTATACAATCGCGACATCATTTCGATGCCCGACAAGTGGGAGTATCCTTGGTATGCAGCTTGGGATCTGGCGTTTCACACGTTGCCATTGGCAAACTTGGATCCGCAGTTCGCGAAACAGCAACTAATGTTGTTTCTCCGTGAGTGGTACATGCACAGCAACGGGCAGCTTCCCGCATACGAATGGGCGTTCAGCGATGTGAATCCTCCCGTGCATGCTTGGGCCTGTTGGAAAGTATTCGAGCTGACTCGACAGGATGAACACGGGGATCTGGATTTCCTCAAGCACTGCTTCATGAAGTTGTTGCTGAACTTCACGTGGTGGGTCAATCGCAAAGACACACGCGGGAACAACTTGTTTTCAGGGGGCTTCTTGGGTCTGGACAATATCGGCGTGTTCGACCGCAGCAAGCCGTTGCCGACCGGAGGGTTCTTGGAGCAAGCCGACGGCACGGCTTGGATGGCGTTTTACTGCCGAAACATGCTGACCATCTCGTTGCAGTTGGGAATGCAGCATTCCTCGTTTTCCGACATGGCCTCGAAGTTCTTCGAGCACTACATGGGTATCGCGGAAGCCATGAACTTGGCCGACGGACGTGGTTTGTGGGACGAGCAGGATGGCTTCTACTACGATCATTTGCTGAAAGACGGGCGAGCCACTCCGCTGAGAGTCCGTTCGATTGTGGGTTTGCTGCCGCTGATTTCGGTGCAAGTGATCCACGACCACGCGTTGCTGCAATTGAAAGGCTTTCACAAACGGATGCAATGGTTTTTGGACTACCATGAAAATGTCGGTCAACGCATGACCTACCTGGAGCGTGGCGACGACAAACATGGCAACATGCGGCTTTTGGCGATCCCCAGCGTGGAACGCTTGAAACGCCTTCTCAACTACATGTTGGACGAAAACGAATTTTTGAGTCCCTACGGTATCCGATCCCTATCCCGCTATCACGAGCGTCACCCGTATTTGTATCACGTCGGCGCTCACACACATCGTGTCGATTATCTACCCGGTGAATCGGACAGCGGCATGTTTGGTGGCAATTCGAATTGGCGTGGACCGATCTGGTTCCCACTCAATTATTTGCTGATCGAAGCACTGGATCGCTACCACCAGTTTTACGGCGACTCGTTCAAGACCGAATGTCCCGTCGGAAGCGGCCAATACATGACGCTGGGCGAAGTGGCGGCAGAATTGCGCCGGCGGATGCTCGGTTTGTTTACTGCGAATGGAGCGGGGATTCGCCCCAGCCAACCAACGGACCGGCTGTTTCCAAAAAACGCAGCGTTTCGAGAACTGACGCTGTTTCACGAGTATTTTCACGCCGACACGGGATTGGGCCTGGGCGCGAGTCACCAGACCGGGTGGACGGCGCTGATCAGTCAATTGATCGACCAACTTTCGTTCGGTGGTTGAAGGTTCGCGAATTCGTGGGATAATCAAAGAGCGATGTTGAAAGATGGTTCGACGGTTTCGTTGATTTCGTAAAGATCGGTATGGCATGGCTATTCAAGTAACGTGTGGCAAGTGTTTTACGCGGTTCACGGTCAGCGAGAAGTTTGCTGGGCAAACTGGCCCATGTCCTAAATGCAAGTCCGTGATCACCATACCGGCGGCGACGGCACAAGTTGTCGTTCATGAACGAGAATCAGCGGCCAAGGATACGACCGGGCGACCGGTGTCGCGGCCTGTCTTTCGCCAAGAAACTCCGATTTCGGCGATTCATTGGACGATTGCCGCATGTACGGCCGTGATCATGTTGGTCGTAGCGGTCGTTGCACGGAATCTTTATTCAGTCGAGACGTTTCCGTGGTGGGCTCTGGGGTTCGGGGCCCTTATATGCAGCTGGCCCGTGTCGTTGGTTGGCTACATCGTGTTGAGGAATCCCGAGGCGGGCGGGTTTGGCGGTCAAGAATTGTGGCTCCGGGTCGCAGTGGTGGCAATCGGATTTGCCGCGCTGTGGGGATTTGCTCCGCTGGCTGCGTATGCCTTTGCCGACTCCGTGGGAAAACCATCGTTCCTAAGTCAGTCGATGGCCATAGTTATCCTTATGCTGGCGGGGGCCGGAATTTCCATGCTCGCTTTGGATTTGGACTATTTGTACGGCATTGTCCATTCCGTTTCGTACGCCGTGTTATGCATCCTCATGCGAATGTTGGCAGGGCTGTCGGCCCTTCCCGGCTTCGACGGCACCGAGCGGGCTGCTCCGGTCGCGCCAAGAGAGTTTGGTTGGGCGACCCCTGATGGTTGGCTGCCTTTCATTTCCGATTGCGTGGCGCAGCTTCCGACGACGTTCGGCTTCTTTGGCTTCTTGGTTCTATGACGGCGATCTTGAACATTCCTGAAGTGGCCGGCTTGGTGGCGCCCGACCAATTGGTACGTCTGCCGGACCAAAAGGACGTACCGTTGACACCGCGAGTGCGGAGATTGGTCGACAGTTCAGGGTTTGCACGATTGCGAGGCATCAGCCAACTTGGCTTGGTGGGTTTCGTTTATCCAGGAGCGATGCACACTCGGTTTGAACACTCTTTGGGTGTGTACTTCAACGCCTTGTTGTACTTGCAACATATGGCCCGGTATCCCGAAGTCGGCAAGTTGATCGATGTGGGCCAAGCCGAGTGCTTCTTGGTAGCGGCGTTGTTGCACGATGTCGGGCATTGGCCGTATTGCCATCCAATCGAGGACCTTCAACTTGCGGGCTGGCCGACACACGAAGAAACCGCCGCCGAATTTCTGAATACTTCCGAAATTCGCGAACTCTTAAGAGACGATTGGGGATTGGCCCCCAGCTCGCTGTTGGCGTTATTGAACAAGGAAGTAACAAAGCCGGGCGAACGACTGCTTAGCTCGATGCTGTCCGGTCCAATTGATGTCGACAAACTGGACTATCTCTATCGCGATAGCCTCCACGCGGGCGTTCCGTACGGTCGGCAATTCGATGCCCCGCGGGTCATCGCCAGTTTATGCCTCAACGCGAATGGCGATGGCATCGCCATCACCGAAAAGGGCCGAACAGCAGCCGAACTGATGGTCTTCGCCCGCTACGTCATGTTCTCAGAGGTCTACTGGCATCCGGCGGTTCGCAGTGCCACCGCCATGCTCCAACGCACGGTTTACGAACTCCGACAAAACCTTGAGCCGAACATGTTTCTGACCCGTAGTGATGACGCGGTTCGCGAATTGCTTCGCCGCGTCTCGCTCGGAACACCGGTCGAGGGCTTAACGGACGGCTTGTTTGGGGCTCGACGTCAGCTTTATAAACGAGTCACTCAGTTTAGCTACTGCGACCAACCCGAGTTATTTGTGAAGCTGAGTCGCCGCCCCTACAAGGCACTTGTGAATTTAAGTCAGTATCTGGCCGAAAACTTGACGAGTGAACTCCGGCAGGCGATCGCCGCGACGGACGTATTGGTCGACGCGCCGCCGCCCGGATTGGAAGTCCAGTTCAATGTCGAAGTTAAGATGGAGCGATTGCAGGGATTTAGACCTTTGGGCGAAATTTCACCAGTGGTTCAGGCATTGGCGACCAAACAATTCGATGATTTTGTCAAACGTGTGCGGATTTTCGTGCATCCACGTTTCCGCGATGCGGTTTCCGCGACGATGGTTGGTCGCATTCTAGCGGGTTGGTCAGAATCCTGAGCCAATACCTTCGCTTGTCGCTCGCCCCGGTTATGACGAATCTGCATTCGCAAGATTCGCCGCCACAGTCGATCGTGCGTATTGCCGATTTAAGAGTCAATCCGCACTGATTCGGTAGGCGTCGTGGTGGACCCAGCTCCAACTTGATATCGCAACTTGGCGTTCCAACAGCTAGAGAGTCGATGACCCCGATGCCAATCGATCAAAGCATGGCCCATTCATCCCTACCAAACTTAACACTGGGAGTTCTCCCCGGCGGCGACGTGAGCATGGCCTTTCCGCCGGTTTCCGTTTCGACCGAAACCGCTGCAGACTCGACGGCTTCGACAGCAAATCCTGCGGCTTCGCAATTTATCGACGGGTACCGCGAAAGCACGCACAACTCGATCCAGCCAAGACCGGGCCGTGACTTTCAGTATTACAAGCAGAAAGCGATCGAACAGGACATCGAGATCTTTGAGATGCGAGCGCTGTTGCAATCCGGCAAGGGCTTGAGCAACATCTTGAACCTGAAGCAACTGCTGGATACGTTCATGGCCGTCGTGCGCGAAAAGTACAGCGCCATCAACACGGCCGTTTTGCTCCGCGACGACTTGGACAATTCACAAGACTATATTCGAATCAAAGCCCATCACGGCCTGACCGACACGTTTCAGCACCCCAGCGGGTTGGTTGAATCGATGTACATGTTTCGCTTCCCAAAGAACAACGGATTGTTGTGGCAGCTCATCCAACAAGGAAACGTTTTTAGCGTCCGCGACATGCAAGGCGGTCCTCGGTTTCGACACGCTTGGGAGCAATGGCACCTGTCCACTTTACGATCCGATGTTTGGTGCCCGTTGATCAAGAGCGGTGAAGTTCTGGGGATCTTGACCATTGGCGAGCGCAACGATGGGACGCAAATCCCGGAAAGCGACTACGCTTTTATTCAGGAACTGGCGTCGATCGCGATTACGAACATCGACTCCACCCTGAAATACGAGAAGAACGAACGCATTCTCAAGAACATCCAGACGTTGTACGACGTCAACCAACAGATCGCCAACGTTAACGACTTCAAGAAGTTGTGCATTGAAACACTGGACAAGGCTGTCGATGTGTTGATGACGCAAAAGGGCAACCTCATGATCTTCAACAAGATCACGCAGCGGTTGGAGATTCGTGTTGTATGGGGAAACATTCCGGTCAATGTACGCGACGAAATCAACAATGGCTTGGTCGAAACGAAGTCGTTCGAATTGGGCGAAGGAGTCGCCGGACTGTGCGCCCAAAGTAAAAAGCCAGTTCGGGTGAACGATCGGACTCAAATTCCGCAGGTCGGCCAGCAGGAAGTGTTTTGCATCGCCAGCGTGCCAATTCTTTATGGCAACGAACTGGAGGGCGTGATCACGATGACCAACAAGATCATGGTGAACGATGAGGGCCATCGAGTCCTGGATCCATTGGGGCGTTTTACGGACGAAGACATCTCATTGCTCATGGGATTGGCGGACCAAGCTGCGGTCAATTTGAACAAAACTCGCTTGTACAGTCAGTCGATTACCGATCGAATGACCGGAAT
>JAUXWY010000139.1 GCA_030681235.1 Pirellulaceae bacterium | reverse complement strand
TACGATGACGGCCCATTCTTGGTCGCGAATGGCCTTTTCTCTAGCATCGTACATCTTCTTGTCCTCCGTCTCTTCCGAAATCTTGATCAACTGCGTACTGGCCAACTGAAACGCCGCCTCGGGAAACAATTCCATCAACCGGTCGCAGGACCATGTGCCAGTGATTGGGCATCAGTACATAGGCGAACAATTCGACGGGGTACAATTCCAGCCCCTGAGTTAACACTTGCAGGAACGCCTCGTAGTCCCCGTCCTTACGAAAAATCGTCTGTCGTCGATTTCCACGATTTAAAGCATGGTAAATCCCACCGGCTTCATCCGCGCGCTTTTGGCGTGGCACAACTTACTCTCCTTTCATTGAACGACATCCCAAACACCGACTGGCCATTGCAGCCTAATACGGGTGGGAAACGAGCCAACGACAAGGGTTTCCGTTGGCTGATTATTGACCGGAGCAACGGGCAGGAGCTAACGACCCGTTCGACGGATCACCGACGGTCGAGGGTTACGAACCACACGAGGAATAACGGGGCGACACAATGCTCGCTGTATCGCGTTGAGCGGATTGTTGCCGCGATTTGCATATCGTTCGGTAATCCTCGGAGCGGCACCGAAAATTGCGACTTTCGATGCCGAGATGCGTCCGTCGCCAGGTTCTTAATGCTCTTGTATTGAGCCAGCCAAGCGTCGCGACTGTAACCGCCGGAAAGCGTGAATACGACGGGGATGTTCCGTTGGACACACGCCGCGACGATCATCTCGTCACGTTTGACGATCCCCTCATGACTCATTTCCAGATTCGCTAACGGGTCGCCTGCCAAAGTATCGCAACCCGCCACAATGAAACAGATATCCGGGTGGAACCTCGCGAAGATCGTTGGCAAACTCGGTCAAGCGTTATGATCAATCCCGTTCGAGTGAAAGATGCAGGCGGAGGTTTAGCCACGATTGGACATCTGCAGTCAATTGGGATATATACGAATTGCCGTTGCGGAGATCGAATCGCGTGTTCAAATCGTCTAGCTGACTGCAAAAAAAATCTCGCAGGCGTGGGACGTCATAAATGCCATCGGACTCGTATAGGGGGAACCGCGGTGAAAGCGATAAGGTGACCACTCCCCAGCCTTCCATAACGGCGCGTTCGAGCAAGGCCCAAACGCCGCGGTAGAAAACAAGCAATTGGGCTTCGTATGGGAGCGACATTCCAACCTTCAGATGATACTGCATGGCTTGAAAGCCCGCAGGCAATTGCCCGGCCACCGCCAAAAACATGAGGTGTTCGGCAACGGTCGAGGTCAAGCCTTCGCGACCTTTGACCATATCGTATCCTTGGACAAAACAATCAACGGCTGCTTCGAATCGACCGAGGTGGAGCAACGGCCAATACAAAGTCCCGAAGGTCATGTGCGGTATCTCGGCGCATCGCATGCGTTTCGAGATCAGCGGTTCGGCTTCCTGGATGGCTCGTTCGTGATCGCCAATCTCAACATAATAATCAACACGCCGATCTTGTTGGCAGGCAGCGCAGTCCGATCCCGAGCGATCCCGATTATTTTCCCAAGCGATAAAGGCTCGTTCCAAACGATCCTTTTGGCCGGTGTTTATATAGAAGGATAGCCGAAGCTGATCCACGGCCGCCGTCCCCAGTCCATGCTTTCGATACGTGACCTCCATTTCCTCCAGCAGCCGTTCATACAACCTGATCGGTACGTAAATGCAACTTTTTAAGCTTCCTGCCACCCATTTGTATCGCCACATCAAATCGCCTTGGTTGAATTGATCTGGATGCCGTTGCGAGGCACCCAAGCAATAAGCAAAAGCGATCAATTGGTCCAAAGTCTGTTCGGTATAATAAGCGGCTTGGCACAGTTCATCTCGAGCGGCAAAGGCAGCGGCGAGATCCCCTTGCCGATCGGCCAGGACACTGGCCCGACGGTACATTTCAATTTGTTGTACCCCGGACGGCATTTCCCGCGCCTTTTCAATCAACTCGTTGGCCTTCGCAGATCGAAATCGGATCATTTGCCTGGCTCTCCTTCCGTCTGGGTGGACCGTTGTTGACGGTTGTCCGTCTGTAAGGCTTTTTGGAGTACCGTTGTCAGAGCGATTGTAAACGCGTTGGTTTCGTCGGTGGTGAGCGGCTGTTGACTGAGCAACAAGGCCTGGACGTAGAGCAATTTGGCAACTTCGCCCGCTAGTCCGCTTCCCCTTCCGTCGGGGACCAGAAGCCGCTGGATGACGGGATTGGCCGCGTTCAAGCACAGCACAGCTAGTTCTTCATTTTCGTTGAGCGTCGTGCCTGCCGCTTCCAGCAGTTCCGCCCACAATCCTTGGCTCATATCTCGCGCGGCTCGCAGAGCACGGACCAAGTTACTATCAGCCCCTTCGGCATACACCGCTGGCACATCGCTGGGATCGAAACGCGACAGACGGGGCACGGCCCCCAACGGAAATAGTGCGGCTTCCACTTCTTCACGAATCGGCTCGAATGCAGCTATCTCTTGTTCCGTCGCTCGCCCCAATTGCTCGATCAAGTCGCGGCCATCGATTGGTTCCAGCGTGAGTTCGGGGTCTCGCGCCACGGCCTTTTCCAGCAAGTCTTCGTGGTGAGCGTAGCCTCCGTTAAAGACAATCACGCCTCGGGCGGCAGCCAAGGCGGCGACAGAACGAAATTGGTCCACCGTCGAGGCCACTCGCACCACCATGTTCTCGCGTCGAAAATCCCCAAACGTCATTCGCCCCGTACTTGTCTCAAAGCTCAACAGATCGATGACCGCATCAAAGAATGTGTCGTCTTCTCGAGCCAATTGCCGAAAAGCCACGTCTTGCAGACTCAGCAACATCGACAAGGTGGCCCGGTCTTCAACCGCCAATCGCTTCAAGTATTGAAACAAACTACGCGAAACAGACTCGCGAACTTTGGCAAATCCGCGGTCTTCATAAAACGACTCTCTGGAAGCTGTGGGGCGCAAGCGATCACTATTGATGACGCACTGAGTAAAACCAGCCCACCGGGGTAATAGGTCTCCAGGTCGGTCGGTGACGAACATGTTTTTCAAATAGATGTCGTGACGTTGCTCCGTCGCGTTGGCAGGCAGGTCGGGCAGCACGTAGGCAACGCCGTGCAAGCCCAATTTGAGATCATTCAATTCCACTACGTCCAGAGCGGGTCTTCCACATTGACGCGCAAATTGTTCCAACAGTTCTTCCCGTTCGTTCGAATCACTGAGGTCCAATTCCCACGGTGGAGATTCGTTTAGCGCATAACGGCCGTTGATCAAGATTGGAGTCGAAAGGTATTTGCAATATTGCAAAAGGATTTCCCGCAAAGTCTCACTGCGAGCGTATTTTTTCGCGGACGACTTCAGTTTCAGAATCACCTGGGTTCCCACTGAAACCGGTTGTTCCAATTCCTCGACGGTGTAAGTCCCATCCGATCGGCCAGTCCAACGAATCCCGTTGGAGTCTTCTCCCCATCGGCGGGTCAGAACAATCAATTCATCAACCACCATAAAGCTGGACAAAATCCCAACTCCGAATTGGCCCAAATAGGTGGAACGATCCGCTCCGTCACCTCGTTTGATCGACGCGCCCACACGGGACAAAAAGTCGCGTACCTCGGCCGGTGACAAGCCAATCCCGTCGTCGATAAAAATGATCGTTCCCGCTTTGACGGAACTCTCGACCACAATTCGTCCCTGCCACTGTGGTTCGAGTTTTTTCCGAGCGGCAATCGCGTCCGCTCCGTTTTGAATCAATTCCCGTACAAATACATCGGCGGTCGTGTACAAGTGCGCCGAGAACAGTTGCAGCACACCACCCAAATCAACTTGAAAATTTTCACTGGCCTGCGACATCCTGCTAACACCCTCTCAATCCGAAATAAAGTTGCACCAACCATCCCCCGAAACGCGTCATTCTTGATCCATTGCCACAACCGGCCAAGACGGCGTCACCAATTTCGCTCGACGCAACAGTCGTTTGATTCAGTGGGGCTAAGTCTTCCTTGCGATAATCGACTGTCAACGCGATCCGCACGGCACGCGAAAGTTTAGTCGCTAGGTCGAAACGTTGCAACGTAACGCGAAACATCCAGGGCTACCGACAGAATCGCGGCCAAGGTATTCGGAGGTGAACCTATAGGGGACACACATGGGTGTGGCGCCGATAGGCGATCGTCTCGGTGGCTGATTTAGCGGCTGCCAAGACCGGGGCTATCATCCTGCGGCCGATCAGGGTGTGGTGGATTACGCTATTAACGCCGAATGCCGGGAGAACTTCCTATGGCTCACTTCCTTCAGCAAAACTGGTCTGGTGGTGTTATTAGCCATGGCGGGCAATGCGTCGATTACAGCCGCGGAGGACCAGACAACGCCGCAATTCGCGGATGCAACCAAGGCCCGCTACATCTCCGGTGAACTGGTCTACATCGACCCTGTGAATCGTCGTGGTGGCATTCGGCTGGATGGCGATCAAGGCCGATACCACACCGGGCCACCGCATTGGTTCGCGCTGCTGCCGTACGCTCCTGTGTGGCATAACGGGGCGCAGGCCGAACTGCGCGATCTCCCGCTAGGGACTCATGTGCATGGCTACTTCGTCGTACCGCCGGCCGGCGAAGAAGGGACGATTCCGCCTTTAACCGACGAGAAGAAGCTGTTTTCGATCCCGGAGAATCATGCACTTATGATCGAAGATGACTTCAGTTTTTATCAGCGTCGCGGTCAGGTCTGGCAAGTGGCCTCGATCGATATCAACAAAGAAAAGATCAGTCTCGAACCGCTGGCCATAGTACCGCCCGTGACGACGCTTCTGCTGGGCGCAGGCGGCGCGGGACAACTCGTGAAAGATGGGATCAATGAATTCGGGGAATTGGTTTACAGTCGCTCACGGCTCCTGACGATTCGCCAGTTGGTCGGGTACCGGTTCGATGCTGGCTTGATGGGCCTGGAGGCGTTCCAGTAACTGCGCGACGACTTGCGGATGCTCCGCGGCGATGTCGAACTGCTCGCTCACGTCGTGCTCGACGTGATACAACTCCGGTGTCTCCAAGTCGCGTGATTGCCCGTAGTTCAACGGTTGGCGTTGATGGACATGCAGCTTGTACGGACCCACACGCACCGCATGCAGTTTGGCTCGGGTCCAGTAAAAGAACTCTTGCCGTGGACTCATCCCAGTGCCAGTTAACGCCGCCGTCAAATCATAACTGTCCAAGGTCCGATCCGCCGGTACGGTCGTACCCGTTAAAGTCGCGACGGTCGCCATCAGATCCAGCGTGCTGCCCATGTCCGTCACCGTAGTCCCTGCGGGAATAGTACCTGGCCACCAGAACACGGTCGGCACCCGCTGACCACCTTCGAAAGTCGTGCCTTTACCCGCGCGGAGTGGGCCGGCCGAACCGCCCTGCAATTGAAACGATAACCACGGCCCGTTGTCCGAGGTGAACACCACCAAGGTCTTCTCGGCCAAGCCCTCCTCTCGCAAAGTCTGTACCAAACGCCCCACTTGAAAATCCAATTCTTCGACCACGTCCCCATACAAACCACGCGGACTGCGGCCTTGAAAATCGTCGGATGCCAACAACGGAATGTGGGGCATGTTGTGCGCTAAGTAGACAAAGAACGGCTCGGCTTTGTGCTGCCGAATAAACGCAATCGCTTCATCCGTATAACGCTGCGTGATCGTGCGTTGATCCGCAGGTCGCTCGATGATGTCGGTATCCCGCATCAAGGGAACATTGAACCACTCGGTTGGCGGTTGAAAATTTGCTTCGCCGCGGGAACGTCGATGGTATTCTCGAGCGTCCGGGGTCGCGTCCATGTCGTTCGAGTAAGGGATCCCAAAGTAGGTGTCGAAGCCTTGCGTGGTGGGTAAAAATTGCGGTAGATGCCCCAAATGCCACTTGCCAAAACAGCCGGTCGCGTAGTCGCGTTGTTTGAGCAGTTCTGCCAGCGTGACTTCTGCGGCCGGTAGTCCACCCTGCGAATTGGGGAACAGAACGGCTTGCGGGGCGCTGGTCATGCCGTTGCGGATCGGATAGCGGCCAGTCAACAACCCCGCGCGACTGGGGGTGCACACCGGATCCGCCACGTAGAAGCTGGTCCACTTCTGCCCCTCCGCTGCCAAACGATCCAATTGCGGAGTGCGGATCGTGGGATGACCAAAGCAGCCCAAATCGCCGTACCCCAAATCATCGCAGAAGATCACCACCACGTTTGGTGGTTGAGTCTCGGTAGCTGCTGTATTGCTGATTGTCGATGTGGGGACACGGCCAGTCGTCGGTGAGGGCGGCGGGCGTCGTTGCCGATTGGGCTGCGGGACGTCGTCGGGCAGTGGCCCCGCCAGCGGTGGCTCTTCAAAGTAGCGGCCATCGCCCGTCACTCGCGGGTCACTCGTCTCGGTGAGTTCCGCCAACAATCGCTGCCGCAGACTGGCGCGGATCGTCGTGTAAGCGGGATCAGCGGCCAAGTTCTGCATCTGGTGAGGATCACGCTGGAGGTCGTACAACTCTTCGCCAGGTCGCTTGCCGTAAGCGCGTTGGAAGTAGGGTTGCCATCGGGGATCTTTGCGGTTGGTCACCAACCAAGCCTTGGTCGGACCGGCGTCTTCATCGGGCAGCGTGACGAAGGTCGACTGCTCCAATTCCGCGAAGTCCGGTTCCCGGTCGCTGTCCAGATGATACGGGTCGCCCAGCGGATAGCGGTCGGGTTCGAAGTTGATGATGT
Source organism: Pirellulaceae bacterium (assembly GCA_030681235.1). Classification (GTDB taxonomy): domain Bacteria; phylum Planctomycetota; class Planctomycetia; order Pirellulales; family Pirellulaceae; genus M30B19. Next base: position 48,134 of record JAUXWY010000139.1, on the reverse strand, counting down.
AAGCGTGTTGAGCGGTGCGGATGGCACGTTGTGGATAAGGCAAGTTGCCTGCACGGGCCATCTCGACATGGCGCTCGCGGCCCACGAAGGCCAGCGTGCGTTGTTTGTCCACTTGGCCTACTTGTTCGCTGCCCAACGTGGGCCATAGGCTTCTCGCTGTCATAACTTCGGGGACAGTGACACCAGCGGCCTCCAGGAATGTGGGTGCCAGGTCGGGCAGGGTCGTGAAGTCATCGACCACTCGGCCGCCGACCACGCCCGGGCCGGCAATCACCAACGGCACTGCCGAGCCAAAGTCATACAGGTTGCACTTGCCCTGGGGGAAGCCGGGCGGACCATGATCCCCACTGATCACCCACAGCGAGTTCTCGGCTTGACCTGTTCGCTCCAACTCCTCCATCAACACCCCGATCGCTGCATCAAACGCCGCGATCTCGCCTAAGTAGTCCGCCATGTCTTCACGGACTTCCGCTACATCGGGCAGGAAGGGTGGCAGTTTGCCCTGCAAGGTGGCCGGATCGATGTCCCAAAGTTTTTGCCCCGAACCTTTGACCCACGTTCGATGCACGTTGGTGGGTCCAAACCAATAAAAGAATGGCTGTCCTTCCGGACACTCCGCAATCATCTGCCGAAAGTTGCCACGCACCTCGTCGTACAACGTCTCTTTGGCTGCCGGCACTTCTTGCCCATCAGCTACCATCCGCGTGACTTGTTGCGAGAACTGATTGAATCGCCGACCGGCCTTTTCATAACTGTGAGCTTGCCCGCCGAAAGGGGCATCGACCGGCACGCCTGGACTCCACACCTTGAAGGTCTTGCCGATGTGGTAACCCGAATCCTTGAGCAACAAGGGGAAGGCGGGGATGGTTGGATCCCACACGGCCCCCTGCAGAATCGCTCCTCGTCCCGTGCGCCAAAAATGTTGTCCCGACAACAACGAACTACGGCAAGGCGTACAAGACGGTGCGCTGACAAACGCGTGGCGAAACAACACCCCGTCGCCGGCGATGCGATCGATGTTGGGCGTTTGCACCACCGAGTTCAAACCGGGTGTCTGGTCCAAAGCCGCGTAAGCACCGGCCAAGCGTCCCCAATCGTCGGCAAAGGCAAAAACGATGTTCGGACGATCGGAGCCCGGGCGATCCGCTGTTGCTGTCTTTGCGGAGGCAATCGGGTTCGCCGGCAAGTCGCTTGCTACCAGCGTCTGTCCGAGCAGCACCAGCCAACAAACACTTGCCAGTCCCCCTCCCCTGCCGACCCGCGATCTGCAATCCAAGAGAAGATGAACGATTGACTCCAGTACCGTGCGTTGAGAACTCGGTTGTGACATGGTCGCCTACTCGCGTTTGCAGTCAGCATACGTCGCCCACACCCTCTGCAGTTAGTTTAGACCATTTGAACGTCAAAAACACCCGCAAGGCTGGATAACAAGGTTGCGACCAACCGAGGCCATTCACCATCCCAGCGACTCTCACCCCTAGCTGCTGGCCCTCTCGAAGGACGAATGCTTGCAGCGATATTGGGATCTCCCCATTGATGGCGAGGACGACGGGAGCAACGCCTCAGGATTTATGGTACCTTGCTAAAGGAGATTTGGGCTCGACCGCTAAAACCCTAGCGGCTTTTGTGTGTAGCTAGAAACCTAACCATCCGCCGAGCAGGTCGGCGGGATTCTCACCAACTGGCCGAACATCCAACCCCAGCGTTAACACCACAACGCACGCGACGATATCCGCCACGGTATCCAACCAGTCCTCGGCCGAGGCCCTGCTATTCCCCACGGCATCTCGAACCGAGGCGATTGATGAAACGTGGGAGCGGATCGGTGTCGCTGGCAGGCCAATCCTCAATGGAGTGAAGCGTGCTTCAGGCGCGAGCCCAGGGGAATGTGAGGACTTGGTCGATGTGGGTTTTGTTCAACAAGACCATGATCAATCGATCGATACCCAATGCGACGCCGCAGCAATCTGGAAAGCCATGTCGCATGGCGGACAACAAACGTGAATTTTCGGGCAGAGCCGACTTGCCCATCTGCAACCGAGCCGATTGGTTGGCAGTGTTTCTTTGCTGTAATACTTCGGCATCAAGTAATTCATGGTAACCGTTGGCCAACTCGACGCCGCCCACGTAGAGCTCAAACCGTTCGGCAACATTTCGCGACCTGCCGTCTGCGGTGATGCGGGTGGCGGTTTGAGCCAAGGCGGATTCGGAGGCCGGCCAGTCGTAGATGATTGTCGGTACAGTGGTGCCCAGTTGCGGTTCGACCAGTTCGGCCCACAAAAAGTTGAGGACGTTGCGCCGAGACAACGAGTCGTGCGCTTCTTCGTCCGACTCCAGATCGCTGGCGTAACCTAGCTCGTGTGCTTGCTGCCACAGCTGTCCAGCCGAAGCCAGAGACGGGTCCCAGCCCACGTGTTGTTCGAACTTGCTGTGAAAGGTGGCTTGTTCGCACGGCCCTGGGAGCCAAGTTTCAATGAACGTTGCCAACAACGCGCGGCCTTCTTGGTAAGTGTCCCCGCAGCGATACCATTCCAGCATTGTGAATTCGGGATTGTGCCGTTGTCCGGACTCGCCAGACCGGAATGCTTTTGTCACTTGGAAAATAGCCTGAGCTCCGGAAGCCAGTATTCGCTTCATGCCAAATTCCGGTGACGTCTGTAAATAACGCGTTCCATCAGCACCGGACGGCATTGGTACTTCCAAGGGGTCCAGAAACAGATCGATCACGGATTCTTGCGATAGGACCGGAGTTTCGACCTCCCAGAAGTCCCGTTGGTAGAAAAAATCTCGGACTTGCCGCAGAATGTCGCTGCGGCGCTTGAGTGTCGCCAGGTCGGCGGTCATGCTAAAATCGGTGCCTGCCCTGAAAGAGTCGTCGCCAAGAGGATTCGAGTGGGGCGGGTCGAGGTTCATGTTCGTTCGCAAGATGTTCGGAGATTCAAATGAAACTGTTTCTGCTGCCACCGTCCCGGAACGGGTCACTAATCAAGTCGTTGTTGTGCGTTGCAGTCGCTTGGATTGGAATCGGGTCGATTCCCGGCGCCGAGCCGACGGTTTGGTCCCAGCGTCGTACGGAAGTCGAGATCGAGGTCCAAGAAGATTATATCTATGGACGAAAAGATGGAATGGCCCTGACGTTTGACGTGGTGCGGCCGGCCGAACCCAATGGCATCGGTCTGTGTTTTATGGTGTCCGGCGGATGGAATTCGATGTGGTTTCCGCCGAAGCAATTTGTGCGAGATTCGTTGTATCAGTCGCTGTTGAGCAGTGGTTATACCTTGTTCTTGGTTCGGCATGGCAGTGCGCCGAAGTACAAAGTACCCGACGCGGTCGACGATGTGCGATTGGCGATCAAGAAGATCCGTGACAATGGCGCCAACTTCGGTGTCGATCCCAATAAATTGGGCGCGTTCGGCGGAAGTGCCGGAGGACATTTGTCGATCATGTTGGGAACAACCGGTGTGGAAAATCAACGTGTCGCGGCGGTTGCAGCCTACTTTCCGCCGACCAATTTGAACGGTTACGTGGACGATCCCAAGTTTCGCCAAGACTTTCCAGCCTTGGTCTTCGATCGTGCATTGGTCGATCCGATGTCGCCCGAACTGCAAGCCACCAGCGACGATGCGCCGATTCTAATGATTCACGGCGATCAAGACACCTTGGTTCCTCTGGCTCATAGCGAAAAATTGAAGGTCAAACTGGATGAGCAAAAAGTAGCGAACGAACTGATCGTCATTGAAAACGCGGGGCACGCATTTACCGGCGACGACAAGAAACGCGCCGAACAAGCGTTGCTCGCATGGTTCGACAAGCATCTGCGAGGCATCGAGTCCAAGTAGCGACGTTCGCCCGCCCGAAAGTGGATGAGCCCGCAGAAAACCTAGGCAACGGTAGCAGCCGACGTTCTAGCAAACGTAACCACCACTAAAATTCTGAAGCGATTGTGTGTATGAAGTATTTTTGCTTTCGGTGGTGGGTCGGCATTGTTTTATGTCTGGTGTCGGGCTCGGCAGGGGCTCAGACGCCGGTCTATTCAATCGTGATTCGCGGTGGCCGGATTGTTGACGGAACCGGGCAACCGGCTTTTCTGGGCGACGTGGCGATTCGCGACGGACGCATTGTCGCCGTGGGCGAAATCCCCGGCCGTGGCGAATCCGAGATCGAGGCGTCCGGCTTGGTCGTTGCGCCTGGCTTTGTCGACTTGATGGGGCAATCGGCGTCGGCGTTGCTGGACAGCCCAGACGCGGCGCTGAATTTGTTGACGCAAGGCATCACGACCATCAATTGCGGCGAGGGCGCATCGGCGGCTCCTTTGCCCGCAGAAAGTGGCGGGCGGCAGGGTTGGGCCACCATGCGCGAGTACTTCGCGCTCTTGGATATGAAGGGCTTGCCGCTCAACGTGGTCCAAACGATTGGGCATACGCAGGTGCGAGAACTGGTTTTGGGGGACATCGATCGCCGACCCAGTCCGGAAGAATTGGCCCGCATGGAGGCTTTAGTGGAAGAGGCCATGCAAGCAGGAGCGATTGGAGTTTCGACCGCGTTGATTTATCCGCCCGCCATCTACGCGCCTACGGAAGAGATCGCGGCCTTGGTCAAAGTCGCCGGTCGTTATGGCGGTGGTTATTACACCCACATGCGCAACGAAGGCGACTTGTTGTTGGAGGCCATCGACGAGGCCTTGGAGATTGGTCGGTTGGGCGATGCCAGTGTGCATATCTTTCACTTGAAAACAGCGGGACGACAGAACTGGCACAAGATGCCGTTGGCGATCGCGGCGATCCGTGCGGCGCGCGAAGCGGGGCAGGGGGTCTCCGTCGATATCTATCCGTACATCAACAACGGACTATCGATCACCGCGCTGGTTCATCCTCGGCATTTTGCCCAAGGACCGACCGCGTTGATGATCAAGTTGGATCAGGATACCGGCCAGTTGAAGCAAGAAATTCGCCACGAAATCGAAACGACCTCCGGGTGGGAGAATTGGTTTCGACATGTGGGATTTGATTGGAACAAGATCATTGTCGGACAAACCGAACATCCGAAATATCGAACCGCTGTGGGACAGTCGTTGGCCGAGATCGCGAAACTACACGACCAAGACCCCTGGGAAACTTTTTTTCACTTGCTGCGCAGCGGCGCTTTTGTGTTGCCCGAAAGCATGAGTGAAGAGAACAAGATACTCGCCATGCAGCAGGACTTTGTCGCCTTCTGTACGGACGTTGGCCCGGCGACAGGTCGTGACTATGCGGCGCATCCAAGAGCCTACGGCGCTTTTCCACGACTGTTCTCGCGGTATGTTCGCGAATTGAAAGCGTTGACGTTGGAGCAAGCCGTGGCACAGGCTTCGTTCGTAGGGGCGGGACATGTGAAGTTATCGGATCGGGGTCGGATAGCTGTGGGACAAGCGGCGGACATCGTTCTGTTCGATCCACAGACGATTGCCGATCGGGCCACCTTTCGTGAGCCAGCGAACTTATCCACCGGAGTGGCCAAGGTCTTGGTCAACGGAGCCGTGGTTTTCGCCGACGGAAAATTGACGGGCGTCGGAACAGGCCGAGTCTTGCGGGGTCCGGGGTTTCGGGAAGATTCTTTGCCCGCGGCGCAGCAGGACAGTCTCGGCCAACCAACACTGCCAGCCTTTGATGAAATGAGTCGCAAGTTCTTGCAGCGTCATGCCGCCGTGGGATTGGCCGTCGCGGTGACCGATCAGGGACGATTGGTTCACGCGGCAGGGTACGGATACGCCGACTTGGCTCAGCGGACCAAGGTCACGCCGGAGAGTTTGTTTCGCATCGCCAGTATTTCGAAGCCGATCACTGCGGTTGCGGTTTTGCAGTTGATCGAGCGTGGACAATTGCAATTGGACGATCCGGTGCTGAGTCGTTTGCAGCTGGCTGAGCAAATTGAAGCAGCAGGCACCGCGTTTGACGCGCGTTGGCATCAAGTCACGATTCGGCACTTGTTGGAACATCGAGGAGGATGGGATCGTGACAAGTCTTTTGATGCCATGTTCCGATCGGTCGTCTTTGCGAATTTGGTGGGGGTTCCGGCTCCGGCGGATCGTCGCGATGTGATCCACGCGATGTTGCAGCAGCCGTTGGACTTTGACCCGGGGCAGCGGTACGCGTATTCGAACTTTGGCTACAACTTATTGGGCCGCGTGATCGAAAGTGTCAGCGGCCAAGATTACGAAACGTATGTCCAACAACAAGTTCTCAAGCCATTGGGGATTACCGACATGAAATTAGGAAGCACGCGATGGCAACAGCGACAGCCAGGCGAAGTGCGTTACTATCACCCGGGGACGGCGAAATCGGTGTTCGCGGAAGATTTGGATCAGTTGGTGGCGTCGCCCTACGGTGCCTGGCACTTGGAAGCGATGGACGCTCACGGGGGCTGGTTGGCGTCGGCGACGGACTTGGCGCGTTTTGCGGCGGCGTTCGATCGACCCGAGGCGTGCCCAATATTGTCGGCGGACAGTATCTCGGGGATGTTCCAACGCCCGCTGGGAGCCGCCGGCTTTGAAGGTGAAACGCCCAAGAATGTGTATTACGGCTTGGGTTGGCAAGTGCGCGAAGTCGGGCGAAACAGCTACAATGTGTGGCACTCGGGATCTTTGCCAGGGACGGCCACGATTCTCATTCGGCGGCACGATGGCAAGAACTTTGTCGCGTTGTTAAACTCGCGAGTGGGCCCGTTGGTCCAGCATTTGGGTCGCGAAATCGACGCGGAGCTTCATCGCGCGGCGGCGGAAGTCGCCGAATGGCCTTCGACCGATTTGTTCGGGAAATAGAACGACAAACAAGGAAATTCAATGAAACAAGAGCTGTTGCGATGGTCTTTTAATCTTGGCTGTGTCGCGCTCTATAGTTGGCTCGCAAGTGTCGCGGCGCCATCGACGACCATTGCTCAGGAGACGACGCTCATAAAAACTGAATCCTTGAGCGAAACCGATGAGGCAGCGCTGCGCGTGGGCCTGGCGAAGATCACCGAGAAGTCCGTAACCGATGCGATCAAGTTCTTGGCCAGCGACGAACTGGAGGGGCGGGACACCTTGTCGGCTGGCTTCGACAAAGCGGCAGCCTATGCGGTGGAACGATTGCAGGGAGCAGGTTTAAAACCAGGAGCGGGCGACAGCTACTACCATGTCACCAAATTGCCGGTGACGCGAGTACCGACCGAAGGCGTGGAAATAACAGACGCTGCCAAACAGCCGGTCGAGAACTTCGGGCTCTTGGGTAGTGGTGATTCGGATGTTCAATTTCAAGGAAAAATCGTCGCCGTGGATTTGCAGGCGGAAGAAGCCGTGTTGGCAGTACGTGGTCCGGTACTCGCCAATTGGAGCATGGCCTCCAACGCTCCCCGAGTTGTGAACCAAATCGTCCGCGCTACCAATCGTTGGCGACAAGCAGGTGCGACCGCCGTCATCTTACGAGTGGCTCGCAATAGTCCTTTGATCGACGCCGCTCGGGAGCGTCAAACACTGAATCGACCGGAGGATTCGCGGACCAAATTCAATTTGCCGGTACTGTTGGTGCCCGACGACTTGCCATGGGCGGAAGAAAGCGAATACCAGCTTGCTCTGCCAGCCCAAAAGCCACTTGAAGCGGAGGCTCGCAACGTGATCGCGATCCTGCCGGGTAGCGATCCCGAGTTATCAAAAGAGTTTATTTTGTATTCGGCACACTTGGACCACATCGGCGTCGCAGCGACAGGTGAGGATCGAGTTTTCAATGGAGCCGACGACAATGCGACGGGAGTCACCTCGGTTCTTACGTTGGCGGATGCGTTTGCGGCTTTGCCCCAACGGCCCAAGCGGTCGCTGGTCTTCATGTTGTTTTGGGGTGAAGAACGCGGTTTGTTGGGCTCGCGGGCCTTTGCGCAAACGCCCTCGATTCCGCTGGACAAGATCATTGCGAACATCAATATCGAAATGGTGGGGCGGCCGGAAGACGGCGCGTTTGGTAAAGCCTGGGTCACGGGTTGGGATAAATCCGATCTGGGCGCTTTGATGCATGAAACATCGCAAGCAGTGGGTGTCGACATTTTCGAGCATCCTCGGTTCAGTGCCATGTTGTACGGGTCCAGCGACAATCTTTCCTTTGTGGAAAAAGGCGTGATCGCACATAGTTTTTCTGCCGGCTCGCTACATGAGGACTATCATCAAGTGGGCGACCATTGGCAGAAGCTGAACTTGCCACACATGACGAAAGTCATTCAAGGCTTGTTTGCCGGGAGTTGGCGATTGGTTCAAGGAGAAGTGACTCCGCAGAAATCCGCTTCGGCTGCCAACGAGCAACGTCCCGCGCCAGCGGATCGAAAGTAAGTGCCATGACTCAGATGCATCGACGTGATTGGTTGATCGCGGCGTCGGCGGCCGCGCTGTTGCCGATACCCGATCGAGACGCGTCGGCCAGGCAGCTGTCGATCTCGACAGCTGGTTCACCGCGGCCGCGCACGAAGGCTGACGAAGACCGCTTTGATTGGCCGGATTTCTTAGGGCCCAGCCGCAACGGCGTATCGACTCAACCGATTCGCCAACGAGATTGGAATGGTTTGCCAATTCGTTGGCGAATGCCATTGGGTGAAGGCTATACCGTTGGAAGTTGTTTGGGCGATCGGTTTGTACAGACGGATCGAGTCGGGGATCAAGAGCGAACTTTTTGTGTCGAAGCTCGGACGGGGCAAGTCCTTTGGCAACAACAGCGCCCGACCGCGTATCGGGATTTGTACGGGTACGATGGTGGGCCGCGCTGCAGTCCGATTTTGACTGCCGACGCGATCATTACTTATGGAGTCGATGGCGTCTTGATGGCTCGCGGCTGGGACGATGGCCACGTTTTATGGCAGCGAGATTTGAATCGTGACTATCGCGTCGTCCAAAACTTTTTTGGCGTCGGCAGTGCTCCGGTGGTGTTCCGCGATCGCTTGTGGGTCATGGTCGGCGGTAGTCCGATCGAAGACCAAGAGGTCGCGCCTGGAGCATTGGACCGAGTTCGACCGAATGGCACAGCCATGGTGGCGGTCGATCTCCGGACCGGTAAGACGTTGCATGAAATGGGACAAGATCTGGCCAGTTATAGTTCGCCGCTGGTAGTGACGTTGCCCAGCAACGGCGCGGACAACTTGGGCGTTACGAACAACTTGGGCGTTACGATCGGCTTGGCGTTTTGTCGAAGTGGGCTGTTGGCCTTTGATCCAGAAAATGGCCGGCAGCACTTTCACTTTCCGTTCCGCAGTTCGTTGATGGAAAGTGTCAACGCCGCGACGCCGGTCGTGGTCGGCAATCAGGTGCTGTTGTCGGAAACCTACAGCGTGGGCAGCGTGCTGTTGGAGTTGGATCCGGCGGATCTGAGCAAGCCGCGAGTTGTATGGCAGGATGAGCCCAGCGCGCGGGATCAGGCTTTGCAGGCTCATTGGAACACACCGGTTGTCCACGAGGGTTTTATCTATGCCAGCAGCGGTCGCAACACAGGGAATGCCGAACTGCGTTGTGTCGAGTGGGCGACGGGCAAGGTCAAGTGGCGGCAGCGGGGGCTGAGTCGATGCAGTTTGACCAAAGCGGCTGGTGAAGATCTGGTGGTCTTGGCCGAACGCGGCGAACTATTTTTACTGCGCGCGACTCCGGCGGGTTATGAACGAATCACGACGCATCGCTTTAGCGAGCCCGGCCAGGTGTTGCGTTATCCCGCCTGGGCCAGTCCCGCGTTGGCCAACGGAAGTCTCTTCTGCCGCGACAAGCAAACAATCTATTGTTTCGAGATTTAAGGCGGCCGCCAAAAGTGGACGCAATGGTTCACGCTCGCAAGTCCGCGAGATTCGTACCCAAGAACAAACCCCGAGCGATGACCGCCCCCAACGGGCTCGTTCCCGTTGGAGCGTAAGTTTGGAGGCTAGAACGCCTCCACGCGCAGAGAGCGGTCGAGGGACAGACTTGTTCAGCAAAACAGCTTCACCGAGACCGCAACGGTTCACGCTCGCAAGTCCGGACGCTCCGTACCCAAGACCAAAACCGATCGGCCTACTTGCTGACGTGTCTGAAGCCGGACCGGTCCTACGCCCTCGAAAACCGGCCATGCTGATGTACCGAGAAACCGAAAAAATCCGCCGAGTAAACGCGAACTCTCTTTCAGAGCCAACCACACCCCCCCCAATCCTCCCCGGCCACAACCAGAAAGTTGTGTGTCCCCCTTTTCCCCCCTTTTCCACGCAACCAGACGACACCGCTCTCAAAGCTCGTTCGCGGGGCATCGTTATCGATAGAAGTCCCGCCGCCATTCTGGAACGCCTAAAAATCATGAGCGACCTCAACCGGGCCTGCCAAGCATTTGAGGCCAAAAGAATTGGTAAAACCACTGGAAGTTGATCCAACGATCAAGCAAAAGTCGTCAACCAAGGCGCCCACGCAAAGACCGACGAGTATAGACTTGGCCGAAATCGAGAAGCGTTTGAATTTCTTAAAAACATTCTATTTTGAGTTTCCTGCATTGACTTGGTGGACTTTTCTGTTAGGATTGCCATTAGGTGAGAGCTCTCGTGTTTTCAGAGCTCTCGTGTTTTCAGAGCTCTTAACCGTTCGAGGGAGGCAATGATGAAGTGGTTTGCATCAATTGTTTTGGTGGCGTTGGTCTCGTTTGGCTCCGCAAAATTCGTGGTAGTTTCAAGTTATCCATTTCGGGAATATCTCGCGAGCATTCACCATGGTTTGGATGTAGTAATTCCTGGCATTACGGTAAACGGGCTATGTGTGGCCGGTATTCGAGAAGAAACCGGAAAATGCGACACGGCTTTTGGTGGCAACTTCAATAACTATTGCGATTTTATCGGGTGTGATCAGTGGGATCCTAATCCAAATGTATTAGCTCCGTTTATTAATAATACGATCCCACCGGGTCGTAATTGTGACTATTCTCCGAGTTTGGAATATTCCAACATGGTGGACGAAGTAATGCTGCAGTCCGTTCCTAACGAGTTTGTATCAACAAGTACAGTTATAGCTCAATGGTGCACGCGACCGGCGATTTGTGAACCTGGCGACCCGGACAATACAATGGATTGCGACGTTGCAACATGGCAGAACAATGGAGCGGTCGGGGTATTTCCGGGTAATTGTGTCCCAGGTGGGCCAAATCCTCAAAATCCGGTGGATCGAGGGTTTGAGGGATATTGCCGGACATGCACGATGCGAGCGCCTGAACTGCTCGAACTAAACGCCTGGACGCTAGGAATAACATTGCGAACCTATTTCTTCGACGAGTCGTGTGATTTAGGGTTACCGTTGACTCCGTAATGACTCGACTTTGGGGTTATTCTATTTAGCTTTTGAGTAGTTCGTTCTGGGAGGTGTTCTAATGTCGATTTTTCGCTCGATTAGTTTATCGAGGTGTTTGTCGATTCTATTAGTTGCGGCTTTTTCGGGATCGGGAAGCGTTCAAGGCTTGGTATTCGGGGCTCGGCTTCAATCAACGGATAAATTGGATGAACAAATGGGGGAGGGACGCGACCTATCTCCCGTTCCAATTCCGTCTCTTGGTCCGCCCGCATTTGTTTCCCGCGAGTTAGTTGAAGCTGACGAAGTTGAAGACTGGCGACTTGTCGCGAAACAATTGAGAGACCTGCAGGTGGAAAACTTGTCTCGGATGAAGTCGGTCTACTGTGAAGAGTGGAAGAATATTGCACGCCATGGTGGGGGGCAAAGCACGGTGGCCCACCAAGTCAACTGGTATGATCAGGAAGCCCGTTCATTGAAGAGAATCATGAGCTATCCGCCAATCAAATTGTGGCAAGAAGGGGGTAGGTATCACAGCGAGCGATTTCTTCCTATTGAAGCGAAGATCTATACACCAGGGATGCTTGTTTATGGGGATCGGTTCAACAACTTCGAGGCTGGAAAGGCATTTGAAACGATCTCGATTCGCCAGCCGGCGAAGTTTCACACGGGAATTTCCAATCTCGAACTGAATTACCACTGGCTGACAGACTATCGCAGTCCGGAAGACTTTTGGGCTGAAACCGTTGATCGGATTAGCAATAAATTCTATGTCGTCGCCATGCACAAGAAAGGAAGCTTGGTGCAGTTGAAACTAAGTCAAGTCGGTCGACTTGAGTCGTACTTATTGTGGTTATTTGATTTGGACCAAGGCGGGTTTTCTGTCTATCGGGAAAACCGAACGACACCGAGTGCGGTTTATGTCCAGTCCACTCAATTTGCCCAGTTCGATAATTGTTGGGTTCCAGTCCGAGCCACAAGCGATCAGTTTGATTTTTTGCGAAATCAATGGAAGCAGCGTTGTGAACGAAGTTGGTATTCCCATCAAATTAACGGCGACCTGAGCAAACAGTTCGAAATTGATAGTCTGCCCGTTTCGGATCAAGTTCAAGTCGTCGACACGCGAACTAGGAATACCCGCCTGCATGAGCTGCAAAACAAGAAGCCCTAGGAGTAAGATATGTTGGGAGCTTCGGCTAAGGTCTTGGCATTGCTACTAACGAGTACAGCTGTTTTTATCGTTGCGTCAAAACGTCACAATGAAGCACATGAAAAAAACCAATTTGATTCTCATGCACAGTGCGGACATTGGGTTTTTTATAGAAGTTCGCAACTGCTTGGTTATGACATAGGAAAACAGCAACTGGCGAGTTTGCCGATGCGCGACGCCGGCATGACAGTACGTGAGCTTGCTGACGGTCTAAAGCGTGTTGGCTTTGGTGTCGAAGTGCGACTAGGCGAGTATCATGTAGAACAAGATCGAATCGCAGTCTTAAAGCTGAACTCACCCAACCATTTTGTTGTCGTCTCGCGCGGAGTGGACGGTCGGCTTCAGTATCACGTAGATTACAAAGCGGTGGTGGAAGGTGAAAGTAAAAACATCGACACGAGATACTCCGGCGTTTGGCTGGAAGTGGCTCGCCCTAAAATCGAACGTTCTAGCGGCCCTGGTATTAGTTTTAACACGCTTGTCATTGATACAGGTGTACTGGAATTTTACGAACATTTAGGGAAGACACCCTGGTTTACTTTTGAGGTAACAAATCACGGCGATAAACCTTTAAAGATCGAAAATGTCCAAGTAGGGTGTGATTGTGTTAGGGTCGAATGGCCAAAAGACGAAATTGCGATTGAAGAAGTCGTTGAAATTCGTGCCCAGTACATTCCAAAAATCAGTAAAGACAACGGATTCTTTCAACAGCATTTCGTCGTAACGTCGAATGACCCGAAGCGTCCGTTTGTAACGTTAGAAGTTTCCGGCGTATTTCGCGGGCGTGTTGAAGTGTATCCGGCCAAGATTGACCTGGAATACGTGCGTCCATCTCAGGTGTTTAAGCGTCATATTCTGGTCGATTTACCGATCGGCCATCAATTTAATGATGGCATGGTGTTTAGGCAACAAATGCCTGAACGTTGGGCAATCGTTTGTAATCACATTTCACTTGACGAATACAATGCTGCCGTTGGTGCGGGTAGCGCCGGCTTTGTGCCGATCAATGACTCGCCTTCAATTGTTGCGTACGAACTTGAAATCGAACGTCTATCGAATGAATCGGGAGCGTTTCTCGATACACTTGAGTTCGTTGACGTGCAAAATGGGAATGTTCATGGAGGGGTAGCGATTCAAGGATATTTCTTGAGTAATGAACCATAGTCTATACTCTTTCGGTGGATCGATCATGAATTTTCGTGCGCAATACGTAGTGCTTCATTTTGCAGTATTCCTGTTGTTTTGTCTTAACGACAACCTATTTGGCCAGTCCGAAGAATTGGAACGCCGACGCCAGGAATTGCAGCAGAAGGCGCTCAAGTGGAGTGCTAATTTGCAGGCGATCAAGGATCGTGTTAAACAGGAGTCGATGGCGGTATTCCGTGTTGCCGATGATTGGCAACTAATCGATGCCGGACATCGAATCACGGTTGTGGTAGGTGATTTTCGCCGATATCAGCTGCTGAGCGACGCGAAAATCTCTGGCTTCGTTTTCGCTGGCAGCAAGGTAGATTCGTTGATCAAACGCAGCCAGGAACTTGAAAAGGAATGGCCTGAGAAATTACGAGTCTATCAAGAGACGGGTGAAATGGCCGTTTTCGACGCAATTGTTCAAAAATTGAACGATTACGAAAGCGAACTTCAGGCTCAGGCAACGGAGCAACAAAAGCGAATGCTAGACCAGCTTCGGTTGCGTGATATTGTGTTGATCAACGGAGTCCATTTCGATTCTTTGGAGCAAGTTCTTGATATTAGTGAACTTCCTGCCACCAGCAAAATGGAACTTAGCAAAGAATTGGAGGCGCTGCGACTAGAACTGTGCGGGGAATACAACCAGCTCCTTGTGCATCATTTGGAGAAGATTTTTCCGGGTTTCATTGATGCACGCGAACTTAGGCTCCCGCAAGAAATGGTTTTGCCAATTGGCTTGTTCTTGGAATTGGCAGCAACTCCGGATGTGTGTCGCAGGGATTGGAAGAAGCTCCGCGAGGGAACGGAGGTTAACCCGCTAGAGGGTCGCTTCGTTTTTCCATCACAATCGGTTCAATTTCGACCCGGAGGACAAGTTCGGGTGGTTCAACGGAGTTTGAATTCAGCTGCCCCGGCTTCGGTTGCCAGGATGGTTATGAGTAACGCCAATGGCGACTTGGCCGAATATCAATTGCCCTCCATTGAAAGTGTACTTGGATTAAACCTTCGGCCTGGCGATGGTGCCGACTCGGCACAAAAGATTCGGCAGCTGGCCAGCGATCCCGTTGCACTGAAGAAAATGTTGCTGGAAACTGCGATCAAAGAAAACGAAGCGATCGAGGCCGCGTTGACGCCGCGGCAGATGGCTGGGGTTGCGAACTACGTCCGGTTTCATGCCCTATTTACTATAGGTCCCCATGTTATCTATGACGAATTGGACAGCCAAACGCGACCGTCGTCCGAGGCGTTTGAACTGGGCCTGAAGCAATTGCGTGAAGAGTATGCCAAGACATGCAACGCAGCCGTTGATCGCTATAGTTCGATTATGACGCGTCATAAATTGGATTCGGATTGGTTAGCAAAATACAAATACCCGGAATTCCCGATGGCCGCAGAGTTCCTATTGCGGCCCGTGAACAAAAAGTGACGAGGCAGTATGTCGATATCGCGATTCCAATTTGATAGGTTGTTTGTCATCTCAGTCGGTGTTTTGCTGATGGTGGCCGCTGTCCTCAAGTCGCTGACGCTGTTTGCTGACGGACTTCCGCCGTCTGCAATAGTCTTCGCCTTCACTGCAACTATTATATTCCTTGAGTTGACGGTCGGGCTAAGTTTGGTGACGGATACGTTATTTCGTCCGCACGTGAACCTGCTGGCTATTGCGGGACTTTTTTTCGTTTTTTCGATCTGGCAATTTTCGTTGTATCAAGTTGGCGACGATTCGTGCGGTTGCTTCGGACCAGTGATAATACCGCCAATCGCAATGGCGATCTTTGATGTTGTCATTGCGGCAACCGCTTTCACTTTATCGATGAACTCAGGAACCCTTGCCGAAAGAGCAGTGAGATCGGGGCTAAGAACTCTTGGCTTGCACGTATTCGTCTTATTTTCTGCCGCGTTTATTGTGCTCTTGGCTGTTTACTCGACCAAAGCCCCAACCCTATTGGGTTCGACGACAACGGATCCAACGAAGTCCTTTCTGCTCTATTCAAAGGATGTCGTTACAATTGATAATCGAATTATTGGCAGCAAAATTGATTATGCCGTTTTGCTCAATTCCGAAATCGCTCCCGTCTTAGCGGCTGATACGTTCCTGTTAGTAATCGTACGTGACGAATGTGCAAAGTGCAGTGAATTTCTTGTGAAACTGGCGAACACGATTGAATCGAATCAACTATTGTCTTCTACAAAAGTCGTTGTTGTAAGCGTTGGTGATGATACACATCAAGAGTCGATTCGTTCGACAAAATTCTCATTCCATCGTGCCAATAACACATGCACATGGAATGTCGCAACACCGTTTATTGTCGAATCAGATCGAGGCATCGCCGGAAAAAGACCAGATTGGATTTCGCTTTCGAATGGAGCTGATTGACGGAAAAGCAATGCCGCCGCTACATTGCACGTGCCATTCCTTTTCGGCGTTGCGGCGTTGTTCAAGTGAAAGTCGCTCTTGCGCTGTTTAACTGGTGACTGAACGTTTAGGTGACTTCTGCGGGTCAATCAGTTCGGTGGCTGGCAAACCGACGGTGAAGGTTTGAGGTTAAAAAGACTGCGAGCAAGAGCCGCCCCCGACCGGTTGATCCGGTCGGAGCGATAGCTTTGAGGTTAGAAGGACGCGCCGCGCGAGGGCAGTGATGGCGGCGCCGAACACGGCCCCTACCGAGTTCGTCTTGGTTGAGCCCAGGATTCACCACTAAGTAAAAGTCGCGAAAGAGCTTCCTTAATGGCAGTGCTTGCTGGCAGCGGTTTCTGACTCTTAGAGCAATGAAAACTGCCGGACAATCGATGACAAAATCGAACCCGGGTTTCTCAAGAGCAAAGCGGGAACTTATTTTGGGACTATATGCTAAGGGCGGATTGCGAACCACTGGATAGCGGTGGTTTCTTCGGACTCAACAGAAAAACCGGAATTTAAGGAGAATTAGATCACGAAATCGGTGGCAACCTGTGGGTTGGACTCCTTTGTTTCTCTGGCAAATTAGGACAGACTAATGAATCGGCGTGTCGTTCGACTTGCCGAAAGTGGGCATTCGGTTTTTGAAGAGAAGGACATGTTGCGCAAAGCAAAGTTGGCATTGGAAAACGGGGTTGTGTTCACCGGGACAGGTTTTGGGGCGGACGGGGAGATTTTTGGCGAGGTGGTCTTCAACACCTCGATGACAGGTTATCAGGAAATTTTGTCCGACCCTAGCTACGCGGGACAGATTGTCACGATGGCCTATCCGTTGATTGGCAATGTCGGTACTTGCTCCGAGGACATGGAGAGCTGCCGACCGTTTGTGTCTGGATTTGTGGTTCGGCAGAATTCGCCGGTCACAAGTA
Source organism: Pirellulaceae bacterium (assembly GCA_030681235.1). Taxonomy (GTDB): domain Bacteria; phylum Planctomycetota; class Planctomycetia; order Pirellulales; family Pirellulaceae; genus M30B19. The sequence continues at coordinate 31,137 of JAUXWY010000139.1, read as the reverse complement.
ACTTTCGAGCACAGCGAGATCTCAACGAGTTCATGGTCCAACACAACGTGGTGGGGATCGAAGGCATTGATACTCGAAGATTGGTCCGCATGCTCCGCGACCAAGGTGCAATGCGCGGCGTGATCTCAACGATTGATTTGAATGATGCGTCGCTGGTGGCGAAAGCGAAAAACAGTCCAACCATGCAAGGCAGCGACTGGGTCAAGACCGTGGTTACCGAGGGCCGTCGGCAATGGGAATCCGCTCTGAGTCCCTGGTGGCAAATGTCCGGCGTGGATTCAGTGGCCAGTGACTCGGCGACTGCTTGGCAAGGTTCCGAGCGGATCAAGGTCGTGCTTTTGGATTTCGGCATGAAGTGGAATATTGCCCGGCACCTGCGGAGCCAAGGCTTTGACGTGGTCGTTATGCCCGGCACCAGTTCATCGGCGGAAGTTATGGCTTGCCAACCCGACGGCGTGATGTTGTCGAATGGGCCTGGTGATCCCGAACCATTGGACTATGCCCAGCAAACCGTGCGGGACCTGTTGGGTAAATTGCCGATATTTGGGATTTGTTTGGGCCATCAGATCTTGGCCTTGGCATGTGGGGCAAAGACCTACAAGTTGAAGTTCGGGCATCGAGGTGCCAACCAACCGGTCCAGCATTTGGACACCCAGAAGATTGAAATCACGGCCCAGAATCATGGCTTTGCCGTCGAGGAATCTTCATTGCCGGCTCAGCTGCGCGTGACGCATCGCCACATGAACGATAATACCGTGGCCGGCATCGCCCATCGCGAGTTGCCTGCCTTCGGGGTTCAATATCATCCGGAAGCTTCCAGCGGTCCGCATGACAGTCAGTATCTGTTTGGCTTGTTTCGCGAAATGATCGTGAAATATAAAGAGAGTTCTTGCGGTGTCGGCTGAGTCCGGATCAAGTCCGGCTGACGAATCTGGAGGCGGGCCTCCTCTTGGAAGGCCCGACGGGACGGGTTTGATCGCGTCGGCAGGGCGGTCGTTGCCGGTATTGTCGAACGCAGTGGAAGTTGCGGCACCGTCTCGTACACGCCAGACGGAGCTTGGCGTCGTTGATCCACGCAAGCCCTCTTGGTTGTCGATTTCAGCGGCGGAGCAAGAACGCTGGGTGACCGAGGTTGCGGGGCAGCCGAAATTTCGCCGCAAGCAAATCGAAAAGTGGATCTTTCAGCAACGAGCCACGTCGTTCGCCGACATGACAGATCTTCCGCTGGCGCTTCGCGAGCGTTTGGCCGCTGAGTTCTCGATCTTTACGGGCCAAGTTGTCCGGCATCAAATTAGCAAAGACGGGACGGAGAAGCTATTGCTTGAGTTTCCGCCGATGGGCCGTCACGGAGCGGGCCGCATCGAGTGTGTGTTGATTCGCGAAAAGCTGCGGCGAACGATTTGTGTCAGCAGTCAAGTCGGTTGCGGCATGGGCTGTGTGTTTTGTGCCAGCGGTCTTGATGGCGTCGATCGCAGCTTGCAGGTCAACGAGATCTTGGAGCAAATGCTCAGGATCACGGGTGTGCTGCCAGCGGAAGAACGCCTCAGCCATATTGTGATGATGGGCATGGGCGAGCCGTTGGCGAACTTGGCAAACGTGCTGCCGGCGTTGGAGGTTGCCAGTTCCGATTTTGGTTTGGGAATCAGCCCTCGGCGAATCACGATTTCCACGGTGGGGTTGACCAAATCCATCGACCGCTTGTTAGAGGTTGGTAAACGCTATCAGTTGGCGATCAGTCTGCATGCACCGACCAACTCGCTTCGCAACCAAATTGTGCCCACCAATGAAAAGATTGGCGTCGAGGGAATCATGGAGGCGGCCGCCCGTTTCAAACGCGAAACAGGTCGGCGATTGACATTTGAGTATGTGCTGTTGGGTGGGATCAACGATACCTTGGAAGCTGCCGAGGATCTGGCGGATCTTTTGGCAGGACAAGATGCGTTGGTCAATATTATTCCGTATAATCCGGTGGCGGGTTTGCCTTACGCCACGCCGTCGAATCACGCCATTGCTCGATTTCGCAAGGTATTGGAAGATCGGGGGGTGGTCGTGAAGTGTCGTCAGCGCAAAGGCGACGACATCGACGCGGCCTGCGGTCAATTGCGGCGAATGGTCGCCAAGTCCAGTGTTGAGATAGCCAATGGCAGCTGACGGAACCGGGGTTTTGACCGGTCAGGCTGAAAGTTGGCCACGTCTGCGGCAACATCACCAGGAATAAATGCCCGACGTACAAACGCCGCCGAATAGGATTGATTGGGAGTGGGATTTCTTGACCGTTGATTCGCCTGACGACTCTCAATCTCGACCGACTGGCCAGCGGTTTCGGCCTTCAGCGGTGGGAAAGCCAGACGTTATTGGCGAGGCGTCCCCGACGGAAGCCACGCACTTTGAGCTTACCGACCCGGACGTAGCCTTGATGCTTCTGGTCAAACAAGGAAGCGCGGCGGCCTTCGAGCAGCTCGTTCGGCAGTATCAGGACCGCGTCTTGGCGATTCTCAGAAACTTGATCTCCAACCAGCAATTGGCGGAAGACTTGGCCCAAGACGTCTTTCTCAGAATGTATCGAGCCCGAGAGGGTTATGTTCCAAACGCCAAATTCTCGACGTGGGTTTTCACGATCACCCAAAACGTCGCCCGAAACGCTATTCGGCAGTTGTCTCGACGTCGCGAGCAATCGGTGTCCGGACTCCAACCGACCGACGGTGGGCAAGAATTGACCATGGAGCAGTTGGCGACGGACCCCAGTGGTTTCCAGCCGGCTCGACAATTGGATCGTTTGGAAATGAGCGAGATCGTCCGGTTGGCGCTGGCAACATTGTCCGAACGGCAGCGGATGGCGGTGCTCTTGGCCAAGTTCGAGAACATGAGTTACCAGGAGATCGCGGACACGATGGGCCTTACCGTTCCCGCGATCAAGTCGCTCTTGTCCCGGGCCAGAAACAACTTGCGGGATGCCTTGCAACCGTATTTGGAAAAAGGCGGATTGCCGAGATCGGGGGCCGGTGCCGATGTGTCCAGCCCCGACCTCGACGTTTAGTCCGAAGTCCCCAGAATGGGGCCTTCACAGAGGTTTCGTATGAGAATGTCGACCGTTTTTATCAAAAGCGACCGGAACAATGTCCACTTCGAGTGGTTTAAATGCCAGTTGCTCGGGAGCGAGCGAACAGCAGCGGTCGGATCGGATGGCCGAACCTCACGCATCAAGTGCCAGCAAACGGATCAGCGGAATGTCACAACCTAGCCCCAAACCTGCAGACGACCTGCCACCGTCGGGACCGGACTCGGGGGCTGTGAGCCCGAGAATCGCTCAGGGGCCAAGCTCTTCTCGTGTGCCGGACTTGCGTGTGCCGGACACGGTTGAGGACCGAACTCATCGAGGAGTCGGCGATATCATGGACTGGGCTGCCGGGGCCCGAGATGAAGACGAAGACGCCCACGATTTGGCGGACACCGTCGATGTTTCGAGCACGGTCGACGAATTGGTGGTCTATTTGGACGGCTACCTGGACGATGACCAACGTCGGCGAGTCGAGCAGCGTTTGATTGAGGATGAGTCGGCTCGAGAGAATCTGGCGGCCTTGCAGAATTCTTGGGACGCTTTGGACTGTCTGCCGCGTCCGACGTGCAGTGCGGACTTCACCGAAAGCACCATGAAGTTGGTGGTGCAGAAAGAATTGGCGATTCGCCCGACTGGGAAATGGGTTCGTCGATCACTCGGTTGGATGGGAGTGGCGGCCACGTTGGTGTTTTCCCTCGGAATGGGTTTTTTCGTAACGCAGCGTTGGCAATCGGCAAACGAACGCGAGTTCTTTGAGTCGTATCGCTTGGTTCGCGATTGGGAAAAATATCAATTGATTGGCGACTTCGAGTTCCTGCTTCGGTTGGAAAAGGAAGGCTGGTTCGCGCGGGAGGTGCCCCATGTGGAGCCCTAAATATGCTTTGCTACTGGTGATAGCCGGGCTATGGAGTCTGCCGGACGCGGTCGTGGAGAACGAAAGATTGTTCGAAGCCATGGCACCGGACGCCCAACGCGAAATGGTGCGTAAATGGGAACGCTTTTCCACACTTTCCGAAGCGGATCAAGAACGTTGGCGAGCCTTCGACGCGCAGTTGGCGGCTCATCCGGACGCCGAACAACTGCGCTCGGTGATGGATCAATATTACGAATGGAACCTGGCCTTATCCGATCGCGATCGGGCGACCCTTTCGTCGGATTCGGTCGACAAACGGATGGAGCTTGTCCAGAAGATCCGGCTCCAGCAGCACGAACGGAATTTGGGCAAAGACGAATCGTCACGCTTGAGTTTGGAAGAACTCAAGATTCTACAACAATGGTTTCGCGAGTCTCTATCGTCACGACGTCGTACCGATCCGGTTCCGACGATTGACGAGTTCAATGCGAGATTAGATGTCTTGCAAAGTCGATTCACAGGTCGAGCGGCCGAGTTGATGGCGCAGCGGAAAGGGAAAATCGTCGACGGTCGTGACGAGCGTCGGGCACTGGTCGAAAGCTGGGGTCGTGCGCTGATGGAACCGAGTTCCGCGATGCTCAAGTCCGTCTACGAATCCCTGACCGAAGATGAACGAATCGCTTTGAGTGAACTTCCGGAGATGACGCCGGACGCCATCGAAAACAAATTGAAAGAATATTATTTTGATCGTGTTGATTTGGGCTGGTTGTCGCGGATGAATCGTGGGCCGGGACGCGGCCCCGGTGGCCCACAGGGCGGACCTGGTGCGCCACGTGTTGGCCCTCCGATCGACCGTTTCGGCCCGGACGATCGCCGTCCAGGCGGGCAACCGATCGATCCACCGCGTGATCCACTACGACAAGACGAAACGGCCAAGAATACCGAGCGGGCGGATAGGTAGTATTTTGACTGGCGGTACAACATGAAATGGTCGCTGAAGATTGGCCAGTTTCGTGGCATTGGCGTCTACGTGCATTTCACGTTCTTCTTGTAGCTGGTGTTTGTCGCCTACAGCCACTGGACCGTCAGTCAAAACCTAGGCGACGCCTTGAACGCGGTCGCGTTTGTGCTGGCGATCTTCTTTTGCGTGTTGTTGCACGAGTTCGGCCACTCGCTCACGGCGGCAATATATGGCATTCGCACTCGGGATATCACGTTATTGCCGATCGGCGGTGTCGCGCAATTGGAGCGGATGCCGGATAAGCCCCTACATGAACTCTGGGTTGCGTTGGCCGGGCCAATGGTCAACGTCGTCATCGCGTTGGCATTGATCGCCTGGCTGGTGTTCTCGCGAAGTTTCCAACCGTGGCAAGAACTGACCGTGACCAGCGGGCCGTTTATCGAGCGACTGCTGGTGGTCAACGTGTTTTTGGTGTTGTTCAACATGTTGCCCGCGTTCCCAATGGACGGCGGCCGAGTCCTGCGGGCCGGATTAGCAATGGCCTTGGATTATACCAAAGCGACTCAGATCGCCGCAGTCGTCGGACAAGCGATGGCTCTACTGTTTGGCTTGTTCGGTATCTTGTCGGGCAATTGGTTCTTGGTATTTATTGCGTTTTTCGTCTGGATCGGTGCGGCTTCAGAGGCCAGTTTCGCACAGCTCAAATCGGCCATGGCAGGTTTGCCGGTCGCTCGGGCCATGATGACTCGGTTCCACGTGCTTCACCCCGACCATCCTATCAGCCATGTCATGAGTCTGGTGGTCGCTGGTAGCCAGCATGATTTTCCGGTCGTCGAAAACGACCAAGTGGTCGGCGTGTTATCGCGTCAGGGTTTGATCAATGGCCTGACCTCGTCCGGGCCGGAGTCGCCCGTTCGCCAATCGATGGAGACCGAATTTGTCACCGTGGACGCCAACGAAATGCTGGAAGTCGCCTTTCACAAGCTACGATCTTGTGCTTGCACGACGGTTCCGGTCGTGAGTCAGGGCCGCTTGGTGGGGCTCCTCACCATGGACAATGTGGGCGAATTTGTGACGATTCAAACCGCCCTCCGAAATCGGCGTTGACTCCTCCTGCCTGTCCAGTGAATTATACATATTGGTCTAGTTCGGATTCTCTGAAATCATTAAACTGGGCTGTTTGAGCAATCCGTGTCAAATGAGAGCTTGGCATGGGCTGCGTAATTTTTAAGGCGGTGTGGCCTGCGTGGATCGCAGGCGGCGCTCGAAAAAGGGAGTTTGCCTATGAGCGAAACAGGAAAGACGCCAAGCCATACACTGGGCGGTTCCGGTCAGGCCGGTTCCGGTCAGGCCGGTTCAGGTCAGGCCGTTCAGGTTGGGCCGGCCGTTCAGGTTGGTCAGGCCGTTCAGGTTGGGCCGGCCGTTCAGGTTGGGCCGGCCGTTCAGGCGGGGATCGCGCCGACGGCGGGACGTTGGGAGCCCTTTCGCTTTTTGCATGCCAGCGATTTGTTGTTGCATCGGCCGTTGCAGGGCCTTGCCGAATTCCCAACCGCCTGGCAATCCGTACTGGCTTCGGCAGCTTATCATTCGGCGATCCGGTTTTTCGATGCGGCGATTGCGGAGCGTGTGTCGTTTGTCCTGTTGTCGGGCAACGTCGTGGATTTGGATTACGGCGGACCGCGAGCGATTGCGTTTTTATTGTCGCAGTTCGAGCGATTGGGACAGCGCGGGATCGAAGTCTATTGGTGTGGTGGCCAGCAAGATCATTTGGAGCGTTGGCCGACCGCCATTGAACTGCCGCCGAACGTGCGATTGTTCCCTTCGACCTTAGTCGATACGGCCACGGTCCGCCGGCAGGGCAAGCCGTTGGCGACGATCTACGGAGCGGCTTCTGACCCGCACCGCACCTCCATGAAAGAATTTCAAGCGGGGGCCAACGTGGGCTTCCCCATTGGATTGACGCATGGCAGTTACGAGTCCCAGCGTTTGGCGGGCCATGGTGTGCGCTATTGGGCGTTGGGCGGCAAACTGAATCGCGAATTGGTGACGCAGCCGGGGCAAATCGTCGCTTATCCCGGCAGTCACTTGGGACGGGATTCGGCCGCGGCTGGTCCCCACGGCGCGATCTTGGTTTCGGTGGAGGCGGATGGGCAAGTGCGGACTCAAAGCGTCGATTGCGACAGTGTTCGCTGGTTGACCATGAGTCTTTCGGTGGCCGAGTCCGTGCACGTGGACGCGTTGAAAGACTTGTTGGCTGATCGAGCGCTGCAGATGACATCCAAGTTGCCGGATCAACACTTGTTGGTGGATTGGCGCATCGCGACAACCGGTGATTACTCGGCCGAATTTCGCCGGGAAGAGAATCACAGCAAGCTGCTCAAGTGGTTGCGGCATGAGTTCAGTAGTTCGCCGGGGTTGTGGTCGGTCAGTTTGACTTTCTCGGCTCCGCAAAACTTGCCGAAGGGTTGGCAGAATGAGGACACGATCCTGGGCGATTACCTTCGCGAAGTGGCCCGTTATCGACAAGACACCAAGTTGCCGTTTCACTTGGCGCACTACTCGGGTGGCCAGGATGAGATTGACGGTGTGACTCGTCTGACGCGCATGGATGCTGCCGCGCGGGAATCCGTGCTCGATGCGGCGTTGCTGGCCGGTATCGAACGATTGGGCGGAAACCAGACTTAACAGGAAGAGAGGCGATCATGAAGATCAAAGGCATGCGGATTGACGGGTTCGGGATCTGGCGGGACCTGAGCATCGAGAGCATTCCCGAAGGCATGACGGTATTTTTTGGCCGCAACGAAGCGGGCAAGAGCACGTTGATGCAGTTTATTCGCACTTGCTTCTTTGGGTTTCCCAAAGACCGACGCGAAAAGTACATGCCGCCCGTCTATGGGGGGACTCCAGGTGGACGCCTGCAACTGCAACGCATTGAAGGGCCACTCGAGATTCAGCGTTCATTGGACTTGCAGCGTCCGACAGACGAAGGCGATGTGATCATCACCACATCGGAAGGCAGCGCCAGCGGCCAGAGTCGCCTCAAGGTGATCATGAACGAAGTGGACGAACCCATCTTCAACCATGTGTTTGCGATTGGGCTCCAAGAGATTCAAGAACTCGGGGCGTTGAACGACACTCAAGCAGCGGATCATTTGTATCGCTTGACGAGCGGTTTCGATCGGGTGTCTTTGATTGACGTACTCCGCGAAATTCGGCAACAGCGCGAAAAATTGGTTGGCGGCGATTGGTACGACCCCGCGCATCAATTGGGCCGACTTCTCAAACGTCGCAAGGATTTGTTGGTGCAGATCGACGGCCTGGTTGCGGGCGGACGACGATGGGCCAAGATCGCGGCTCACGCCAAGGATTTTTCGCGGCAATTGGCTGAACTGGAACAACAATTGGCGACCACCGAGCAAGAGTCTCGGCAGGTGGAAATGGCGATGCAGATTGCCGACCGATGGCAAAATCGTTGCGTGGTCGAGCAACAAATTGCAGCTTTCGGCGCCCTTCCCGATCTGGCGCTGATCGACATTGCTCGTTTGGATCAATTGAACCAAGAGCTGCTCAAACAGCGAGATGTGGTCAATAACCAATTGGTCGAGCGAAAACATTTGCGGCAAAGTGTCGGCAGCATACCGATCAATCGATTGCTGTGGAAAAACCGCAACCGCATCGAAGCCCTGGGCGAACACGTACCCTGGCTGGAGTCGGTCGAACGCGACATCGCGCAATTGGATGAGCAACGACAAGGAGCCCAGCAGGGTCTGAAAGAAGTCACGGCCGAGATCCACCGCAGCCTGGGCGTGGCGAACCGCGATTCGTCCGTGCTCACACAAAACACTCTGTCTTCGCTACACGGAGTGGCGCGAGGAATCCGCGAAGATCGCGATCGTTTGACGCGAGCGGAAACGGAAGTTCGGGAAGCCGAGATCGAAGTCAAGCATCTCCGCGATACGCTCGAGTCGGCGCGGGCTCATGCGGGCGTGCAACAAGGAGCCCCATCGACCCTGGAAGATACCTCGCGATTGGCCAATCGACTGCGGAAGCGGACCGAATTGGATAAAAAGATCGAGTCGCTGGAAACGACGCGGCGAGAGTTACAGCGTGATTTGGATGTGGTGGTCGAGAATCAGGAATTGCCGGCATCGCGTTTGTTGGTGATTGGTGGCGTCGCACTAGCTGGCTTGTTGTTGCTGCTGTTTGGTGCACAAAATTGGTTGAGCCGCGAAGTTGAAGAATCGCTCCGACCGGCGGGCATCTTGATGTTCGTGATGGGCATGGTGGGCCTGTTGTTTGCCTACTGGTTGAAGCAGAGTTACGAACGCAATGCTCGCGACGAATTGAACGACTTTCTCCATCAAATTGAGTTGGTGCGGCAACAACTCAAACGAGCCCGCCAGATCCGCGACGAATTGGACGCCGAGCTTCCGCCGGGTGTCACCCATTGGGAGACTCGTTTGAAAGAAGCCGAGGGACAGATCGGCAAGATGGAAGACATCATCCCGCTGGAGAACAAGCTGCACGCATCGCGGCAGCACTTGGAAACGCTCAAGCTAAAACGCGACAAGGTCGAGGCGACTTTGAAGAAAGCTCAACGTCATTGGCGCGAAACGCTGAAGGGACTCCACTTGCCGGAGAAACTCAAGCCGGCCGACATCAAGGACTTGTCCCGATTGATCCAACGCTTGGAAACCTGGCGCGCCACCTTGGAAGAAAGCTCGCAGCGGTTGGCCGAAAAGCAAAACGAGCACCGCCTGTTCTGTGCTCGGATTCACACGCTGGCGGAAGAAACGCAATTGGCAGCCGCCGAAAACAATCCTCAGAAACGGCTGGCCGAATTGCAGCGTTTGGTTCGCAGCCAGCGCGAATTGATCGAGCGGCGCGAGAAATTGGCGACCGAGTTCAAGAAGTTGCGCAGCAACTATCACGCGCAGCGGGCGCGGCAGGACAAGCTGCAAGCCTCGAAGCGACGCTTGCTGTCGGCGGCGGGCGCCACCACGGAAGAGCAATTCCGTGATTTTGCCCATCAACATCAACAGCGGGCCAAGCTGCGGGACAAATTGGAGGCCATCGACGAACAAATTCGCGCGGCCTTGGGCGGACACTTTCAATGGGACGTCGTCGTGGGATTGGTCCAACGTCACGGACCCGCAGGATTGGAACGCGTGTGGGACAAGTTGGTCCAGGACGCCGAAGGATTGAAGCAACGCGTTTCGGGACTGACATTGGAACGGGGTAAGTTGCTACAAGAAATGGAATCGTTGAGCTCGAACGAAGGCTTGGAAGTTTCTCGTTTGGAGTTGAGTGTTGTCGAGCAACAGATTCAAGATCTAACTCGGTCGTGGCAGCAGTTGGCCGTGATCAACCAATTACTGGAGTCGATTCGCGAACAACACGAAAAGCTGCGCCAACCCGAGACGTTGAAAGAGGCTTCCAAGTATTTGGAAGAATTGACCGACGGTGAATACAAACGCATTTGGACGCGGTTGGTCGGCGAGAACCTGTTTGTGGATCACGAAGGGGGGCAAGCGATCAATGTCGAGTTCTTGAGCCGTGGCACGCGCGAGGCGGTTTTTCTGGCGCTGCGTTTGGCCTTGGTCAGCGCCTATGCTCGGCGGGGGATCACTCTGCCGATGGTCTTGGACGACGTTTTGGTCAACTTTGACGAAGAACGCTGCCATTGTGCGGCCGAGGTCTTGGCCAAGTTCGCGAAGACTGGTTACCAAGTTCTCATGTTCACGTGCCATCATCATATCCATCAAACGTTTTCCAGACATGGTGTTGCGGTCCAAGCTTTGCCGCATCATCGCGACGTGATCAAGACGGAAGGCGGGGCTGTCGTGAAGGTGAATGCCGAGGACGAATGGGACTACTTGGTTGACGAACCGCTGGAGCCAGAATACAAAGACGACGTCGAGGGAGAAGTGGCGCCGCCGATCTTGGAAGATTTGGTCGACCACGAAAACCTCAAGTCGGAAATGTGGTGGGAAACCGCCTACGAGGCCGCGGTTGATCCAAGGAACGGAAATGATTGAGATTTGGTTGGTGCGGCACGCCCAATCGCAAAATAACGCGGGTCCCGAGTCTGAACGACAACCTGATCCGGCTCTTACTTCATTGGGCCAGTGGCAAGCGGACGCGGTCGCGCGGCATCTGCATGAGTCCGGGCCGTTTGACCGGCGTTACGTGAGCGCGTTCAAGCGAGCTTTAGAAACGGCGGCGCCCTTTCATCACACGGCTCTGCCTATCGCCCAAGGCTTTCAGATTTGGAACGACGTGTATGAAGTCGGCGGGTGTTTTGCCGGCTATTCCGCTTGTCCTCGGCGCGCCGAACCTGGGATGACGGTTGCGGAAGTTCGACAACAATTTCCCTGGGCCACGCCACCTGCCGATTGGACGGACGGAGGCTGGAATCAATTGACCGAATTCGAAACCATGGAAGCGGCAATCCCTCGGGCCGATCGCGTCAAGCAATCACTACAACAGTTGGCGTTGGCAGCCGAGCAACGTCAGGCGGTCGACAAAACCATTGAAAAAGTCTTGATCGTGTCGCACGGCGAGTTCATCGCGTTGTTGCTGGCGAGATTGCTAACCGGCCAACCAGACTACTTCGTTCGTCCGCGGTCGATCTACAACACTTCGATCAGCAAAGTCCGTTTGTCGGCGGATCAGACCTGCCGCCTGTTGGAACTGAATCAAATCGCCCATTTGTCTCCGGGTGCGATATCGAGTTAGGCTTTGCCTAGAACTTCAGATGTTCGCCCGGGATCTTGTTCGTCGGTGTTGCAGGTCACGTCGTCCGTCAGATGGTCGCATCTGTTGACCAACAAGTTTGGCCTGTCACACGCCACAACGGTCGAGAAACTCGACGCGGCCATGGGAATCGGACATCGTCCGCGGGTCAGAAAATATCCTTGACGCCACCACCCTGGCAGAAGCCTTCGCTTAACCAGCTTGGCTACACGCTAATCACGGTCCCTTCTCGAGTCGTCTTCACATCGAATCCGGCGCTTTGCAGTTGCGTCCGAATTTGATCGGCGCGAGCGAAGTCTTTTTGTTGGCGCGCGACGTCCAGTTCTTTGCAGAGACTGAGGGCGGCTTGATAGGCTTCGTCATCTTCGTCGAACTCGCCGTAGTATTGCAGTTCAACGCCGGGCAGTCCTTCCCCTAGCGGAGCGACGCTCAGGACCTGGTTGATCAGCTTGAAGGCCGCCAAGTCTTCGGCGGGGGCGGTCGAAGGCTCATTCGCCCACGGCAGCACAACCGCCAACGCACCGGCGATGTTCAGGTCTTCTGCCAAGCACGCCATGAATCGTTTGACGATCGGATGATTCAAATCAGGTGGAGCGACTTTGCCAGCCGAATCGGCTTCTAAGCGGCGGCGGAATTCGGTCAAGCGTTTGACAGCGCCCGCTGAATCTTGCAGTCCCTTCCGCGTGAAGTTCATGTTCGAACGGTAATGGGCCTTCAGCAGCTCGTAGCGCAGGACAGCCGGATGAACGGCGGGTAGGGTTTCACCTTGGAATTTGGCCGTCCCATCCAGCAATTGCCGAACGGTGAAGAAGTTGCCCTTGCTCTTGGACATTTTCTCGCCTTCAACCATCAGGAAACGAGCATGGATCCAGAAGTTCGCGAAGCTGGTGTGGCCCGACGCACCGCACGATTGGGCGATCTCGCATTCATGATGCGGGAAAATCAGATCCTCACCACCGGTGTGAATATCGATCACAGGTTGTCCCAACAATTGCCGAGCCATGACCGAGCATTCGATGTGCCAGCCGGGATAGCCGACACCCCACGGCGAATCCCATTTCATGATGTGGTGATTGTCCGGCTTCCAAAGCATGAAGTCGGCCGGATGTCGCTTGAGGGCTTGGTTCTGATCGGAGACGCGACCGCCTTTGCCTTCATGAAGATGCTCCAGCGTGTTGCCGCTCAGGCGACCGTAATCGGGAAAGCTCTCGACGCTGAAGTAGACCACCCCATCGGAGGCGACGTAGGCGTGCCCTTTTTGGATGAGGGTTCGGATCATGTCCTGCATGCCCGCGATATGTTCGGTGGCCCGTGGAGTGCGCTGCGGGTATTCGTAGGCGATTTTGTAGGCCAAACTGCGGCCGTCGTTGACGAAGGCTCGCGTGAAATATTCGGCGATTTGGAACGGATCGTTGGCGTCTTGGATCGCACCTTCGGGGACTTTTCCGCTCTTTTTGTTCTCCTTCATGCGGCTGATGGCTTCTTGCATGCGGTCCTGGCCGCCGCCGTCCGCCGCGTTGTCCTCGGTCATGTGTCCGACGTCGGTGATGTTCATCACATGGTCGACTTGGTACCCAGCCGTTTCCAAGAACCGGCGGAGCAGATCGGCGAACAAGAACGAGCGGAAATTGCCGATGTGGGCGAAGTCGTACACCGTCGGGCCGCACGAGTACATCCGGACAACGCCGGGGGTCACGGTGCGAAACGGTTCAACTTGTTTGGACAGCGAGTTGTAGAATTGAATTTGCACAGTGGATAGCCGAAAGAACAGAGAATCGAACGTCGAGTCGCGCCGGGTGGTGTCGACTGGGCAAAATGTAGCGTTTATTTGGGGGTTGGATCAAGTCGAATCTGCGGTTTTGGCCCCGGAAGGCCGGAGAATGTCGTTCGGCCTTGCGAAATCGAACCCTTCGAGTAAAATCTGCGTCTTGTTTGACGCCCGGCCAAAACACTGGGCGCGGCAAAAACACTTGGTTGCCATTACGGGTTGCCATTACGGGTCGCCATTGCGGGTCGCAAAAACGACTTGGCGCCAAGAACCAGGCGGCGGAGTAGCTCAGTTGGTTAGAGCAGCGGAATCATAATCCGCGTGTCGGGGGTTCGAATCCCTCCTCCGCTATTTGGGCAGTTTCTAAAACCGCGACCATCTCCCCGAAACTCGCTTTTTCCGCTATTTGTTTCATGGCTTTCTTACATTTCTTCGCGTCTTGGCGTCTTGAGCGAAGCGGGCGTGAGTTTCATGGGGTGTTTCTCACGCAAAGACGCGAAGACGCAAAGAAAAGAAGATGATTGAGATTGGGAGAACTTGTTTCATGGCTTTCTTGCATTCTTTGCGTGTTTGCGTCTTGAGCGAAGCGGGCGTGACATTCATGGCGTGTCCTCCGGGGATGCGAAGATGGCCTTAAGGTGCAGGGTGACATTCTTTTCCGTGTTTTCATGCCGGACTCGTTATCTCCGAAAAACGCTCGGTTTTGCTTCGTCGGCAAATCGGTCTGGTGGAAACAACGGGGCCGCTGGCGTCCGCTAGTGGACTTTTGGGGTGGGGTCGTTCACAATGGGGCGGCTCGAAAGAGCTCCCTCCGTGTCCCACCTCTCCTAACAACTCTACCCACAAGGAACTTGGCCTATGTCTTTGCCAGACTCCCACTCTCCCGCGCCCCAAAATTCGCGGCGAGATTTTCTCAAACAGACTTCCGCCGCTGCGGCGACGTTGGCGATTCCCTATGTGATCACGTCGACGGCCCTGGGCAATGCACACCGAGCCCCGGCCAGTGACCGCATCGTGATGGCTGGCATTGGATTGGGCAACATGGGTTCGGGCGATCAAGGAGCGTTCCTGGGACGCGGCGATGTACAATACGTCGGCGTTTGCGATGTGCGCAAACACATCATGAACGCGGCCAAAGATCGAGCCGACAAGCACTATCAAAACTCGGATTGCCAAACCTACGCGGACTTCCGCGACATCTTGGCTCGAACCGACATCGATGCGGTGCACATCGCCACGCCCGATCACTGGCATGCGATCCAAGTTATCCAAGCCTGTGTGAATGGCAAAGACGTTTATTGTCAAAAGCCCGAGACCAAAACCTTGCGTGAAGGGCCGCTGATGGTACAAGCCGCGCGACGTTACTCCCGTGTTGTCTCGGGTGGCAGCCAGCGCGTGTTGGAAGATTATCGTGGCATCGTCGATCGTTGTTGGAGCGGGGAACTGGGGCCGATCAAGTCGATCAACGTCAACGTCGGTCCGTTGGCCCAACAATGCTACTTGCCGGCCGAGTCCGTGCCGGATGACATGGATTGGGAACGATGGTTGGGACCTGCCCCGTGGGCTCCTTACAATTCGAAGCGTTGTGACGGCAACTTCGGCACTGGCGGCAACAGTTGGCGCTCTTACAGTGACTACTCCGGCGGCGGCATGACCGATTGGGGCGCACACCATTTCGGCGGTGCGACTTTTGCGATCGACGTCCGCAGCTTGCAACCCGAAGAAGTGCTGTATCACGAGGGCGATCAAGGTCCGCATCTGACGTTCCGTTATCCCAACGGAATCTTGTTGACCCACAATTCTCCAGGCAAAGACAACTTGGCGGTCGAAGGGACTCCCGGCGAAAAACGCGAAGCCAAACCCGTCCCCAGCTACAAAGGTCAGGGCGGTATTTATGGCGATTTCATCGAATGCGTAAAAACTCGCGAGACTCCCTTCCGGGATATCGAATATGCGGTCAATTCGGTGGCCGTCAGCCACTTGGGGATCATCGCCTATCAACTGAAGCGAAACCTGAAGTGGGATGCGGTCGCTCAACAGTTTGTGAATGACGCCCAGGCCAATCGCTTCTTGGACTACGCGCGGCGCGAACCGTGGCTGCTGTAGTCCCTGTCGTGCGAGATTGACGAGTTGGAACACCAGAAATCTATAGATTTATTCGAGATACCAAAGAAAAGAGCAAGAACATGAAAACATTGGATCAAGCATGGGAGGCGTTGAAAGGCCTCGATTGGGGCGCGGATGTCGCGCCGTTGGCGGCTATCGATCAAGCAATCGCCCAGGCCCACGGCAATGAAGCGGCCACGGTGGAACTTGAAGAAAAACTGCTCGGTATGCTGAGCACCGCGTCGGCGGCTGGTCGTGACTTTATTTGTCGCCGCTTGGTCAGTGTCGGCAGTGCTCGCAGTGTCGCGGCTTTGGCCGGGATGTTGCCGGCGGCCGAGACGTCGCACTTGGCGAGGTTGGCGTTAGAGAGCATGGGCTCGCCCGAAGCGATCGCGGCGCTGCGAACCGCTGCCGCTGCGGCGACTGGCTTGCAAAAGATCGGCTTGTTGGGTTCGTTGGCGAAGTTGAAAGATGCCGCCTCGGTGGCGATGTTGGCGGCTGCCACTAAAGATGCGGACGCTCAAGTCAGCCACGCCGCCGTGTGGTGCTTGGGACAAATCGGAGGTGCCGATGCCGTCGCCGCGTTGACAAGTGTCGCGCCAAGCGACGATGCGACCAAGATGGCGGTCGCCGACGCGATGCTGTTGTGTGCCGATCGATTCTTGGCCGAAGGCAATAACGCCGGCGCGCGGGACCTCTATAAGAAGTTCACCGGCGAAGCTCAGCCGAAGCACGTACGGTTGGCCGCCAACAAAGGTGTTCTGTCCACCGTGCGTCGATGAGTTGGTCGTGTTCGTGATAGGTCTGTTCATGATGTTCCTTCAGCACGCGGTTCGTCGTTTCTTGCTCCTTTGTTTGGGCGCGGCGGCGCCGATGTTGATCCTGGCGGATCGTGCCTCAGCCGTACAAGACAACGCCGACGAGGAATTGTTGGGGTTGGTCACCGAGTGGTTGACGGGCTCCGATGCCGACTTGCGAACGTTGGCGCTGGAACAAGTTCGCACCGAAGCCAAAGGCGCGGCCGCGACGCAGCGTTTTGCGGCACTGTTGCCATCGCTGCCAGCTGAAGGCCAAGTCGGGCTGTTGCAAGCCTTGGCAGAACGGCGGGACGGGGCGGCTCGTCCCGCAGTACTTGGCGTCATGAAATCCGAGCACGAGTCCGTACGCGTCGCGGCGTTGCGGTGTTTGGGCGACTTGGGAACCAGCGACGACTTTCCGTTGTTGGTCGAGCGATTGCGCAGTGGTTTGGAAGCCGAGCGAACGATGGCAGCCGCCAGTCTGGTTCGTTTGCCGGGCGACCAGGTTCCAGAACGATTGGCGGACCAAATTGGGACGCTGGCAGAATCGGCTCCGCGCGTGAAGCTGATCGAGATTGTTGTCGAACGTCGCGCTGCGGCGGTGGTTCCAACATTGCTGGAACTTGGTTTGAGTCCCGATCTGTCGGTACGCCAAGCGGCATTGGCAGCCGTCGGGCAACTTGGCAGTCCCGAACACATCACAAGACTCGTCTCGGCAGTGATCGTGACCAAAGCCAGTGAACGCGAATGGCCCGAGAAAGCGATCGTGGCCATCTACAATCGCCATCCCAAGCTGAATCAACAGCCCATGCATCCAGTGCTCGAAGAGTTTTTTAAGTTGTCAGGCGATGAGCAAGCCGCCGTGTTGCCAGCGGTCGGTCGCGTTGGCGGGTCACGTGCTCGCGAAGTGGTGGATTGGTATGTCAAACATCCCTACCCGTTTGTGAGTGATGTGGGTTGGCGAGCCTTGTCGCTCTGGCCAGATGCTTCCGTCGCTCCCGACCTGTTGGCTGCCGTCGAGAAACCGGCCAATGATCAACGGCGTGCATTGGCGTTCAAGGCTTTGGTCCGCGTGGCGGGTCTGGCCGACGACTCGCTAGAGGTGCTGCAACGGCTGGATTGGTTGAAGGCCGCGGCTCGCTTGGCGAAAGACGATGACGAACGACTGCTGGTCCTCAAGCGGTTGAGCGCGGTCCGAGACATCGAGTCGCTGCGGTTTGCCATGAGCTTTGTCGAACAACCGACGTTGACCGAACAGGCCTGCCAGGCCATCGTCGAGCTGGCTCACTTGCGTTGGCTCCGCGACGAGTTCAAAGATGAGTTCATGGCGGCGTTGGATCGCGTCCAAAGCGCGAGCCGTGATCCGATCGTCCAAGAGCGTGCTCAACGTTACAAAGAGGGCAAGACCTGGACCGGGCCCGGCGTCGGGTCGTGATAAACATATTCCCACCAAGTTCACGGAGGTCGTGATGACCCTTTCAGTTTGCCGTCAAAAGTTCGTTCGGTTGTTTTGCGTTTTACTCTTCCAACTGAGTCTGTTTGTTCCCGGTGTTGCAATTGCGAGCGCCGTTGAACCGAAGTCCAGCGACAAGCCGCGGATCGTATTTTTAGCGGGCAATCCCAGTCACGGATTCGGGTCGCACGAGCATGCCGCAGGCTGTCGGATCTTGGCCCAGTCGGTCGAAAAGAGCACGGGCGGCAACGTGGTGTGCGAAGTTTATACGGGCGGTTGGCCGGAAAACGACGCTGTTCTCGATGGAGCAAGCTCGATCGTGATGTACGCCGATGGTGGCGGCGGTCATCCGGCCTTGGGCCACTTGCCGCGCTTGAAGGAACTGATGGACCAAGGCGTTGGTTTTGTTTGTTTGCACTACGCGGTCGAGGTGCCCACCGATCGCGGCGGCCCGGAATTCCTGGAATGGTTGGGCGGGTATTTTGAAACACATTGGTCGGTCAATCCGCATTGGGAAGCGGACTACACGTCGCTACCCGATCATCCGGTTTCGCGCGGCGTGCGTCCTTTCAAAGCGTTGGACGAATGGTACTTCCACATGCGATTCCAACCGCAGATGAAAGGTGTCACGCCGATCCTGACGGCCGTGCCGCCGCTGGATACGATTCGCCGACCGGACGGCCCGCACAGCGGCAATCCGGCCGTTCGCCAAGCCGTCTCAAACGGCGACCCTCAACATACCGCGTGGGTTTATGAACGACCCAATGGTGGTCGGTCGTTTGGTTTTACCGGCGGCCATTTTCATTGGAATTGGGGCCGCGAAGAAATTCTCAAAGTCGTTTCCAACGCGATTATTTGGACGGCGAAAGTCGAAGTGCCGCTATCGGGCTTGCCAGTGGTTCGCCCCGGCGTCGAACAATTGGAGGCGGGTCAAGATTTTCCTCAGCCGGGTGACTACAAGCGTGAACAGATCCAACGCGAGTTCAAGATTCTTTCGCGTCCGACTCAACAGCCGACCGAACAATCACCCGCATCGCCCGCGCGCAAGTTGGCTCAGACCAAAGTGATCACCAAGCAAACGCCTGGGCATGCGGAAGAGTTGGAAGTGGATGTAACTGGAGTGGAGAAACTATTTTTGGTGGTCAATGATGGGGGCAATGGATTTGCGTGTGACTGGGCCGATTGGATCGAACCAACTTTATCGGGCTCCGGTCAGCCCGATCTGCGACTGACGCAGCTCGCGTGGACGACTGCACAGACACAGTGGGGACAAGTCCTCAAGGGTCAAAATGCCGGCGGTGGTGCCCTACGCGTCAACGGCACGGAATTCGCCGATGGCATCGGTACTCATGCCAACAGCGTGATTGGCTTCAAGTTACCGCCGGGCTATCAGCAGTTGAAGGTTCGTTGCGGTTTGGACAACGGGGGGACGGACCAGGCCGGAGGGAATCAAAGTTCGGCGCAGTTCTCCATTTATGCGGATGGAGTACCGACGAGTTCGACGGTGGACGGCCATCCGGACCGCGATCCAACGAAGGCGGTCAGTGGCTTGGAAGTGCACTCCGGTGTCGTGGCCACTCTTTCGGCTTGGGAACCCATGCTTTATTCGCTGACCAATTTGGACGTGGATCATCGCGGCCGAGTCTGGGTTTGCGAAGTGATGAACTACCGTGGCCACAACGGTCGCCGTCCCGAAGGGGATCGAATTCTGATTCTCGAAGATGAAAACGCCGACGGCGTGATGGACACGGCGAAGGTGTTTTTCCAAGGCCGCGATATCGATTCGGCAATGGGCATCTGTGTGTTAGGCAACCGAGTGATCGTGTCGGCCTCGCCCAACGTATGGATCTTTACCGATGAAGACGGCGACGACATTCCGGATCGACAAGAATTGTTGTTTACCAAAACAGGTATTCCGCAACACGATCACTCGGCCCATAGCTTTTTGTTTGGTCCGGACGGCAAGTTGTATTGGAATTTTGGAAACACAGGGCACACGGTGCATGACCGTGACGGAAACTTGGTTGTCGACATGGCTGGCAACACAGTCCAAGACCAAGGTCGGCCCTATCGCCAAGGGATGGTGTTCCGTTGTGACTTGGACGGCAGCAACTTCGAAGTTCTCGGTCACAACTTCCGCAATAACTATGAAGTCACGATCGATTCGTTTGGCACCTTGTGGCAATCCGACAACGACGACGATGGCAATCGCGGCGTGCGAATCAACTACGTGATGGAATATGGCAACTACGGATACACGGATGAATTGACCGGCGCTGGGTGGCAATCACCGCGCGTCAATATGGAGCAAAACATTCCGGAACGACACTGGCATTTGAATGATCCAGGCGTGGTGCCGACCATGCTGTTGACGGGTGCGGGCTCACCGTCGGGCATCATGTTTTATGAAGGCGACTTGTTGCCGGAAGTTTTTCGGAACCAGATCATTCACTGTGATCCCGGCCCGAACGTTGTCCGCAGTTATCCCACGACCGTGCAAGGTGCGGGCTATCAAGCGACAACGGTCAACTTATTGGAAGGCGTTGCTGACAAATGGTTTCGTCCGGCAGACGTTTGTGTGGCTCCGGATGGAAGTGTGTTTGTGACCGATTGGTACGATCCCGGTGTCGGTGGGCACGCCATGGGTGATTTGGATCGCGGTCGTTTGTATCGAGTCGCTCCGCCATCGGCTCGGTATACGATCCCCGAGTTTGATTTCTCGACGCCCGTGGGAGCGGTCGCAGCGCTGCGGAATCCAAACCTCAGTGCTCGCTATCTAGCTTGGGAAGCGATCCAAAAGTTTGGCGCCACGGCGCTCGGTCCGTTGCAAACGCTGGCGAAGGACCCTAGTCCTCAAATTCGGGCGCGGGCGTTGTGGGCGTGGGGCAAGTTGCCGGGCGCCGCGGAAGCGGCGGTCGCGGCGGCGGCACGTGACTTGGACGCCGACGTGCGCTGCGTGGCCGTGCGAATGGCTCGGCAGACGAATGTCTCGCCCAATAACTATTATTCGACTTTGGCAAAGGATCCAGCCGCCAGTGTCCGGCGCGAATTGGCGATCTCGTTGCGGTTCGATCGATCCGAAGAAATGCCACGACGTTGGGCGGAGTTGGCTCTGCAACACGACGATCAAGATCGCTGGTACTTGGAAGCCTTGGGGATAGGAGCGGAGTTGCGTTGGGACGATTGTTTTGCGGCTTACATCGCAGCGAGCAAGAGTCGAAAACGCGAACCCTCGTTTGATGTCATTTGGCGAGCCCGTACGCCGCAAGCGTTGCCTTTGGTGAGCGAACGGTTGACCTCCACGCAAGCGACTGCCGAACAAGTCTTGCGGCTGTTGCGGGCTTTGGATTATCACTCGGCAGATGCCCGAGCTCAAGTCTTCAATTCGGTCTTGGAACGGTTGGCGAAACAGAACGCTTGGTCCGCGCCGCAAGAGACGCTGTTGATGCACGCGCTGGTGAACGTGGGCAACGGTCTCCAGTGGCTCGAGAAGCATGGGAAGCTTGACGCAGCTGTCCGCAAGATCGTCTCGGCAGCGGACCGTGAAAGCCAAGTTGAATATTTGCGGAAGTTGCCACTGACAAATACCGAATCGATGCTTATCGGATTGGCGACTCAAGTGGATACGTCGGGAATCGCGGCGGCCGAAATGCTGTTGCAACGTTACCCAAGTGGTCAATGGCGGATGTGGTTGCAGGACGAAAAGAACGCAAGCGCCGTCGGATTGGCCTCAGCGATTGGGGCCGCGAATCCTGGCTTGGCTCAGCCGTTTTTGGCCGCGATGTTGGCTGACGACGGACTGCCTGTCGCCGTCCGAGTGGAAGCGGCCAAAGGTATGACGCGCAGTGAGGCGGGTTCGTTGGAACTGTTGAAGATGGCCGAAGCGGGCCAGTTGTACGCCGAGGCTCGACTGAGTGTCGGCTCGCGCTTACGCAGCAGCCAGCACGAAGCGGTGCGACAACGGGCCAATGAACTGTTCCCTGCGCAAAAAGGTCGTGCCGCGGAACCATTGCCGTCGTTGCAAGAACTTGTGGAACGTCGCGGCAGTGTCGAACAAGGCGAAGTCATTTATCGGACGACCGGAACGTGTGCCAATTGTCATCAGGTCGGCGGTCAGGGCAAAAACGTGGGGCCGGAACTGAGCCAAATCGGCGACAAGTTGGCCCGCGAAGCCTTGTATGTGTCGATCTTGGATCCTTCGGCTGGGATCAGTCACAGTTACGAAAGCTACGCCGCGTTGACCACCTCCGGACAACAGGTCGTCGGCTTGTTGGTGAGTCAAACCGAGAAAGAAGTGGTGCTCAAGGATGCCGAAGGAATCCAGCGCACGATCGCGCGCGAGGACCTGGAGGAGTTCCAGCGTTTGGAAAAGAGCATCATGCCGGACAATCTGCATGAAGCCCTATCGGCAGACGACTTGGTCAACTTAATCGAGTACCTGACGACGCTCAAGAAATAGCCAAACGAGTCTTATGTCAAGCTTCGGGGGCGTTCGGTGAGGATAAATTCGGCAGCTTCGCGGCCGCTGCGCATCGCGCCTTGGATCGAAGCGATATCGTGCGAGTCGCCACAGACGATCACTCCGCTGGGATCAATCGCAAATCGCGGTCGCGCCGAAGGAGGATCGATCGAATCTTGCGGGGGCAGGGCGTGCGGGATCTCGCAGGTTCGCAAATGTTGCCAACGCTGAACGGACGCCCCGAACTATGTAATGTAGACCGGCAACGGTTCGCGTCCGATAACCATTAGAAATCATTGATGAAGCCTTCCGGTTCGACGGCTGTCCCGCGTTTCGAGAATCTGCGTCTTCCCCGAGCATCTCTTGGAAAGAAATTGGTGGTGCCCCGTTGGCGCTGGACGCGGCTGGTATCGTTCCCATGTAGGTCGTTGGCCGAGCCGCACAGGGATTCGCAGCTCCGGAGGCTCGCGACCCTCAGGGCTCATTTACGAAAATTCGTGGGGCATTTAACATAGGCAACGCCCGCGACGGACTCGGGCAGTCCTTGGGCGGGGCACCTTCCTTCGTGCTAAAAATTGAGAATCCCTTGAAGAAATCTGGCTCCAAAGCAACCGGCTCCAAAAAAGGGAGCGTGAAGAATATCGCCGCAAAGAAATCGGTCGCAAAGACAGCGACCGCAGTGGCCAAGAAGAAGCCCAAAACAGTTCGGTTGCCGGGGCATATTTACGATTATCCGAAATACTATGACTTGATCTTTGGTTCCGACTGCCAGGCGGAACTGGACTTCTTGCAAGACTGTTTCGCGTGTTTTGCCGATCGCAAAATCAAGAAGCTGTTTGAGCCGGCGTGTGGGACCGGGCGGCTGATGGTCCGGTTTGCGAAACTGGGTTATCAGATTTCCGGCAATGACTTGAACGAAAAAGCGATCGACTTCTGCAATCGCAGGCTGGAGAAGTACGGTTTTCCGGTATCGGCGTTTGTCGGCGACATGTGCAACTTCAAACTCAAGAAACCGGTCGACGCGGCGTTCAACACAATCAACAGCTTTCGCCACCTGGAAAAACCGGAGTTGGCCGAAGCTCACATGCGTGTGATGGCTGACGCGGTGGCGCCCGGCGGATTGTACGTCTTGGGACTGCACTTGACGCCCTTGACTGAAGCGAAAGTTGTCGAGGAGACTTGGACCGCCAGTCGCGGCAACCTCAAGATCCGCAGCCAGATGTGGCTGGTGGATCGCATGCCGGCCCAGCGCTTGGAGGCTTACGGCATGAAGTACGAGGTCACCAAGCCGAACGGTCGCGAAATTCTCGAGGACCAGTTCAATTTCTTGACCTACAATGTGAAGCAAGTGTTGGGCCTGATCGCCAGCGAGCCCCGTTGGGAAATCGCGTCCGTATTTGACTTTGCTTACGACATTCAAACACCGATGGCGTTGGATGACCAAACCGAAGACGTCGTCTTTGTCCTGCGCCGCATCGAATAACCTACACGACTTGGAATATTGAACTTCCGGGACCCACGCACAAGGAACCGACCATCATGAGTATCTTGGCCCACGAAGATCCGGCCCTCGCCCAAGCCATTGTCGCCGAAGCTCGGCGACAACGCGAAGGCTTCGAAATGATCGCCAGCGAAAACTACACCAGCGCGGCGGTGATGGAAGCGGTTGGGAGCGTGTTGACCAACAAGTACGCCGAAGGGTACCCCGGCAAGCGTTATTATGGTGGTTGCGAACACGTGGACACCGTCGAACAGTTGGCGATCGACCGAGCCAAAGCATTGTTCGGTGCCGCTCATGCCAACGTGCAACCGCATTCGGGCTCCCAGGCCAACCAAGCCGTTTACATGACCCTACTCAAGCCCGGTGATACGGTCTTGGGTCTGGATCTGGCTCATGGCGGGCATTTGACGCACGGCATGAAACTGAATTCTTCGGGACAACTGTACAACTTCGTCCATTACGGAGTGAGCCCACAGGATTCGCGGATCGACTTCGATCAAGTCGCACGATTGGCCGCCGAGCATCGGCCCAAGCTGATTGTCGCCGGCGCTAGTGCTTATCCACGTGAGATCCCACACGATCGGTTTGCCGAAATCGCGCGCGGCGTGGGGGCGAAGTTGATGGTGGACATGGCCCACTATGCCGGTTTGGTGGCGGCCGGTTTGCATCACAATCCGGTCGGCGTGGCTGACTTTGTGACCACGACCACGCACAAGACCTTGCGCGGTCCTCGCGGTGGATTGATTCTGTGCAGCTCGGAAGATGAAAAGCTGCTCAATCGAAGCGTGTTCCCGGGCATGCAAGGCGGTCCCTTGATGCACGTGATCGCGGGCAAAGCCGTTTGCTTCCGTGAAGCACTTGGCCCAGACTTCATCCATTATCAAACCCAAGTTGTGGCCAATGCCAAGACGTTGGCCGAAGCCTTGCAAAGTGGCGGCCTAAAAATTGTCAGCGGTGGCACGGACAACCATCTGTTGTTAGTCGATGTGACTCCGTTGGGGATCGGTGGCAAGATCGCCGAGTCGACCTTGGATCACTGCGGCATTACCGTCAACATGAACATGATTCCGTTTGATCAGCGCCGCCCGGTCGACCCCAGCGGGATTCGCATTGGCACCCCAGCGCTTACGACCCGTGGCATGGGCTCGGACGAGATGAAGACCATCGCCGATTGGATCTTGCAAGCGCTGCGGCATCACGATAACGCGGACAAGTTGGAAGAAGTTCGTCGCGACGTGATCGCCTTAGCGGGACAGTTCACTGTGCCGGCGGATCGAGTGCCCCTGGATTCGCTCAGCAAGAGTTGCGGTTGAATCGGACACTGCTTGGTTCGGCCAGACGACTGGTAACCGTTCACGCGCAAACGCGGGCCGCCGCAATGTTGACAGCGGCAACTGTTTTTTTCGCCAAGTTGGAACTCGCCAAAACTGCTCTGGCCACGCGGTTAACCAACGCCGCTTGCTCTGGTCGTGAACGGTTTTGACTACCGATCACGGCGGAGATTGAGGTATTGCGGAGTGTTCTCTGCGATCCACCATTTCAGCCAGGCGTCTTGGTTCTTGCCAAACTTTTGCCCTGTGAATTTTTCCAGAGTTTCCACGGCCGATAGATTTTCCAACACGAAGGTGTCCGTGATTTCTCGCGTTCCGCCGCCGCCTTGCACGTTGCCGCCGCTGAGGGCCGCGTTTTCTCGAACCTTGACCTTGATCGTGTAGGGAACTTGGATCGAGACAATCAGCGCCTCAATCCCGACGCTGGCGTTGATCACCCGCAGCGCGGTGGCGGCTCGCTCCAATCGCAAATGGTTGTCCAGAGCGACCGTTCGGTTGGTTAGTTTCTCGCGGTCGCCGCTCTTGTCAACATCCAAGTCTTGCACCAAACGCCGAGCGACTTGAGGTTGATGGGCGGGTCGTTTCGCGATTGCCTGAATCGCGCGGTCACGACCTTCGCCGTCATCGCGATTGTTCATGTAATAATCCAATAGTGCCATCGTGGAACTGTGCGTTGGGATTTCGCATAGCACTTCGACGATCACGGAGCGCTCGCGAATGGAAGGGACGGGCTTGGTTTCCACCAGTCGAGCGACCAGAGTCTCGACGGCTTCAGGGTCACGAACGTTGCGAATTTTGTTGGTAGCTTCTCCGGCCTTAGAGCCGGTGCCAAGTGCCTGTTTGAAAAGCAATGTCAAATCCTTCTTCCAGGCAAGTTGCTTTTCGTTATAGGCCGCCATCGCATTTTTGATGTCGACAATCTCAGGCAGTACCCACTCGGTCTTGACCTTGATTCTGCCCTCTCTCTTTTTTTCCACTTCGGGGTCCTGCCAGCGACCGCGGATTCGTTGGTGGTTCAAGGCGCGGCGGGCCGGTTCGTGCTCGGGATCCAGTTCGACGACGAGGCGCGCGTGTGTGTCGGCTTGGGGTTTGAGATTGTTTTCTTTGCACCACTGGGCCAGTTCCCATTGGCTGTCCACGGTCCGGACCGCCTTTTCTAATCGCTCGCGATATTCTGGCAGGGCGGCCGATTCGGGTTTCCAGGACTGATACAGGTCGCGGTGGAGAATCAGTTTGCTGCCGTCATCCAGGACCAGTTCTAATTCTTCATCATTCCGGGGTCCAATTCGAGACTGCGTGATGCTCCCGTACAGCGTTTGGCCGGAGTGCAGCAGAACCTGGTCGCTGCGAACTGTCGTCGTGGCATCTTGAGCCACGACGTCTCGAACCATTGAAGTATGGAGGACAAATAGTGTTCCGAGCAAAATCGAACTGCAAAGCTTGATCATA
The DNA here is from genome assembly GCA_030681235.1 of Pirellulaceae bacterium. GTDB lineage: Bacteria > Planctomycetota > Planctomycetia > Pirellulales > Pirellulaceae > M30B19. The sequence continues at coordinate 4,645 of JAUXWY010000139.1, read as the reverse complement.
AGACGCGTGAATCTCCGTCCGGTGGGCCCGCGAATTCGTGCCGGATCTCGCAGACGCCCTGCGTTCATTATAGGTCGCGGGCGGGCGGCAGAAAGGGTTTCTACTTCCGGTTGTGGAAAATTGTCAGAATGTCGCGAGCTATTTTGGTCGAGTTTGCTGGCGCGATTCAAGCGGTCCACTAGACATTTTCTCTCGAATAGAATTCAATTCGATCCTGCGTTGTGGCTGCTACAAAGGGGTTGCCGCAAGGCCGTCCCCATTATTTAACGAAAAGACTTGCCTGTATGGAAGTTCAGGAAAATTCGGCACGAGCGCCACAGACGGAATCGGGGCGAGCCGTGATCGAGTCGTTCGAACACTTCGAACGGAAAATATGGGATTTTTCCCGGGTGTTTTGGTTTTTTACCCTGTTGCTGCCGATTGCCTTAACGGTGGTCGTGGTCGTGTTCATCGCGCTGATTCAGGGTCCTTATTCGGCCTACAAGTTCGTCATCGCTGCCATCGCGACAGTCTTGGTTTTAGGGCGTTTTGTGATCTTGTTCGGACAATCGGCGGGGAGCGTTCCTCCTCCGGCTGAGGAGGGCTCGTTTTGGTACCAGATGTATCAAGAATTGGCCCAGATCAGTTCGTTGGAGCTGTTCCTGTTGGTCATGTACTTGGACCTCGTTGTCGCGGGGTTTTTGGCGTTTCACTTGGGGTTCATGTTTCGGATTCCCTTTTTCGGCCCGAAAGCTGCCGACTTGATCGGTGACACACAGGCCTTGGTCAACGATCGACCTTGGGTCAAACGGGCCTCGGTTCTGGTGTTGATCGTCTTTGTGATGTTTCCGACCTCGTCGACGGGAAGTGTGGGCGGTTCGATCTTTGGAAACCTGATGGGCTTGGGCCGATTTGTAACATTTGCTGCGATTGGCGTCGGTAGTTTGTTGGGCAACGGTCTGATGTATCTGCTGGCGGGACAATTCGAGAAGTACATCGACAAGGACGCTTGGTGGTTGAAGTTGTCCGGCGTGGCGTTTTGCTTGGTCTTGGTGATCTTTCTGGAGCGGCGTTATCGACACATGCAGAAAGTCGCAAAAGCAGAAAAACTTAAGAAGGAGTAGACGGTGGAGCTGGCGCGATTGATTGAAGCCGCCGGCCAAGTTCGGCAACGAGCCTACGCGCCGTACTCGCGTTTCTTGGTCGGCGCGGCTTTGGAATTGCGAGGTCAACCAGACATCTTTGTCGGCTGCAACGTCGAGAACGCGTCCTTTGGACTGACCGTCTGTGCGGAGCGAATGGCGATTGGGGCAGCGGCAGCGAAGTACGACCTGCTCAAGTTCCCCCCGCTGCGAATCGTGGTGACTGCCTCGCCCGTGGCCGCCCCGTGCGGCGCCTGCCGCCAAGTCCTGGCCGAGTTCGGTTTGGACATCGACGTTTATTGTGTGGATCCCACCAACCCGACGGTGCAACAATCCTACAAGATTTCCGACTTGCTACCGAACAGCTTCCGGCTGATCGATGGAAGCCGCGGCTGACACCGTTGGCGGATCGATCGGAAACATGGCAATCAAGGACCTCCCAAGGCGCCACACATGAAGATGACGATCAAACTCTTCGCGATGGTTCGTGAAATCGTCGGATTTGACGAAATCACGATCACGGTTCCCAATGTCGATCCAACGGTGGCAGACTTGAGGGCGAACTTACTGGAGCAATATCCGGGGCTGGAGCCGTTGTTGCCGTTTTCTCAAGTGGCGATCAACCAAGAGATTGTGCCCGATAGTCAGCCTCTGAGGCTGAATGATGAGATTGCGATCTTGCCACCGTTTAGTGGCGGCTAGTGCCGCTGAAGCAAGTCCGTAGCTGCGAAGGAATTTTTTCTAATGTCTGACCTGAGTCGTAGCCCGCTGTTGCTGGATCCTTCAACGAGCGCCTTGTTGGTCGTCGATGTCCAAGAAAAACTATTGCCGCTGGTGCAACGATCTTCAGCGGTGCGGGACAATGTGGCCTTGTTGATGGACGCTGCGAGCCGATTCGAAGTGCCGATCGTCGCGACGGAACAATACCCGGCAGGTCTGGGTCCGAGCGTCGCGGCCGTGACAGAACGACTTTCCCGACCGGCGCTGGAGAAACGCATGTTCAGTTGCCGCGAATGTCACGAGGTCTTTGGCCAATGGCATGCCCAACGCCGCCGCCAAGTTGTGGTCGTGGGGATCGAGGCCCACGTCTGCGTTTTGCAAACGGTGTTGGATTTGTTGGCCATGGGGTTCGATTGTTTTGTCGTCGTCGATGCGACGGGATCACGCCACGAATTGGATCAAAGAATCGCGTGGCAACGCATGGAAATCAGCGGGGCGATCCTGACCACGACCGAGTCCGCGTTGTTCGAGTGGTGTGGCGACAGTCGCCATCCGCAGTTCAAAGAAATCAGTGCCCGGGTCAAGGCACGTACCGTAGCTCCTTGAGAAAGTGCCTTATGGCGGGAACCCGCAAATTTGAAATTCACGCCACGACCATTTTGTGTGTCAAAGGGCAGGGCGAAGTTGCGATTGGCGGCGACGGCCAAGTCACGTTGGGCGACGCCGTGATGAAGGCCGATGCCATGAAAATCCGCAAACTGTTGGATGGCCGAGTCCTCTGCGGTTTTGCCGGCAGCAGTGCCGATGCCTTTGCCTTGTTGGAGCGGTTCGAGGAACGACTGCGGGACTTCCCTCAGAATTTACCTCGCGCGGCCATCGAATTGGCCAAACAATGGAGAATGGACCGTGCCCTACGGCAACTGCAAGCCATGCTGATCACCAGCGATGGGCAGCACGTGTTGTTGATCAGCGGCACCGGTGATGTGATCCAACCGACCGATGGAATCGCCGCCATTGGGTCGGGTGGGAACTACGCCTTGGCCGCCGCTCGAGCCCTGGTCGCGCACAGTTCTCTGTCGCCTCGTGAGATCGTGGAGCATAGCCTGAAGATCGCGGGCTCGATCGATATCTACACCAATCAAAATGTCGTGGTAGAAACACTCCCCACACCCAACCACCCAGCCTAGCGAAGACCCAACGCATGACGAATCCTCTTCCACACTCCGCTCCCGCCGATCTGACTCCCGCTCGGATCGTGCAAATGCTCGACCAATACATCATTGGCCAAGCTGCCGCCAAACGCAGTGTGGCCGTCGCGGTCCGCAATCGCTGGCGGCGACAACAATTGAATGAAGAACTGCGACAAGAAGTCAACCCCAAGAATATTCTGATGATTGGACCCACCGGTGTGGGCAAGACCGAGATCGCTCGACGCTTGGCCAAGATCACCGGCGCTCCGTTTATCAAAGTGGAGGCGACCAAATTCACGGAGGTCGGCTACTACGGGCGCGACGTCGAAAGCATGATTCGCGAATTGGTCGAAAATGCCATCGTGTTGGTCAAGAAAGAGTTACAAATCCAGAACGAAGCCACGGCCAAGCAGCGGTGTGAAGAACGGTTATTGGATCTGCTGTGCGGTCCGCATCCCCATTCCTCACACTCACAGCGCAGCGAGTCGGTTTCAGCCGCCGACATGCTGGATGCGAATGGTGCTGACGAGTCCGAGTCCGACCCGGAGTCGGTCGGCGAGTCCGCCAAGTCGATCGAGTCGGACTCGTACACGAAGCTGCGTTCCAAAATGAATTCCAAACTGCGCGCCGGCCAATTGGAAGAGCGAGTGGTCGAGTTTCGAATCGAGCAAAAGTCGAGTCCCATGATGTTCGGAGCTTTGGGCGGTGATCACATGGACCGCGACATGCAGTCGATGTTGGAAAAGTTCATGCCGAAGTCATCCAAGACGAAGAAGACTTCGGTCAAGGAAGCCCGCAAAGTCCTGTTCGAGCAAGAGTTCGAAAAACTTTTGGATGAAGACCAAGTCAACGCTCAAGCGATTGCGTTGGCCGAAAATTTGGGTGTCATTTTCTTGGACGAGATCGACAAACTGGTCGCCAGTGAAGGCAAGGGCGCGGATGTGTCGCGACAAGGTGTCCAGCGCGACTTGTTGCCCTTGGTGGAAGGCACGATTGTCAATACTCGCTACGGCCAAGTGCGGACCGATCACATCCTGTTTGTCGCGGCCGGCGCTTTTCACAAACATCAACCCAGTGACTTGATGCCCGAATTGCAGGGTCGCTTCCCTATTCGTGTCGAACTGTCCAATTTGGTGGAAGACGACTACGTGCGGATTCTGTCCGAACCTTCCAGCAGCTTGACTCGACAATACGCGGCTTTGTTGGAAACCGAAGGCGTGCAGTTGGAGTTCACCGAGGACGGCATTCGTCAAATCGCTCGCAACGCGTTCCAGTTGAACCAAACGACCCAAAACATCGGCGCCCGTCGACTTCACACCCTCTTGGAACGGATCTTGGAAGAAGTCAGTTTCACCGCTCCCGATTTGCAAGGTCGCTTAACCACGATCGACGCCGCGTACGTCGACGCGCGGTTGAAGGATCTGTTGGCGGATCAAGACCTCAGTCGGTTTATCCTCTAGATCCGTACTCACGGCAATTCAGCAAGCGCTGGTGTACCGGCTTTAGCCGGCGGTAGTGTGAAAGATCTCTTTAGCAAGCGCTGGTGTACCGGCTTCAGCCGGCGGTAGTGTGAAAGATCTCTTTAGCAAGCGCTGGTGTACCGGCTTCAGCCGG